>JAAYZQ010000219.1 GCA_012514775.1 Anaerolineaceae bacterium
CTTTGTTACAATGAAAGTGACCAACACTGGCAGGTAAACAAGTGCGAGAACTCACCAAGAAGGTATGTTTGCTGGGAGATTTTTACGTGGGCAAGACGAGCCTGGTGCGCCGGTTTGTGGAAGGCCGGTTCGACGAGCGATACCTGAGCAGCATCGGCGTCAAGGTGGATCGCCGGGTGATGCACGTGCCGGTAGACGACGGCGACGTCGCCCTGACGCTGATGCTCTGGGATCTGGCCAGCGAGTCGGACGGCAGCCCCGTCGTGCCCAGCTACTATCGGGGGGCCTCGGGGGCCATCCTCGTCTGCGATCTGACCCGCCCCGACACGCTGTCCGCGGTTGGCCGCTACGCCGAGCGGCTGCTGGCGACAAACCCCGAGGCAGCCCTCGTCCTGGCCGCCAACAAGGAGGATCTGGAAGAGGAGCGCCGCGTGGCCGAAGACGACCTGGCCGCCGTGGCCGCCGAGCTCCAGGCCCCGATCCACCTCACCAGCGCCAGGACCGGCGCAGGCGTGGAAGAGCTGTTCCAACAGCTTGGCATGCTGTTGCTCCGGGCATCGCGACCATGACGGCCCCGGTGGTGAGCGCGCCCCTCGTCGAGGCCATCCTGGCCGACCTGAAGGTGGCCATCGCGCACCTCAACGCCGGCCTGCGCATCACGAGCTGGAGCGCCGACCCGCAAGCCCGGCCTGGCTGGCCGGCCGCGAATCCCGCCGGCCAGCCGGTCCAGGACGTCTTCCCCGAGCTCATCGGCAGCGAAAAGGACCTGGCCGCCGTGGCCGCCGGGCAGGCGGACCGCTTCGAGCTGCCGCTCATCAACCGCATGGAAGGGGACGGCAGGGAGCGCCGCTACCTGTCGCTGACCGCCCTTCCAAACTCGGCCGAGCCGGGCACCCTCATCCTGCTCGTGCAGGACGTGACCGAAGAGGGCCGCCTGGACCAGCAGGTGACCCAGCAGCTCAACGAGGTGCGCCTGTTGCGCGGCCAGTTGGAGGCAGCCAACGCTCGGCTCGTCCGGCTGGACGCGGAAAAGTCGGGGTTCCTGCAGATGGCCGCCCACGACCTCCGGGCGCCCCTGGCGGTTGTCAAGGCTTATGTCGAGTACGTCCAGGAGGAGTTGGCCCAGGACGCGGAGGCCAGGCAGGTCCTGGACACGGCGCTGGCCCGCATCGACCACATGGCCCGCCTCATCGACAACCTCCTGGACGTGGAGCGCATCGAATCGGGCCAGGTCACGCTGAGCCGGGAGCCGCTGGACCTGGCGGCCCTGGTGGAGGAGGTGGTCGCGAGCTTTGCGCCCACGGCCCAATCCGCCGAGCTGGCGCTGGACTGGAGCGTGGCCGCCGGCGTCGTGCACCCCAGCGCCGACCACGATCTGATCGCCCAGGCCCTCGCCAACCTCCTCGGCAACGCCGTCAAGTTCACCCCCGCCGGCGGCCGGGTTGCCGTGCGCGCCTTCCGGCAGGATTCAGAGGTCGTGGTCGAGGTGGAGGACACGGGCCCCGGCATCCCGGACGAGGAGCGGCCCAAATTGTTCCAGCGCTTCTGGCGCGGCACCAACACGCGCCGCCAGCAGGCCACCGGCCTGGGGCTGTCCATCGTCAAGGCCATCGCCGAGCAGCACGGCGGCCGCGCCTACTGCCGCAGCCGGTCGGGCCAGGGCAGCACCTTTGGCTTCACCCTGCCGCTGGCGGAGGAGCAGGGGTCCCGGCGGCCTACTTTTCCCGCTCCCGCAAATACGCCCGCCCTGCGTCAGTGATCTCCCAGGTGCCGCGGCGCGAGTTGGCGGCCAGCAGCCCCCCTTGCACCATGTCAAAGCGGGTCCAGTGGGCCGTGTTGCGCCAGCGCACCTCGCCCGACCGGACCTTGCCGCGGTCGTGCTCGTTCAGGTCGCCGGCCATGATCTCGCCGACGCGATCGACCACGTCGGGCGCCCGGCCCCGCCCACCCATCTCGTCCAGGGCCTGGAGGATGGGCAGGACGTAGGCCGCATCGGGCGTCTTTTGCCCGCGCCCGAGCCTCGTGGCGCGGGGGGCGCGCTTTTTCGGGCGGGGCGCCGGCTTTTCTGCCTCCGGCAGGGGCCACGCCTTGTGCAGGGCTTCCAGCTTCTTCCGGGCGCCCACGAGCCGGCGCTGCAGCTCCATCTCGGCGTCCAGGGCCTTCAGGTCGCCCCTGGATGCCGCCGCGGAGTGCCGCGCCAGGCTCCGGTTCAGGGCCTCCGTCACGCTGGCCAGGAGCGTCTCGAACGCCTGCTCGTCCTTCACGTCAGCCTCCTTCTTCCCCGGGAGGAGAAAAGAAACGCCCGCCCCCGGCGCGGGGCGGGCTGGTGGGATCCCTGGTTCGTTCTCAGACCGGCTCAGACCGGCTCAGGCCGGCGCCCACTCTGCGCCCAAGCCTCGGGCCGGCAAGCGCCGCGAGGCTCGTGCCCTGGTTGACGGGAGCATTATACCACCCATCGAGCGAAAGGGCAAAAGCGGGCGGGGCCGCATTGCCCTCCCATGGCGGAGACCTGTTTGCCGGGCGTTAACCCCGGCCGTCGAGCCCGGCCGCGGCGGTAATGGTCTCTGCCCGAGACCTGAGCCAGCTCGGCAGGACGACGGCGAGGACGACCCCCCACGCGCAGGCGATGAACAGGCCCCAGTAGCGCGTCGCGTCGGCCCCGGCGAACAGCGGGGACATGAGCCTGAAGGCGACGTTGGACGCCAGGTGGAACAACATGACGACGAGGACGCTGCCCCGGGTCCCCAGGTACAACCAGGTGACGATGAACTGCAAAGCCAGGTTGTAGAACAGAAAATCGTACCACGGAAGATGGCCGTACAGCACCAGGGGCAGGTGCCACACGGCCCGCAGCACGCCGACGACGAGGGTCGCAGCCAGCAGACGGCTCACAGGCCGGTGGGCCGCCGGGCCCAGGGCGCGATGCAGCGCGTAGCCGGTCCAGCCCGGCTCCTCCCACAGGCCGCCAAACAGCAACAACTCGACCAGTACGGCACTGACGGCCGGCCACGACTCCAGGTGAGACGTCCCGGCCACGGTCGCGCCGAAAAGCAGGTTGAGGACGAACGCCGCCAGGTGAAAGGCGACGACAACCCCGGGAGCCGCCAGGTACCAGGTCCACGGCACGCGCCAGTGGGCGACCTGCCGCCACAAGCCGGCCAGGCCCCGACGGCCGGCGACGATGGCCAGCACGATGATGGCCGCCAGGCTGGGCCCGTACGGCAGGAGGCTGCCATCCGTGGGGATGGCAGATGCCCAGCTCAAGCCGTAGGCCAGGACGTAGAACAGCACCAACTGGTGGCGCGACACAACCCTGCGGAGTGCACTCACGATTGTTTTCCTCCATGTCGTCTGAAATCTTCCAGGAGATCCCTCGCCTCCCGGAGGTCTGCGGTGTCCAACCCTTCGCCGAACCAGGCATAGCAGCCGGCCAGCACATCCTGCCCCTCGGATGCCCGGCCCAGCGGGCGCAGCAGGCGGGCCAGGCTCATGGCCGCCCGCAGCTCCAGGGATTTCGCCTTCTGATCGCGGGCTATCGCCAGCGCCCTGTGGAGGGCGATCTCGGCTTCGGCCTCGTTGCCGGGCGCCAGCAGCAGGAGCTCGGCGCGCAGGCGGTGCTGTTCGGCGTGCCACCAGACCTCCTCGCCGTGGAAGAACGACTGCTCCAGCGCGTCCAGGCCCTCCTGCCGGCGGCCTGCCCCCAGGAAGGCCTCGGCCAGGCGGGCGCGAAAGTAGGGCAGCGCCACCCGCGTCCCCGTCGCCTCCCACCGGTCCAGCCCCTCTTGCAGCACGGCGATGCCCTCGTCCCCGGAGCCGCGCCGGGCCAGGGCCGAGCCGCGCAGCATGGTGCAGCCCGCCTGCCAGAAGGGAAACCGGCCCCGGCCGGCCAGGGCCAGGGCCCGCTCGGCTTCCGCCTGGCATTGGGGCCATTGGCGCACGAGCTGGTGGAAGGTGGAGGCGAAAAAGGCGGCCAGCGTGCTGGTGTGGGGATGGCCCAGCACCTCGGCCAGCCGCAGTCCCTCTTCCATCCGGGCCGTCGCCTGTTCCGGATACCCCTGGAACCACAGCGTCCACGACAGGTAGA
Organism: Anaerolineaceae bacterium; assembly: GCA_012514775.1. Next base: position 4,085 of record JAAYZQ010000219.1, read on the forward strand.
GGAGCGAGGCCACGACGGGGTCGTTGCCCAGCCGGTGGGCCAGGTCCCGATCCCGGTCGAGATCGTGGAGGGCGGCCGCCTCTTCGAAATGCCGGCGCGCGCGCTCGAGCTCGCCCTGGTAGAGGGTGATGGCGCCCAGCAAAAAGTGGCAGCCTATCTCGTAGCCGACGTCCCCCGCCTGCCGGGTCAGCGGGAGAAACCGCTCCCCTTCGTCGCGGGCGCGGCGGATCTCGCCGTGCACCATGTGGTACAGGCACAGGCCGAACAGGACGGGGATCACCTGGGGCGGGTCGCCGAGGGTGTGGCATAGGGTGCGGGCGCGGGCAAAGGCCTCCTCCACCTGGGGCGCGGCGTAGCCGAAGGTGGTGATCAGCGTCGTGCCCAGCAGCGTTTGCAGGCCCAGCTCCATCTGGATCCGCTCCGGCCCCGGGGGCACGCCCTCCAGCAGCTCCAGGCCCCTGGACAGGTGGGCCGCCGCTTCGTGGTGGGCCGACATGTGGCACGCCCCCTGGCCGGCCTGGAGCCGGTAGGCGGCCGCCTTGAGGGGGATCCCGCCCTCGTCAAAGTGGCGGGCCAGTTGCGCGGCCACGGCCGCCGTCTCGGCGCCGAACAGCCGCTCCATGGCCTGGCCCATCTCCCGGTGCAGGCAGGCCCGCTCGGCGGCGTCGAGGCCGCCGTACACGTACTGCTGGAAAAGGGCGTGGGCGAAGCGATAGCGAGACAGCCGCAGGCCCCCCGACCGGGCAGCGCCCAGCTCGCTCACCAGGCGGTGGCGCCTCTGCAGGTCGTCGCCGAGCCTGCGCACCACCTCTCGCTCGCTCAGGGCCTCCACCTGCGCCACCACCTCAGCCGTGAACTCCTCACCCTCCACACAGGCCACCGTCAGCAGGTCCTGCAGGTCCTGGTCGAGGCGGCCGATGCGTTCGGCAATGACCCCTTCCACCTTGACGGGCAAGACGTCCCAGTCCAGGGATGGCCCCTCCACCCAGCACCCGTCGCCGTCGCGGACGAGGTCGCCCCGCTCCTTCAGCTCCCGGAGCAGCTCGACGGTGAACAGGGCGTGGCCGCCCGTGCGCCGGAACAGGACCTGGCGAAACGTGGGCCCCAGGCAGTTGGGCTCGGCGTCGAGGAGCGTGTCCACGAACCGGCGGCTGGCCGTTTCGGGGATCGCGTCCAGGTCGACGGTCACGTCGCCGCGGTAGCGCGTCAGCTCGTGGACCACGGCGGCGAGGGGGTGGCGCTCCTCACCCCGGCCCAGGGCGACGTCGTTGGGGCGATAGGCGCCCAGGATCAGGATGCGGCCGGCCTCCACGCGGCGCCCCAGGTGGAAGAGGAGGCCCAGGGAGGCGTCGTCGGCCCACTGCAGGTCGTCGAGAAAGAGGATCAAGGGTGTCCTGGCGCTCACCTGCTGCAAGAACGCGGTGTATTGCTCAAAGATGCGGCTCTGTTCGACCACGGCCTCGCCCTGCCGGTCCTTTTTCTTCAGGACGGCTTCCAGCCGGTCCATCCAACCCACCTTTTCGGCCACGGCCTTGCCGAGGGCGCCGGCCAGGGAGGCGCCGGGCACGAGGACGTCGATGAGGTCGGGCGCCACCTCCACCAGGACCTGCACGGAGCGCACCACCACGGCGCGCAGGCGGCCGGCGTTCTCCGGCGTCGTCCGGTCCGCCGCCTGCCGGCCCTCGCCATCGCCGGTGAGCTGGGCCAGCACCTCGCGGAAGGGGAGATAGGGCTCGCCGGCACCCACCTGGGCGTTGCAGCTACCCAGGGCCACCACCAGGTCCGGATCGGCGGCCAGGGCCTGCCCCACAAAGTGGCGCACCAGGGCCGTCTTGCCGCTTCCGGCCTCGCCGGTGACAAAGCAGATCTCGCCTTTGCCCGACAGGGCGTCGTCGACGCGTTTGTGCAGCTCTTGCAGCTCGCGCTCTCGCCCTACAAAGACGCCTTCTTCCATCCCCTGCCCTCCTTCGTGCACAGCATCACCCCCCGGAGCCTGGGCTCGTTCAGCGGATCACGAGCGGCAAGAAGACGTTCCAGGTAGAGGTCATGGTGAACACCCCGCCGCCCGCCGTTCCGGCATAGAGCGTGGCAGAGGCATCGGCATCGATGGCCAGGGCGTGGACGGCGGTGTCGGTCAGCCCGTCGTTGATCGGAATCCAGGTCCTGCCCCCGTTGATGCTCTTGAACACACCAAAGCCGTTGGAACCGGCGTAGAGCCTTTCCGGATAGACCGGGTTGACGGCCAGCACCCGAATGTCGCCGTTGGTCAGGCCACTGTTCGCCGCGGTCCAGGTGGTGCCGCCATTCGTGCTCTTGAACACCCCACCGCCCCAGGTCCCGGCATAGACCGTGCCCGGTGCCACCGGATCGACGGCCAGGACGAGGGGATACAGGTTCGTCAGGCCGGTGTTGGCCGGCGTCCAACTGCCGCCGCCGTTGGTGCTCTTGAACACCCCGGCGCCGTCGGTGCCGGCATAGAGGGTGTCGGGCGCGGCCGGGTCGATGGCCAGGGCACGTACCTGAAGCTCGGTCAGGCCGGTGTTGGCCGGCGACCAACTGCCGCCGCCGTTGGTGCTCTTGAACACCCCGCCACCCCAGGTCCCGGCATAGACCGTGCCCGGCGTCGCCGTGTTGACGACCAGCGCATAGGCCTGATCGCCGGTCAGGCCGGTGTTGGCCGGCACCCAGTTGCCGCCGCCGTTGGTCGTCTTGAACACCCCGTCTTGCAACACGGCGACATAGAGCGTGCCGGGCGCCGTGGGGTCCATCGCCAGGGTGACAACCTGGAGTTCGGTCAAGCCCGTGTTGGCCGGCAGCCACTCGCCGCCGGCGTTGGTGGTCTTGAACACCCCCTGCTCGGTGCCGGCAAAGAGGGTGGCCGGTGCGGTCGGATCGACGGCCAAACCGTCGACCACGGTGCCCTCCGGGCCGATGGGGCTCCACCGGTTGTTTTGTGACCAGGCGGTTGCCGGGACCAGCAGCAAGATCAGAACGATGCTCAAGCCCGGCAGCAAACGACGTTTCTGGCAAAAGAAGTGGGTCATGGTTGATCCTCCCTTTTCACTTGACCAACAGGGGCAGGAAAAACTTGTATGCCGGAGGCTGGGTGGACGTGTGCTCGATGCGGGCGATGAACGCCTCCCAGCCGCCCGCCCGCGGCTGCAGAGGATTGACCGTGGGGAACGCCATGGAGCCCGTCCAGCCGACCAGGTGGGCGCTGCCCGCGGTGTCCACGGCCACCGCTTCCCCGACGTCGTCGCCGCCCCCGCCCAGGAAGGTAGCATAGTCCAGCTCTGAACCTGCGGCGTTCAGCCTGAAGGCAAAGGCGTCGATGTTGCCGCCAATGGTTGCCTGGATGGGGTCGACCAGCGGAAAGTCGGGCGAAACCGTCTTGCCGGTGACGTACGCATTGCCGTCCCCGTCCACGGCAATGCCATAGCCCGACTCGTGGCCGCCGCCCCCCACGTAGGTGGAGTAGACGAGGGAGGCAACTCCCGATTGCGAGGGGTCCAGCCTGGCGACAAAGACGTCCGACTTGGAGTCGACGTGGCAGATGGGAAGCTGGCCGGGCAGGGTATAGTCGCAGACCATGTTGTCCGTGGTGTTGCAGATGCCGTCGGTGCCACACGTCCGGTCAAAGGCGCCGGGGGTCGTCGGAAAGTCGTCACTCTGCGTCGCGCCGGTGACGTACACCGTGCCGTCCTGGCCCACGGCAATGTCGTACCCAAAGTCGCTCAGGACGGTGCCGCCCAGGTACGTGGAATAGACGAGGCCGTCCAGGCCGTAGCGCCTGGGATCGATCTTGGCCACAAACGCCTTCCACAGGCCGTCAAAGGTGCGCTGGTAGGCATTGGCTGTCGTCGGGAAGCTGGCCGCGGCCTGCCCCGTGAGGTAGATCATGCCCGCGCCGTCCACCGCAATTCCGTTCACGGCGCTGGCGCACAGCTCGCACCACTCGCCGCTGCCCCCCAGGTAGGTCGAGTACAGCAGCGCGCCGGCATTCAAGTCGATGACAGACACAAAGCCGTCGATGGCTTCCAGCCACTCGGACTGGATGGCGCCGGGCGTGGTGGGAAACCCACTGCTCGCCACCTCGCCGGCCACGTAGACCAGCCCTGCCGGGTCGACGGCGATGGCCAGCCCCCTGGACTTCACGGAGCCAAACCAGGACCAGAAGTCCACAGCGCCCAGCGGGTCGAGCCTGGCGATCTGCACGTACTTGTAGATGTACATGTCGGGCAGGGAATCGCTGTTGAGCGAGATGTAGCCGGTGACATAGGCGTTGCCCGCCTGGTCCACGGCCACGCCACGCCCCTCGTCATCACCGGGCAGACCGAGATAGGTGGCATAGACGAGGGCTGTGCCCGTGGCGTTGAGCTTGACCACAAAGGTATCGTAGCACAGCCGGTACGGCGCCTCGTCGGAGGGGCAAGCGACGCCGCCGCCGCCGAATTCGGGCTGCCAGGGGTTCATGAGGGGAAAGTCGGTCGAGTTTGTGCGGCCGACGACGACCATGTTCTGCGCCGAATCCAGGGCGATGTCGTAGCCACTCTCGTCACCGCTGCCACCCAGGTAGGTGGCATAGCTCAACACGGGATCGACGATCAAGGGCCGGCTCGGGTCGTAGGCAGCGACCTGGTACCCAAACTGCCCCCCGCCGTGCAACAGATAACCGCCGGCGATGGGGTGGCGAGCGCCATCGACCTCCTGATAGATGAACGGCTTGCGCAGCCGGACCTGGCCGCCGGCCACGCTCAGGAGCAGGTCGCCGGTCCCTTCGAGCTCGACGGCGTCGGCGCCCTCGACTCTCACCCTGATAGCATCGGGATCGGCGCCGGGGGCTATCACGAAATCGTGTTCCAACTGCCCCCCGGTGCCGAAAAAGAGCAGGTCGATCCCGGGATAGAGCCCCCGGTACCGGACCTGGCGGTAGGTCGGGATGCCGGTGTGCCAGCGGGACGGATCGCGCCCGAGGTAGTAGTTGACGACGCCCGGCAGGCGGCCCTCGCCCACCAGCGGCGGCTCGGCGGCCGCACCGACGAACTGCAGGCTGACCACCGCGGGGGGCTGCCCGGGCCGCGGTGGCGACAGGGCCAGCGAGGCTTCCCGAGGCGTCAGGAAGACGTTGTACCCCGATCCATGGGCCAGGAATCTGGCCTCAGCATCCGCCTGTCCCTGGTTGGCCTCGAACTGGAGGGGAAGCCGGCTGAAATCGGCCTCATCGCCGGCCAGGGTCGCTGCCCCGGCCGCCGGCACCGGCGAATGCCGGAGCGCGGGCAGGCCCGGGACGGCCAGCAGCACAACAGCCGCCAGAAGAACATACGTGGAAAAGCGTTCGAGATTCATGGACTCTTTCTCCTCGTTTGTGACCGGGATCGAGATCCCGGCCCTCGTCCTCTCACCCGGTGCGCTCGGCTTCCTGGTACAGGTACAGCTCGACGACCCGGTGGGGACCGTCCTGCGCGCCATCCTCCTGCCTCTCCAGCAGAAAGTATCCCCAGCCATTGCCTCCCCGCCGGCCGGATGGCGCCTGGGCGGCCGGCGGACCCCAGATCCAGACCCGGACAAGGGCCCCCATGTTGGGTCCATCTCCGGCGTCCCCGTGTGCTGTGCCCTGCAACGCCTCGGCGATGGACCGCCGCACCCGGTCGCTCTGCGGGGGCTGCAACAAGCCCTCCACCACCTGGGCGACGCGCTGCATGGCCTCGTCCTGGCCGGCGCCCGGCGGGGACGCCGGCAGCTCGAACAGGAGCCGCCAGCTCACAGCCGCACGTAGCTGGCGATGGCCATGCCCGCCACGGCGATGCCCAGCAGGGCCGCATCCACGATCCCTGCTGTGCGCATGCGGGTCTGGAGGGAGCCCATGGCCGCCACCTGGGCCGGGTTGGGCGGGCCGCCGGCGGCCTGCATCTCCTGGCCCAGGGCGGCGATTTTCCCGGCAGTCGGCCCGTTCACCAGGGAGCCGATGGCAAAGGCCAGCAGGCCGGCCACCGACCCGATGGTGAGGGTCAGGCCGGGGCCCGAGGTGAGCCACTGGACGCTCAGGTGCCCCGAAACCGGCCAGTACAGGATCAGCCCGGAGAGGGCAGTGGCCAGGGAGGACAGGGACATGTAGGTGGAGAGCCGCTGTCCTCGCACCAGCCGCTGCATGAACCGGCCCCCTTCGGGCCCCGACTCCTTGACGGCGGGCTCCACGAACGCGGCGATCATGACCGCCGCCCCGGCCCAGAATACGCCGGCGCCGATGTGGACGAGACGCAACAGGATCATGACGATGTTCATTTTTCCTCCTCGCTCTTGGATGTGTGTGCGCCCAGTATAGGCCATCCCCGCTCCTCGTTGGGGTCACAGGCTGCCCCAGGAATGCACCCAGGAAGTGCCCCACCTCGTAAGACGGGCGCTCCGGCGGGATTTTCAGATCTCTCCTTATGCGCTCCGGCGGGATAGGCAGATCCCGCCGCTTCCTGGTAGATCTGGCGTGAGCGAGAGGGCGAAGCCCGAGCCATGCTCCTCATGCTCGGCCCCCAGTTCTTACCTTCTCCAGCGCCGCTCACTGCATCCGTCCTATTCAAAATCCGTTGTTCTGCTCTTGCCACAAGACAACAACGGATTCAGAAACCAACGGAGCGTTCAGTGGCACATCGGAGCAAGCGAGTGTTCGCTCTGCCTGGATCGGCACTCCCTGCGGTCGCCTCCGCACTTACTGTGCGGCGGGATCTGGCGACAGTGACTTATGCCTCCATGCCCCTGGCACCACATCCGCCAGGAAGTGGCGGGCGACCGCAGGGAGTGTCGATCCTCCGCGAGCCTTCAAACGCCGAGCCGGCGCTCGGCGGTCCCAGGCCACAGGACCGACTTTGCAGCAACCCGAATCCCCCGGCGCCAATAGTTGACAACTTTGCTCAACTGTTGTACAACGGCCCACTGAATAGTACCGCTCCGCTGTCTCACACTGCAGGTACGCTATCCATGGCAGGCCTTTCCTTTGCCGCCACGTCGCGCTGCAAGAACCGGGAGGATACAAGTGGAGGCCGAGATTTCGTTTGGTGCGTGGATTGCCAGGCGCCGGAAGGCGCTTGATCTGACCCGAGAACAGCTTACCGATTGCGTGGGCTGCTCGGTCTCGGGCCTGCGCAAGGTCGAGACCGACGAGCGGCGACCGTCCAGGCAGGTGGCCGAGCTCCTGGCCGAGTGCCTGGAGATCCCGCCCGAGCAACGGCAGGCGTTTGTCCGCGTGGCCCGTGGCGTCGAGCCCGTCGAGCGGCTGGGCCCGCCCCTGGCCGGCCTTGCGGGCGCCGGTTCGTGCCCCACGCCGCGCCGGGCGGCCTCGAATTTGCCCCTGCCCGCCACGTCCCTCATCGGCCGAAAGCGCGAGATGGCCGCGCTGGCCCGGCTGCTGGCCGACCGCCAGTGCCGCCTGCTGACCATCGTCGGCCCGGGTGGCGTCGGCAAGACGCGCCTGGCCATCGAGGCGGCCTCCGTCCACCGGGGGCTGTTCCCCGACGGGGTGCACTTTGTGCCCCTCGCCTCCCTCGCGTCGCCCTCCCTGGTCGTCCCGGCCATAGCCGGCGCCCTGGGGCACACGTTTTCCGGCTCCATGGCTCCCCTGGACCAGCTCCTGCGCCATCTCCGCGGCAGGTCGTTACTGCTGCTGCTGGACAACTATGAGCACCTGCTGGAGGACGGCGTGGGCCTGGCGGAGCTGCTGCAGGGCGCGCCGGGGGTCAAGCTGCTGGTCACGTCGCGCGAGCGGCTGAACCTCCAGGGCGAGTGGCTGTTCGACCTCCAGGGGCTGCCGGTTCCCTCGCCCGGGCAGGCGGATGGCGCCGAGGACTATAGCTCTGTCGCCCTGTTCGTGTCCAGCGCGCGGCGCGTGCGGGCCGGCTTCCAGCTCGAAGCCCTCGCGGCGGAGGAAAGGCGGGCCATCGCCCGCATCTGCCGCCTCGTAGAAGGGATGCCGCTGGCCATCGAGCTGGCGGCCACCTGGGTGCGCGTCCTGGGCTGCACCGAGATCGCGTCCGAAATCGAGCGCAGCCTGGATTTTCTGGCGGGCGCCGCCCGCGACATGCCCGAGCGACACCAGAGCCTGCGGGCGGTCTTTTGCCATTCGTGGGACCTGCTCTCGGACCAGGAGCGCTCTGCGCTGTGCCGGCTCGCCGTCTTTCGGGGTGGCTTTCAGCGGCAGGCGGCGGAGCAGGTGGCCGGCGCGTCGCTGGGCGCGCTGTCGGCGCTGGAGAGCAAGTCGTTGGTGCGCCGCCAAAAGAACGGCCGCTACGACCTCCTGGAAGTGGTGCGACAATACGCCCTGGAATACCTGGCCCAGGATCCCCGGGGAGAAGCAACCCGCGACCGGCACAGCGCCTTCTACCTGGCGCTGCTCCGCGATCGGGAAGAGGCGCTCAAGGGGGACACGCAGCGCGAGACGCTCCGGGAATTGACGGACGAGATCCACAACGTGCGGGCGGCCTGGAGCCGGGCGGTGGCGCAGGGCAAGCTGGCCGCCCTGGAGGAGGGGCTGCGCTGTTTCGGCTGGCTCTACGAAATGCGCGGCTGGTTCTGCGAGGGCCTGGAGCAGCTCGAGCTGGTGGTGCAGGCGTGCCGGGCCAGGGTGGGCGACGCCGACGGGCAGCGGGTCCTGGGCCAGGGCCTGGCGCAACAGGGACTGCTCCTCTTTCGCCAGGGCCACTTTGACCGGGCCCTGGCCCTGTTGGAGGAGGGCCTGGCCATCCTGCGCCCCTTCGACAACCCGGCCCTGCTGCTCGATACGCTGCTCTTCAGCGGGGTCATCTTGTTCCTGAACGGCGAGATGGACGCTTCGGCATCGCGCCTGACCGAGTGCCTGGCCTGTGCCCGGGCGGCCGGCGCGCCGTGGTTCGAGGCCTACGCGCAGCACAACCTGGGCTACATCGCCAGCCTGCAGGGCCAGGACGACCGGGGGTACGAGCAGATGCTGGCCGGCATCGCCGGGTGGCGGGCCCTGGGCGACCCGCGGTCCACCGCCCTGGGCCTGAATTACATCAGCCCGGCTGCCATACGGCTGGGGCGCTACCGGGAGGCGCAGGCATTTTTGCAGGAGAGCCTGGCCATGTGCACCGAGGTGGGCGACCGGTGGGGCATGGGGACGGCCTATCGCCACCTGGGCCTGCTGGCCCTGGCCCAGGGCGACCTGGACGGGGCCCGGTCCCTGCTGCACGCGAGCCTGGACCTGTTTGCCGGCTTTATCACGGGCTGGGACGTGGTGCGGACCCTGACCTACCTGGGCGAGGCGCTGGCCGCGGCGGGCGACGCGGCCGAAGCCCGGCGGATCTTCCTGGACGCCCTCCGCGAGGCCGCGGAGGTTCGCGCCATCCCCCTGGCCCTGGATGCCCTCGTGGGGCTCGCCCGCCTGCAGGCACGGGCCGGCGAGGCGGAAGCGGCCGCCGAGATGGCGGCCTGCGTCCTGGGCCACGGGGCCAGCACGCACGAAGCCCGGGAGCGGGCCCGGGACCTCCAGGCGCAACTGGCCGGTCAACTGGCGCCCCGGCAGGTGGAGGCCGCCTGCGCCAGGGCAGCGGGCAGGTCCCTGGAAGAGACCGTAGAACGGGCATTGGAGGGGTGGCGATGATCCGCATTTCGACGCGAGGCAGATACGCGCTGCGGGCGCTCCTGGACGTGGCCCGGCACGACGGGGACGGCCCCGTGTCTCGCCAGGCGATTGCCGGCAGGCAAGAGATCTCGGCCGCCTACGTGGCCCAGCTCTTTCGCCATCTCCAGTCGGCGGGGCTGGTGGAAGGGGTCAAGGGGCCGGGCGGCGGGTACCGCCTGGGCCGCGAGGCCGCCAGCATCACCGTCGCCGACGTTGTCCGGGCGGTGGAGGGGCCCGTGGCCCTGGTGGCGTGCGTCCTGGCCGAATGCGAGGAAACGCACCCTTGCCGCCGCGCCGACGGCTGCGTGACCCACCTGCTGTGGCGGCAGGTGTCGGAGGCCGTGACCGACATGCTCAACGCCGTCACGCTCCAGGACCTGGTCGAGCAGGCGAGGCTGCTTTCGCCGTGGTGAGGATTTGACAGCTTTGCTCCTCTGTGGTAATCTCCGCTCATATTTGCATAGGTTTGCATACTATTGAGCCGGTTTGCTCCGGCCACTCTCGTACGCGACAA
>JAAYZQ010000220.1 GCA_012514775.1 Anaerolineaceae bacterium
CTGGGGCAGGGCTCCGAGTTGTAGGCTGCCACACGGCGGGGACCTTTGGTCGCGCGTGGCTGCGGCCGCGAGACCTGCCGGTGAGGAGCGGCACGATCCGTCGCTCCTCACCGGCTGCCCGGCCCGCCGGGACCGGGAGGGGAACCTTGGAGAGGGCATGATGTTCAAGTTCAAAAGAATCCTGGTGCCGCTGGATGGCTCCGAGTTTGCGGAAAGGGCGCTGGACCCGGCCCTGGCCATTGCCGCGCCCATGGAGGCCGAGCTGGTCCTCTTTCGGGTGGCGCAGCCCATTCCCCGCACCAAGGCCCTGGCCGACATGCCGGACGTCTACGATGATATCGTGGCGGCCGCCTACCGCGAGGCCGAGGTCTATCTCCAGGGAGTGCAGGAGCGCCTGGGCTACCCCCGCCTCATGGTCGAGCATCGCGACGGGGAAGAAGGCATAGCCCGCCAGATCATGGACTTTGCCGCGGACAGTGGCGTCGACCTGGTTGTCATGTCCAGCCACGGCCGCACCGGGGTGCGGCGCTGGATGTATGGCAGCGTCGCCGAAAAGATCCTCCACGGCTGCCCATGCGCGACCCTCATCGTCCACTGTTGGCCACCTACAGAAGAATCGCGGAGCCTACCATGAAATTGAGCATCGTCCTTTCAACCCACGCCGCCCAGTTCCAGGCGGTGGCGTTCAAAGGGGATCTGGAATCCAACCTGGCCAAGATCGCGGCCTGGGGTTATGACGGCGTCGAGCTGGCCATCCGCGACCCGCGCCTGGTGGACGGCGACGAGCTGCTGCAGACGGTGTCGGCCAAAGGGCTCGAGATCCCGGCCATCGGCACCGGGCAGGCGTGGGGCGAGGAGGGCCTGTCGTTCACAGATCCGGACGCCGACGTGCGCCGGGCGGCCATCGAGCGCTGCAAGTCGCACGTGCCGTTCGCGGCCAAAGCGGGAGCGGCGATCATTATCGGGCTGATGCGCGGCATCGTCCGGAAGGGCGTGGACCACGAGCAGGCCATGGACTGGCTGGTGGAGGCGCTGCGCGAGTGTTGCGCGGCGGCCCGGCCCCACGGGGTGCGCATTGCCCTGGAGCCCATCTGCCGCTACGAGACGACGCTGATCAACAACCTGAGCCAGGGGCTGGAGCTGCTGGAGCGGGTGGGTGCCGATAACATGGGGCTCATGCCCGATACGTTCCACATGAACATCGAGGAACCCAACATCGAGGCGAGCATCCGCGCCTGCGGCGATCGCATCTTTCACTTTCACGTGGCCGACTCGAACCGCTGGTACGCCGGGGCGGGGCACCTGGACTGGGTCTCGATCCTGTCGGCGCTCATGGCTACGGGCTACCAGGGGTACGTGTCGGGGGAGTGGATGCCCCTGCCCGACCCGGACACGTCGGCGCAAAAGGGGATCGCTTATCTGCGGGGCCTGCAGATCGACTCCCCTGCCCCCTCTGCGAGGGGGGAGAAGGGGTGAGGCCGCCGCCGGCCTGGCGTGCGCACCCGGCCGGCGACGAGATGGAGCAAGATCGAGCAAGATCGAGGACGAGCTCGAAGGCGAGATCGAGACATCGCGCCGCGGCGGACGCCTTGCCGGAGGACGGCGCTGTCATAATAATCTGTAAGAATCAGAAGGAGAATAACAATGAACGGCAAGATGCGAGGCGTGACGCTGATCGCAGATTGGGACCCCCGGCCGGGGTTCAAGCTCGGCCCGAAGGATATCGAGGGCAAGCAGACCTACCTGGGCAGCAGAGTGTGGAGAAATCCTCGGATCGAGATGCGGGAGTACGACATTCCGAAGCCGGGACCGCGGGACGTGCTCCTGGAGGTCAAGGCCTGCGGTATCTGCGGCAGCGATGTGCACATGGCCCAGGCGGACGACGAAGGCTACACCTGGTATCCGGGCCTGACGGGTTTCCCCTGCATCCTGGGGCACGAGGTGTCGGGCGTGGTTGTCGACGCCGGCAGCGAAGCGCGAGACAAGCAGACCAACAAGCCCTTCAAGGGCGGCGAGCGCGTCTGCACGGAAGAGATGATCTGGTGCGGCGAGTGCAAGCCCTGTGCCGACGGCTATCCGAACCACTGCGAGCGCCTGGACGAGATCGGTATCAACCAGAACGGTGGCTTTGCCAAGTACCTGGTGGTGCCGGCGCGCACCCTGTGGAGCCTGGAGCCGCTGGCCGACCGCTACCCGGGCAACGAGCTGTTCGTGGCGGGCAGCCTGGTGGAGCCGACGAGCGTGGCCTACAACGCCGTCGTCGAGCGTGGCGGGGGCATCCGCCCCGGCGATAACGTCGTCATCTGTGGCGGCGGCCCGGTGGGCATGGCGGCCTGCGCCATCATGAAGCGCATGGGCGCGGCCAAGGTCATCATCTCCGAGCCGCAGGCGGAGCGCGCGCAGCTCGGCCTGGAGATGGGCGCCGACGTAGCCATCGACCCCACCAAGGAAGACTTTGTGCAGTGTGTCCTGGAAGAGACGGCCGGCATGGGCGCCAACCTCTACCTGGAGGCCAGCGGCCTGCCGACCATCGTCTATCCGCAGATCGAGCAGGCCATCTGGGAGGGCCGCGCCCTCAACGCCATGGTGGTGGTCCTGGCCCGCGCCGACGCCAAGATGCCGGTGACGGGTGAGGTGCTGCAGGTGCGCCGCGCGGGCATGGTCGGGGCCCAGGGGCATTCCGGGCACGGCACGTTCCCGCGCGTCATCAACTCCATGGGCGACGGGATGGACATGACCCGCATCGTGACCAAGAGGGTCACTCTGGACGAGGTGCCTGACAACATCGTCATGCTCCGCGACGACCGCAAGGAGTGCAAGATCACCTGCGTGAGCTTTGACTAGGCGAGCGTAGGCCGGACGCGTAGCACCCGGACGGCTCTCTCGCGAACCCCTCTGCCCCCCCTGCGAGGGGGGGACCTTCCTTGTTCCCGGGGGAGGGGGAGGGGTACGCGAGAGGCCGTCCCTTTTCCGAGACGGGAGACTGCTGTCCCCGACAAGTCGGGGAGCCCGAGTTGCGCGTGGATGGGAGTCCCCGACTTGTCGGGGGAGGCCTGCCGGGGACACGGCCCAGCCCCGACAAGTCGCCCGTCCTGGCCGGACAGGCCAGGGGGGAGTCCGGGTTGCGTGGGTGAATGGGAGTCCCCGACTTGTCGGGGCAAGCCGGTGGCGCGGCAAGGAGCTGCCGCTGGAGGAGGAACCATGGAAAAACTGCCTGTGGGAGTTATCGGGCTGGGGCGGATGGGACAGATCTATGCGCGCAACCTGGCGCGCCAGGTTCCCCAATGCCGCCTGGTGCACGTCGCCGACGTCCTGCCCGAGCGGGCGCGGGCCCTGGCCGAGGAGCTGGACGTTCCGGCCTGGTCCGCGGACTATCGGGAGCTGCTGGCCAGCCCGGAGGTGGAGGCTGTCTTTGTCCTGTCGTCCACCAGCACGCACCGCGAGGTGGTCGTGGCGGCGGCGGAGGCGGGCAAGGCTATCTTTTGTGAAAAGCCCATTGCCCTGAACCTGGAGGACACGGACCAGATGATCGCCGCCGTGGAGCGCGCGGGAGTGATGTTCCAGGTGGGCTTCATGCGGCGCTTTGACGCCGGCTACCTGGCGGCCAGGAAACAGATCGAGGCCGGGGTCATTGGCACGCCGGTGACCTTCAAGTCCATCGGCCGCGACCCGTTCTGTCCCGACCTGGAGTACGCCCGGCCGAGCGTGAGCGGCGGCCTCATCCTGGACATGGCCATCCACGACTTTGACCTGGGGCGCTGGCTCATGGGCGACGAGGTGCGGCGCGTCTATACCGAAGGCGGCACGCTGGCCTTCCCGCAGCTCGACAGCGTGGGCGACATCGACAATGTGGTGATCAGCCTCCTGTTCCGGAGAGGGGCCCTGGGCAACGTCGAGGTCAGCCGCAACGCCCTCTACGGCTATGACATCCGCACCGAGATCCTGGGCACCGAGGGCGGACTGAATATCGGCTACTACCAGCAGACGCCCCTCCTGGTGCTGACCCGGCAGGGCATCCAGTACGACATGGTGCCCTACATCATTCAGCGCTTTGGCAGCGCCTACCTGGCCCAGACCATTGACTTTGTGGAGCGGGTGCAGGCCAGGCGCGAGCCGGCGGTGGACGGCCGCGACGCCAGGGCGGCGTTGGTCATCGGCCTGGCGGCGACACGCTCCTTCCAGGAGGCCCGCCCGGTCGAGCTGGACGAATACGCTTGAGCGGGTCCGACGGGGGAGGGTTGAGCATGCAGTCGAAAGGGATCGTCCTGCACGGCGGCAAACAACTGGAGATGGTGACCGCCGAGCTGCAATCGCCGGCGGGCAGCCAGGTGCTGGTGCGCACCCACGCCGTGGGGTTGTGCGGCTCCGACTCGGGCCTGTACCTGGGCACCTACGAGGGGCCCAGAAACTATCCTCTCTACTTCGGGCACGAGTGGTCGGGCACGGTAGTGTCCGTCGGCCCCGACGTGACGCGCTTCCGGCAGGGCGACAAGGTGACCGGCGACTGCTCGCTCTACTGCGGCACCTGCCAGTTCTGCGGCCGCGACAAGAACCTGTGCCAGCACATCGAGAAGTTTGGCATCACCGTCGACGGTGCCTCGCGCCAGCTCTTCTTGCAGGAGGAACGGTACCTGTACCGCGCCGACCCCGGGGCCGACCTGGACCTGGTGGCGCTGAGCGAGCCCCTGGCGGTGGGCGCCCACGCCGCGCGGCGCGTCCGTGAGGCACGCCCCAACCTGGCAAAGGAAAAAATCCTGGTGCTGGGCGGCGGGGCCATCGGCCTGTCCTGCCTCTTTGCCCTCAAGGTGCTGGAGGGCTGCGAGTACGTGGAGCTCTATGACCTGGTGGAGGAGCGCGTGGCCAAGGCTGTGGCTGCCGGGGCCGCCAGCCCCACCGACGTGGCGGCGGCCGGCGGAGATGGCGATGCCGCCGACTACGGCGGGCTCTACTCGGGGCGCGGATACGACGCCATCTTTGAGACCTCGGGGTCGCCGGCGGCCTTTCGCATGGCCGTGGGCCTGTTGCGGCCCCTTGGGGCGGTCATGGCCCTCGGGTTCATCCCCTCCGTCGAGTTCGGCCTGAAGCAGATCACGTTAAAGGCGGCGCAGATCATGGGCAGCATCGGCGGCACCGGCGAATTCGACCGCGTCCTGGAGTTTGTCGCCGGTTACCCGGAGCTGGCCAGCCAGCTTGTTAGCCATCGCGTGCCCTTTGACGAGGCGGATCGCGCCTTTGCGCTGGCCGCCGACCGCGGACGGTCCATGAAGGTGTTGCTCCAGTTCCAGGGTCCCCGGGCCGGGCAGGCGCGCCGGGGCGCCCCTTGAGATTGGCGTGAATAGGGTTGGAGGTGTACAATGAGTATCCTGGATCTATTTCGCCTGGACGGCAAGGTAGCCCTGGTGACCGGCGTGGGCCGGGGGTTGGGCCAGGCCATGGCCCTGGCCCTGGCCGAGGCGGGGGCCGACGTGGCGGGGCTCTACCAGAACTACTATGCCGAGACGCAGGCCCGGGTCGAAGCCCTGGGCCGGCGCTTTTTGCCGTTGCACTGCGACTTGCAGCAGGCAACGGTGGCCGAGCTGCGAGACGCGGTCGACCAGGTGGTCCGCGGACTGGGCCGCCTGGACATCCTGGTCAACAACGCTGGCACCACCCGCCGCGCGCCGGCCCTGGAGTTCGACGAGCGGGATTGGGACCTGGTGATCCAGGTCAACCTGAAGGCCCTGTTTTTTCTTTCCCAGGCGGCGGCCCGGGTGATGGTCGAGCAGGGCGGGGGCAAGATCATTAACATCGCTTCCATGCTTTCCTACCAGGGTGGCATCCTGATCCCGGCTTACACGGCCGCCAAGAGCGGCGTGGCGGGGCTGACCCGGGCGCTGGCCAACGAGTGGGCGGCCAGCGGCGTGAACGTCAATGCCATCGCTCCGGGCTACATGGCCACCGACAACACCGCGCCCCTGCGGGCCGATCCGGTGCGCAATGAGGCCATCCTGGCCCGCATCCCGGCCGGCGACTGGGGCGAGGCGAACGACCTCCAGGGGGCGGTGGTCTACCTGGCCTCGGAGGCCTCGCGCTACGTGCATGGGAGCCTCCTGGCCGTGGACGGCGGCTGGCTGGCCAGGTAGGGGCTGAAGCGCTGGCGAGCGATGCCGCACGGGTCCTGGCCCGGTGCGTGGCGATGGGCCTGGTCCTGGCCGCTGTGGCCGGGGCCGAGCGAGGGACGAGCAGCAAGGGAGGCATGCCGTGAAAAAGAACCTGTTTCCCGACCGTTACTTTGATCCAGATCCAACGCAACGGCGCGTTGCCCGCGAGCTCTACGAGGGCGTCGCGGACCTGCCCATCGTCTGCCCCCACGGCCACGTGGACCCCCGCCTGCTGGCCGACCCTGATGCCACCTTTGGCACCCCGGCCGAGATGCTCATCATCGCCGACCACTATGTGTTTCGCATGCTCTATTCCCAGGGCGTCCCCATGGAGGCCCTGGGCATACGTTTCCGCTCGCCCTCTCCCTTGCCGGGGGCCGCGCCCGCGGCAGAGGTCGAGACCGACCACCGCCGCATCTGGCAGACCTTTGCCGACCATTTCTGGCTGTTCCGGGGGACGCCCACGGGCACCTGGATCGGCCAGGAGTTGCTCGAGGTCTTTCACATCGAGGACAAGCTGACCGGTGCCACGGCGCAGTCGATCTATGACCAGCTCCAGGCCCGCCTGGCCACGCCCGAGTACCGTCCCCGGGCCCTATTTGAGCGCTTTGGCATCGAGGTGCTGTGCACGACCGACGCCGTGACCGACACCCTGCGCCACCACCAGGCCATGCGGGAATCCGGCTGGGCGGGCGACGTGCGGCCCACCTATCGCCCCGACTCGGTGGTGAACCTCTTTTGGCCGGATTGGCGGCGGCAGATCGAGGGCCTGGCCGAGGCCAGCGGTGTGGCGGTGCATTCCTATGCCACCTACCTCCAGGCCCTGGAACAGCGGCGCGACTTTTTTCGAGAGATGGGAGCCGCAGCCGCCGACCACTCGGCCGAAACGCCCTACACCGGCGAGCTGGACCCCGCCGAGGCCGACGCCATCTTTCAGCGGGCGCTCCGCGGCCAGGCCACGGCCGACGACGCCATGCGGTTCACGGGCCACATGTTCATGGAGTTTGCCCGCATGAGCGTCGAGGACGGCATGGTGATGCAGCTCCACTGCGGCCCCATCCGCAACTACAACGCGGCCCTTTTCGCGCGCTTCGGGCCCGACATGGGCGCCGACATCCCCCGGCGGACCGAATTCAGCTACAACTTGCGCCCGCTCTTGCAGAAATATGGCAACGACCAACGGCTGCGGCTCATCCTCTTTACCCTCGACGAGAGCGCCTATTCCAGGGAGCTGGCGCCCCTGGCGGGCCACTATCCCTCGCTGCGGCTCGGGCCGCCCTGGTGGTTTTTCGACAGCCTCAACGGCATGCGGCGCTACTTTGACCGCGTCGTCGAGACGTCGGGCCTGCAGAACACCTGCGGCTTTAACGACGACACCCGCGCCTTTCCCTCCATCCCGGTGCGCCACGACCTTTGGCGCCGGGCGGCCTGCAACTGGATCGCCGGGCTGGTGGTGCGCCACCTTGTGGACATGGACGATGCGCGGGAGATGGCCCTGGACGCGGCCTACCGGCTGGTCAAGCGGGCCTACCGGCTCGACGGGGGGGCCCTCTCCCCGGCCTTCCCGGCGCCGTCGGCCGCCATAGGTGCCTCTTCCCGGGAGAGTGGGGAGAAAAGGAGTTGACATGAGCGAGACAACGCTATCCGGTTATGCGATTTATCCCCGTTCCGTGGTGGAGCAGGTGGGCACAACCTATCGCATCGGCCGCGGACCTGAAGGGCGGGTCCTGTTGCTCACCGGCGACGTGGGCGGGTTCGAAGGCTACCAACTGGGCGACGTGTTCATCGGGCCCCTCTCGGTGGCCAACGCTGCCCTATTGCGCCGGCGCCTGCCCTGGCTCCACCCGCAGCCCCTGGGCCTGAAGCGCTCGCTGGGCAGCGGCGACCGCCTGGGTCTCGCCACGCCCGGACACCTGCGCGCCGTGCGCCAGGCCAACAGCTCGGGGCTCCCTGCCGTGGCCCCCATTCCGGCCCAGCAGTCGATGCGCGAGAACGCCCGCACCGGCCGCAGCGCGCAGCAGGTGATGGACGACACCATGTGGGGCATCTTCCAGGAGGGCTGGCGCGAGCCGTGGGGCGCCGACGCCGATCACCTGAAGACCACGGACGACGTCGAGTTGTGCGTCGCCGCCGGCTACACGTTCTATACCGTCGACCCCGGCGACCACGTGGACAACGAGGGCCACACCGCCTCGCTGCAACGGCTCCGCAAGCTGGCGGCTGCCCTGCCCTGGCAGGCCCTGGACGATACGTTGGAGGGCCTCAAGGGGCGCTACCTGGGCCGGAGCTTTAACGCGAACGGCCTGGCCCTCGAGTTCGACGAGACGTCGCTGCTGCGAGCGGCCGCCAAGTACGGCGGCGCCGTTGCCCACACGGCGCGGATGTTCCGGCATCTGGCGGCTGCCATGGGCAGCCGCCCCTTCGAGCTGGAGGTGTCGGTCGACGAGACCGAGACGCCCACCTCGCCCCTGGAGCACTTTTACGTGGCCAGCGAGCTGCGGCGCCTGGAGGTCGAGTGGGTGAGCCTCGCGCCCCGCTACCCGGGCGCCTTTGAGAAGGGTGTGGATTATATCGGGGACCTGGAGGCCCTGGACCGGGAGCTGGCCCACCACGCGGCCATCGCCCGCACCCTGGGCCCCTACAAGCTGAGCATCCATTCCGGCTCGGACAAGTTCAGCGTCTATGCCCTCTTTACCCGGCACGCCGGCGAGCTGGTGCACCTGAAGACCGCCGGCACGAGCTACCTGGAGGCGTTGCGGGCCATCGCCGGGGTGGATCCGGCCTTGTTCCGCCAGATCCTGGCCCTGGGCCTGGAGCGCTACGGCTCCGACCGGGCCACCTATCACGTTTCGGCCGAGGCGTCGCGCGTGCCGCGGCCGGACGAGCTGGCCGACGACGAGCTGGCGGGCGTGCTGGACACCTTTGACGGGCGCGAGGTGCTGCACGTGACCTTTGGCTCGGCTCTGGACGAATACGGCCAGCGGCTGATGCGGGCCCTGGATTCTCACGAAGAGGAGTATTACGCCGCGCTGGAGACGCACTTTTTGCGGCACCTGGCGGCGTTTAAATAAGAGTGCCTGTGAGGAGGCTTATATGATCGAGAACTATAACCTGGATGGCGTCAGGGAGTGGTACGACTTTTCGGGGCGCAACATCGTCATCACCGGCGGGGCCGGCATCCTGGGCGGCGAGATGGCCTGCATGCTCGTAGGCTGCGGCGCCAACGTCGCCATCATGGATCGCGACCCCTCCCTCGCCGACCGGTTCATGGACCGGCTGGGCTGCGGCCCGGGCTGTGCCATCGTCGTCTATGGCGACGTACTGCAGCGCGACATACTCAAGGAGACCGAGGCGCAGATCCGGGCCGAGTTTGGCCCCGTGGACACGTTGATCAATGCCGCCGGCGGCAACAGCCCCCGGGCCACCACCAGCGACGAGCTGTCCTTTTTCGATATCCCGCCTGATGCGGTGCGCTTTGTCTTTGACCTGAACATCCTGGGCACCATCCTGCCCAGCCAGATCTTTGGCCAGACCATGGCCGAGCAGGGCCGGGGCGTCATCCTGAACGTCTCGTCCATGAACGCCTTGCGGCCCCTGACGCGCATCCCGGCCTATTCCGCCGCCAAGGCGGGCGTCAGCAATTTCACCCAGTGGCTGGCGGTGCACATGGCCCAGGAGTACTCGCCCGACATCCGGGTGAACGCCCTGGCCCCCGGCTTTTTTATCACCGACCAGAACCGGTTCCTGCTGACCGATCGGGAGACCGGCGAGCTGACGGCGCGGGGCAAGACGATCATCGATCACACGCCCATGGGCCGCTTTGGCGCGCCGGCGGACCTGCTGGGCACCATGCTCTGGCTGCTGTCGCCCGCCTCGGCCTTTGTGACGGGCATCGTCGTGCCCGTCGACGGCGGATTCAGCGCCTTTGGCGGCGTGTGAGAAGCTTCCCTTTCGCCCCGATGAGAGAGGTATGGGCGTGAGGGTTTAGAAAGGCAAGAGAATGGTAGCAGGCAAGGGAAGCACGAATGGTTTTCTATCCCAGGACGACGTGCGGGCCATCGTCCACGAGGCCCTCGCGGGCGCCGGCCTGGCCGGGCCTGGCCTGGCCCGCAAGCGCGTTCTGGTCATCATACCCGACGGCACGCGCACCGCGCCCATCCCCCTCTTTTTCCGCCTGATCCACGAAGCGTTGGCCGGGCGCGTGGCCGCCCTCGATTTCCTGGTCGCCCTGGGCACACACCAGCCCATGAGCGACGATGCGCTCCTCCGCCTGGTGGGCCTCAGCGCGGCCGAGCGCGAGGGCACCTATGGAGACGTGGGCCTCTTTAACCACCGCTGGGACCTGCCCGGCACCCTCGTCTCCCTGGGCACCATCCCTGCCGGCGAGATCGAGGCGCTGTCGCGGGGGATGCTGGTACAAGAAGTGCCGGTGACGGTCAACGGCATGATCCTGGACTATGACCAGTTGATCGTCTGCGGGCCGGTCTTTCCCCACGAGGTGGTGGGCTTTTCCGGGGGCAACAAGTACTTTTTCCCCGGAATCAGCGGGCCGGAGATGATCAACCTGACCCATTGGCTGGGGGCGCTCATCACCAGCTACGAGATCATTGGCACCCGGGACACGCCCGTGCGGGCCGTCATCGACCGTGCGGCGAGCTTTATCCCGGTGCCCCGGCTCTGCCTGGCGCCCGTGGTGACCTATTACGGGCTGGCCGGCCTCTATGCCGGCACGCCCGAGGAGGCCTGGGCCGCGGCGGCGGACCTTTCGTCGCAGGTGCACATCGTCTACCGCGACGCCCCCGTGCAGCGCGTGCTGTCCGTCATGCCCGAGATGTACGACGACCTGTGGACGGCGGCCAAGGGCATGTACAAGATGGAGCCGGCCATCGCCGACGGCGGCGAGGTGGTCATCTTTGCCCCGCACCTGACCGAGATCTCGTACACCCACGGCAAGGTCATCGACGAGGTGGGCTACCACGTGCGCGACTATTTCGTCAAGCAATGGGATCGCTTCAAGGACTATCCGTGGGGCGTGCTGGCCCACTCCACCCACCTGCGCGGCGGCGGCACCTACGACGCCGAGACGCGGATCGAGCGCCCGCGCATCCAGGTCACGCTGGCCACGGGTATCCCCCGCGAGCGGTGCGAGAAGGTCAACCTCGGCTACCTGGCGCCCTGCGACGTGGACGTGAGCCAGTGGCAGGGCCGCGAGGAGGAGGGGGTGCTGGTGGTGCCCAAGGCGGGGGAGATGCTCTACCGGGTGAGGTGACCCCTCCCGCCGGCCCCCTTCGCTGCAAAGTGGGGAGGGGGAGGTGAGTTGACCCCTCCCCCCGGCCCCCTCCCCTGAACGGAGGGAAGGGGGAGAAGAGTGAGAGAAGGAGAGTGAAATGGCAAAGGCGGATATCGGCCTGATCGGCCTGGCCGTGATGGGCGAGAACCTGATTCTGAACATGGAGAGCAAGGGCTTTACCGTCGCTTGCTATAACCGCACGACGAGCAAGGTGACCGACTTTGTCGAGGGGCGGGCGAAGGGCAAGAACGTCATCGGCACCTACAGCGTCGAGGAGTTGTGCGATAGCCTGGCCCTGCCGCGCAAGGTGATGCTCATGATCAAGGCCGGCAAAGCGGTGGACGACATGATCGAGCAGTTGCTGCCCCACCTGGAAAAAGGCGACATCATCATCGACGGCGGCAACAGCTTTTTCGGCGACACCATCCGCCGCACCTACTACCTGGAGGACAAGGGACTGCTCTTTATCGGTACCGGGGTCTCGGGCGGCGAAGAGGGGGCGCTCCACGGCCCGAGCATCATGCCCGGGGGTAGCCCCGAAGCCTGGCCCCACGTGAAGCCCATCTTCCAGGCCATTGCCGCGAAGGTGGAAGGCGGCACCCCCTGCTGCGATTGGGTGGGCCGCGACGGCGCCGGCCACTATGTGAAGATGGTGCACAACGGCATCGAGTATGCCGACATGCAGATGATCTCCGAGGCCTACTCTATCATGGAGCAGGTGCTGGGCATGTCGCCGGCCGAGATGCAAGAGGTGTTCCGCGAGTGGAACCGGGGCGAGCTAAACAGCTACCTCGTCGAGATCACGGCCGACATCCTGGGCACGGTGGACCCGGAGACGGGCAAGCCCATGGTGGACGTCATCCTCGACACGGCGGGCCAGAAGGGGACGGGCAAGTGGACGAGCCAGAGCGCCCTCGACATGGGCACGCCAGCGCCGACCATCGCCGAGACCGTCTTTGCCCGGGCCATGTCGGCCATCAAGGCCGAGCGGGTGGCCGCCAGCGGCGTGCTGCGCGGCCCGGGACCCCTGGTCGCGCCCGGCGGGGCAGGTGAGAACGCCGCGGATCGTCGTGGCCTGGTTGAAAAGATCCGCCTGGCGTTGTATGCCAGCAAGATCTGCTCCTACGCCCAGGGCTTCCAGCTCCTGGCCATGGCAGCCAGCGAGTACAACTGGCAGCTCGACCTGGGGGGAATCGCCCTCATGTGGCGCGAGGGATGCATCATTCGCGCCCAGTTCCTGGAGCGCATCAAAGAGGCCTATGACCGGCAGCCCGACCTGGCGAACCTGCTCCTGGCGCCCTACTTCCAGGAGGCGGTGGACCGCAGCCAGCGCGGCTGGCGGGAAGTGGTCGCCATGGCCGTCACCCACGGGCTGCCTGTGCCGGCCTATGCCAGTGCCCTGGCCTACTATGACGGCTATCGCAGTGCCCGCCTGCCGGCGAACATGCTCCAGGCGCAGCGCGACTACTTTGGGGCCCACACCTACGAGCGCGTCGACCGGCCGCGTGGCGAGTTCTTTCACACCAACTGGACGGGTGAGGGCGGCACAACGGTATCGGGGACGTACACGGCATAAATCGAGAGATCTCGTCCTCCGACGCGACGTGACGGACGGCGCGCGGGGAGGACGATCAGCGGCCTGGTCCACCCCAAGCAGGACCGAGGAGGAGAAGGAAAATGACTGAAAACATGGACGTCCGGGAAGTCCAGACCCACCAGGGGAGCCGTCTCAGGGGCATGGATCTGTTGCACGATCCCTCCCTGAACAAGGGGACGGCCTTTACCGAGGAGGAGCGAGACGCCCTGGGGCTGCACGGGCTTTTGCCGCCCCACGTGCACACCATGGACGAGCAGGTGAAGCGCGTCCTGGAGAACTTTGACTCAAAGCCCAACAGCCTGGAAAAGTACATCCACATGATCGCCCTCCAGGATCGGAACGAAACCCTCTTTTACCGGGTGGTTCTCGACCAGATCGCGGAGATGATGCCCATCATCTACACGCCGACGGTGGGCCAGGGCTGCCAGGAGTACGGCCGCATCTTTCGCCGGCCGCGCGGCATGTACATTTCCGCCGGCGACCGGGGGCGCGTGGCCGACGTCCTGCGCAATTGGCCCCACCGCGACGTGCGCATCATTGTCGTCACCGATGGTGAGCGAATCCTGGGGCTCGGCGACCTGGGCGCCAACGGCATGGGCATCCCCGTGGGCAAGCTCGCCCTCTACACGGCCTGTGCGGGCATTCACCCCCGCCTGTGCCTGCCCATAACCCTCGACGTGGGCACCGAGAACCAGGAGCTGCTGTCGGATCCCCTTTACATCGGGCTGCGGCAGCCCCGGCTGCGCGACGAGGCCTACGACGAGCTGGTGGACGAATTCATGGAGGCGGCGTCGGAGCTGTTTCCCGGAGTGCTGATCCAGTTCGAGGACTTTGCCAACCGGAACGCCTTTCGCCTGTTGGCCAAGTACCGGGACCGGTACTGCACGTTCAACGACGACATCCAGGGCACCGGCGGTGTGGCGCTGGCCGGCCTGTATTCCGCGCTGCGCATCACGGGCGGGCGACTGACGGATCAAAAGGTGCTGTTCCGCGGCGCCGGCGAGGCGGCCACCGGCATCGCCGGGCTCGTGGTGGCGGCCATGGAGGGCGAAGGACTGACGCCGGAGGAGGCGCGGCGGCGATGCTGGCTGGTCGATTCCCAGGGCCTGGTGGTGCAAGGGCGGGCCGGGCTGGCCGCGCAAAAGCTGCCCTATGCCCACGCCCACGAGCCCGTGCCCGACTTTTTGTCGGCAGTCGAGGCGCTGAGGCCGACGATCATCGTCGGCGTCTCCGGGCAGGCCGGCGGTTTCTCTCAACCGGTCCTGGAGGCCATGGCCAGGATCAACGACAGGCCTATCGTCTTTGCCCTGTCGAATCCAACCTCCAAGGCCGAGTGCACCGCCGAGCAGGCGTACACCTGGACCGGGGGGCGGGCCGTCTTTGCCAGCGGCAGCCCCTTTGGCCCGGTGACGCTGGGAGACAAGACCTACGTCTCGGGCCAGGGAAACAACGCCTACATCTTTCCCGGTGTGGGGTTGGGGGCCATTGCCTGCGGGGCACAGCTTGTCACCGACGAGATGTTCTTCGCGTCGGCCCGCGCCCTGGCCGACGAGGTGTCGGAGGAGGACCTGGAGCAGGGCCTGGTCTACCCGCCCCTGGCCGAGATCAGGCAGGTGTCGGCGACCATCGCCCGGGCCGTGGCCGAGGTGGCCTACGAAAGAGGGCTCGCCACCCGGCCCAGGCCGGACGACATGCTGGCCTTTATCGAAGGGCAGATGTACGTCCCGCGCTACACAAGTTACGTCTGAGTCACGCCGGCAGCCAGACGCGGACCTCGGTGCCCTCGCCTTCCTGCGACTGCACCTCGATCCGTCCGCCGTGGTTGGCGACGATGTTGTGACAGATAAATAGCCCCAGGCCCAGGCCCTCGGTCTTGGTGCTGCGGAAGGGCTCGAAGAGGTGTTCCATGTCGTCGGCCGGGATGCCCATGCCCGTGTCGGCCAGGCGAACCCACGCGCCGCGGGGCTGTTCGCTGCCCTCGACGCTGACCCGCAGCGTACCGCCCAGGGGCATGGCATCAAGGGCGTTGAGGACGAGGTTCAGGAGGACCTGCTGGATGCCGTCGCTCATGAGCTGGACGGCCGGCAGGTCCTCATCCAGTTCCCGGATGACCGTCACGCCCTTGAGCTCGCTGCTCTTCTGGGTCAGGAGCAGGACCTTGTCGATGGCTTCTTTTAGATCGCCCGGCTCGCGCACTTCCTGGCGCCACTGGCGGCCCATGGCCCGCAACTGCCCCACCACGCGGGCCGCGCGCGCAAGGGCCTCGGAGACGACCACCAGGTAGTGGCTGGGATCCAGGCCGGCCTCCAGGTCTTCGCGGGCCAGGTCCACGCAGCCGATGGCCGATTGGAGGGGGTTGTTGATCTCGTGGGCCAGCGAGGCTGCCATCCGGCCGGCGGTGCTCAGCCTCTCGGCGTGGACGAGGGCGGCGAGGGCCTCCTTTTGCGCCGTGATGTCGGCCATCAGGCCCGCGACGCGCCTGGGCATACCCGGCACGCTTTCCACCGGGAAGGCGCGGCCGCGCAGCCAGCGGACGGCGCCACTCCGCTCGAAAAGGCGAAACTCTTCCACCTCGCTTCTGCCCGCCCACAGGGCCACGACCTTCTCGCGGTCGTCCGGATGGACGTCTTCCAACGCCATGTCCGGCTGTGGGTACACCTCGGCTGGCGTGCGGCCCAGCAGCTTCTCGTAGGTTGGGCTCAGATAGAGCAGCCGGCCCTCCTCGGGCTCGGCCAGCATGAAAACCTCTTCGATGTTCTCGGCCAGTTGGCGAAAGCGCAACTCGCTCTCGCGCAGCTCCGCTTCGCTCTGCCGGCGCGCGGCGATCTCGGCCTGGAGGGCCTGGTTGGCGGCGACCAGATCGGCCGTGCGCTCCTCGACGCGTTTCTCCAGCACCTCCCGCGCGCGGCGTAGCTCGGTGATGTCGGTAAACGTGACGATGGCGCCCAGGATGTTTCCCCCCGGGCCGCGCACCGGAGCAGCGCTCACCGAGGCCCAGGTGGGCGGCCCTTTCCACCCGATCGGCAGGTCCATCGCCATGGCGACGCACGTTACCGTCTCGCCGACCAAGGCGCGCATGACGGGCAGATCCTCCAGGGCAAAGTAGCGGCCGTCCTCGTCCCGGGGCCTGGTTTGGGCCGATCGCTCGGCCAGGGAGGCGATTGGCTTGCCGGGGACGTAGCCAAACATAGCGTCGGCCGCCGCGTTGGTGCGCAAGATCTGGGCCTCGGGCCCGTAAAAGGCGATGCTGTCGGCGATGGAGCCAAGCATGGTGTCCACCAGCGCGGCTTGCTCCTCGATCCGCTGCCGGGCCCGTATCCTCTCGGTCACGTCGGCCGCGCTCAGGATGACATGCCAATCGTCGTGGGGCAAGAGCACGGCGCTGACGTTGGCCCAGAGCAGCTTGCCGTCATCCTTCAGCACGCCGACCTCGACGTCGTGCACTGTTCGTTGCTCCTCGAAGGCACGCGTGCTCGGGAATTCGGCGGCGGACATGGGGCTGCCGTCGGGACGCAGATAGGTGTGACGCGCATGGCTGCCCTGTTCCAGCTCTCCGACGGATAGATCCAGGATGCCGGCCATAGCCGGGTTGCTGTAGCCAACCCGCCTCTCGGCATCTAGGATAGAGATGCCGACGGGCATGCTCTCGAGCAGGGCCTGCAACCTGGCCTCGCTGCCGCGCAGGATATCTTCGGCCCGTTTGCGCTCGGTGATGTCGTGGCCATAGATGTTCACGTAGGCCTCACCTGCCGGCCCCGACAGGGCGACGAGGGTCATCCAGAAGGTGCGGCCCTCCGCGTTGTCGATCTGGGCCCGGAGCACTCCATCGGGGCGGGGAGCGTGTTGCCCCAACTGGGCGGCCTGCGAAACGAGGCTGTCGAGAGGTTCAGGCAGCCCATCGCCCTCCGGCCAGCCCAGGGACCTCAGCAACCTGCGCCCCGGCTCGTTGGCGTACAACAGCCGTCCATCCGGGGCGGCGCGCAGCACCGGATCGGGGTTCTCACCCGGGAACTGGGCCAGGCGCCGCACGACTTCCTGCGCTTGCCGCTCCTCCGTCACGTCGCGCCAGGCAACGATCGCGCCGGTGATCTCGCCCTTCGCGTTGCGGATCGGACCGGCGTTGCAGGACAGGCGGATTCGTCCTCCATAACCCGTCTCTTGCCAGATCTCTCGCCCTTCGACGACCTCGCCGTGGCGGACGGCGCGCACCAGCGGCGCGTCTTCGATAGCGATGGGCGTCACGCCGTCCGGCTCGTACCCTTTCCACTCTTCCAGCACCTCCCTGACACTCCTGCCGGCGTGGGGGCCCAGGATGTCCTGGCCGTGGCTGCTCACCCTCGTGAGCGTCATGTCCTGCCCCAGGGCAATGGAAATGCCTTCTGGCACATATTTCATGAGCGCATCCAGGATGTCCCGGGCCTCTTTGGCCTCGGCCAGGGCCCCTTGCAGCGCCCTTTCGCCCCTTTTCTGTTCCGACACGTCGCGGATGAGCCAACACAGGTCCGGCTGCTCTCCCGGCAACGGGCGGAGTGCGGCCACCGCGACGGCAGCATCCACCAGTCCGTCCTCGTTGCCCCTCCCCTCCGCTTCGCCCTGCGACGTCAGCAAGCGCATTTCCCATCGCCTGGCCACCCCGGGCTCTGCCGATTCCAGGGCGGTCAGATGCTGTTCCATGTCCGGCCTGTCGGACGGGGGCGCGTGCTGCCAGATCGGGCGGCCCAACAATGCCTCACAAGGCACGCGCAGCAAGGAGGATGCGGCCTGATTGGCCTCCAGCACCACTCCCTGGCAATCGGTCCTCAGGCAGGCGTCAAGAGCAAGGTCGAACAGCTCAAACTGCTCTTGATTGGGCATTGGTTTTTGCCTGTCTCCTACATCTAGCTCAAATCTATGACCATTGTAGCATGGTTGGCCTGTTTCGGCAACGGCCTCCCTTCTTCGCACGGCGCGGGAGGTCTGCATGGTGGCCAACCATAGCCCGACACGCGCGGTGGAGGGGAGTGACTCCACTCCACCGAGCTGCGGGCTCCTATGCTGTTTGTGTGTCCTGGGAAGCGTCTGCGATGATGCGGGTGGCCGCCGTGGCCGCGTACTAGGCGCCGATCTCGCCCCTGGGATCGGTGCGCCGGATGATGTCGCTCACCGTCTCCTGGTTGAAGCCCTTGAACCCCTCGGCGCGCTGGATGTTTTCCAGGTGGCTGCCGATGGCGCCGCCGGCGGCAAAGCGGGCGCGCTGCTCCTCGTCGATGCGGCCCGCGCTCACCAGGCGGTCCAGCCGCTCGGGGGCCACGTCCCATCGCTCGCCGCGGGTAAAGGCCTGCCGCAAAAATTCGAAATCGCTGAAGGGGCGCATCATCTCCACCTGCCAGTCGGCCAGGTCGGCCGTCGCCCGGTCAAAGCTCAGGCGGCTGGCCAGGTGGTGTAGCCCGGCATCCAGCATCGACTCGCCGTGGAGCGCGCACCACAGGCCGACGGTGCCCAGCGCCTCCCGGGGCGCCAGGGAACTGTGGGCGAAATCGCCGTCCACCTCCTCGGGGGAGAGGTCCACGTCGGCAAAGATGGCCACCCGGCAGACCGGCTGCTCCATGACCTGTGCACCCCAGCCGGCCTGGGCGCCGGCGTAAAAGCGCTCCCGGGGCCGGAAGCCGAGGGTCTCGAGGATCTGGATCAACAGGCCAAAGGTCTCGCGGGAGCTGCGGAAGGTATGGTGGTCGTGGTTGCCCCACCCCAGGCCCAGGCTGTCCTGGCGGGCCTTTTGCACCTGGCCGGCGCGGTTGCGGCGCTGCCAGCGGGACCGCTCGGCCTCCATTACGATCCAGGCGGCGCGGTCGACGCCCATCTCGCTCACCATCTCCCTGGCCAGGCCCAGGGTCTGCTCCATCGCCGCGCGGACATCGCTGCCATCCGACCGGCGCGGGCGCGTGGCCCAGCGCTCCAGGGCGCGCAGGTAGCGGGCTGTCTCGTCCGGCTGCGCCTCCACCGGCTCGAAACCGGCGTGTCCCCGGCGCTCCACGACGAGGACCGAGCGGCCGTTGGCCTGCCAGGCCGTGGCGCGGCGGTAGGGCCCCAGGATCGAGCCCTCGATGGGCGCCGACAGGCCATTGGCCATGAGGAAGGCTGCGACCTCTTCCACCCCCAGGGCGGCTGCCAGTGGGGTGCCGGGTTCGGCCGCGACCCCCTCGCGCAGCACGACACGGGGCAGCATCGTCCCCGGATGGTGATAGACGCTGTCCTGGCCCGCGGGCGCCTCCTCGCGCTCAAAGCCGAGGTCCGCAAGCTGGCCGCGGGGCCGGTCGCCGCCGGCCAGGACCAGGTGGTCCAGCCAATCAAAGAGGCGGCTGCTGGTGCGTGCCTCCAGCGCCGTGGCCAGGTTCCGCGCTGCGGGCAGGGCCGCCGTCAGCTCGTCCAGGCAGCCGGTGACGTAGGCCTCGGCCTCCGGGTGTCGGAACCATACAATCTCCTGCTGGCTCATCCTTCCCTCCGAGTCTGTAGGTTGATCGTCGGGCGGCGGACCGGCCGCCCCGACGGCTAGAATTTCTCGCTGCTGTGTCCCGGGAAGACGCGGCTCTTTGGATCGATGCGGTTTTTGGCGTAATTGGCCGCGATGGCTGCTTCGGCGGTGGCGGTGGCGATGAGCTTGAGCTTGCCCTCGTAGGTCGTAATGTCGCCGACAGCATACACGCCGGGGATGTTGGTCTGCATGGTGGTATCGACCAGGATCGAGTTCTTGACGATCTCCAGTCCCCAGCCCTGGATGGGCCCCAGGTTGGCCAGGAAACCCAGCCCGAGGATGACGGCGTCCAGGTCGAGGCTGCGCTCGTCGCCACTTTGGTTGTGAAAGACGGTGGCGCCCTCCAGGTGCAGGTCGCCGTGGAGGCTCTTGAGCTCATGGAGGAGCAGGATCTCGCTGGGCGACTGGAAGAGAGCCTGCACCGAATCCTCGTGGGCGCGAAAGCGGTCGGTGCGGTGGCAGAGAGTGACCTGCGCGGCAATATCCCGCAGGGAGAGGGCCCAGTCGAGGGCCGTGTCGCCGCCGCCGACGACCAGGACGCGCTGGCCGCGAAAGCGCTCCAGGTCCTTGACGAAATAGTGGACCCCCTTGCCTTCCAGGCGTTTCAGGTCCGGGATGTCGAGGGTGCGCGGAACAAAGGCGCCCACGCCCGCCGCCACGATGACCGTGCGCGACAGGTGTACGTCGCCCCGCTCCGACCTGAGCTCGATGAGCCCGTTCTCCAGGCGCCCGTTCTCCAGGGGCTGGACGTGGGTTACCTTTTCGTCCAGGCACACGGTGGGCGAGAATTTCATGGCCTGTTCCACCTGGAGGTCGACGAACTCTTTCGCCAGCACCTTCGGAAAGCCCGGAATGTCATAGATGTGCTTGTCGGGGTAGAGGGCCATCAACTGCCCGCCCAACTGGGGCAGGCTGTCGATGATCTTGGTGCGGGCCGCCCGCAGGCCCGCATAGAAAGCTGCAAAGAGCCCCGAGGGCCCGCCGCCTATGATGGTGATGTCAAATACGTCATGGTTGTCCATCCACTGCTCCTTTGTCTCGATGACGTCGACCATTGGGGGTCAAGGCTATTATACCATAGGCGATGCGCGGGCACCAAGTCTTGATTTCTGTTGATCCGCGATGGACACGACCTGTTGTGTTACGGATTGTGGGCGAGGCTACGGGCTACGGGCCGCCGAATCGTTTCCAGGCGGTGGCGGCAGCGCCGATGAGGCCGGCCGCGACGCCCATTCCCGCGGTGACGATGGGCAGGTCGCGGTTGACGTCGGACCAGATGTGGGCCCGGGTGGAGGCCAGGAAGGTGTCCCAGTAGAGCCCGCCGGCCAGGCCCAGCCCACCGCCCACCACCAGGAGCTCGGGATCGAGGACGTTGACCAGGAAGGCGGCGGTAACCCCCAGTGCCTCTCCGGCGCGGCGAACCACGTCGACGGCCACCGGATCGTTCTCCGCGGCCAGAGAGAGCACCTGGCGCGCGCTCTCGACCGGCCGGGCGCTGCGGGCGTTGTAGAGCCGCGGCAGGGCCAGCCCGCCGGCGATATGGTCCAGGACGGGCTCCAGCCGGGCACCGCACTCGGTGCACTCGGTGGTCAGGGGGCTGCTGGCCGAGGTAATGGCGTTGCCGGTGGCGCCCAGGTAGGCCGCACCGTCGATCATGAGCGTGTGGCTGATGCCACTGCCCACCGTGAGGTAGACAAATAGTCGGGCCCCGCGGCCGGCGCCCCACAGCGACTCGGCCAGCGCCGCGGCGCGCACGTCCGATTCGACGACGGCCGGGGCGATGCGGCCGAGCATGTCTTGCACGGGCACTCCGCGCCAGGCGAGGGTATTGGTGCTGGTAACCCGGCCTTCCGGGTCAATGTTCTCCGGCACGCCCATGCAGACGCCAACCGCCGGCTGCCCGCCGGGCGACAGGTCGGGCGTCATCTCTACCAACTCGCGCGCCAGCGTCAGGCAGTCGCTAAGGACCACCTCGGCGCCGCGCCAGGGGGCGGTGGCGATGCTGCGCTGCGACAGGATCCTGGCCGCCGGAAACTCGACCACGCCCCCGGCGATTTTCGTTGCTCCGATGTCGAGGCCCACGGCGACCTGGGCACGTGGGACTTCCGGGTTCATCGCGAAAGCCATGGGTGCAATCGAGCCTTTTCGTGATAGTCGACGGTAAAGCGGGGGCTGCGGCAGCCCTCCATGACCGCCTCGCGCAGCTCGGCCAGCCCCCTGGCCCGGAGGCGCTCGATGGTGGGCAGGTAGCCCACTGCCAGGACGTTGCCGCAGCCCGCGACGCCGATGCGCACGGGCTCCCGCCCGGCGATGGATGACGACTCGAGCCGGTTCATGGCGACCTCCCTTCAGGGCAGGATCACGGCCCGCGCCGTGTCGATGGCCAGGCGAACCGGCGCGCCGGGGGAGGGCGGCTGCGCCGTACCCATCTCGCGAACGACCAGCAGCTCGTCGCCGACCCGCACGCGGTGAATCCAGTAGAATCCATAGAACGAGCTGCGCTCCAGAATCCCGTCGGCGCAGGTCGCCTCGGTGGCGGCGTCGGTCTCGACCAGGCGGATGGCCTCGGGCCGCACCATGAGCCGGACGCTGTCGCCGGCGGCGCGGCCGGGGGCGGCCAGTCCCTCCAGCACGAGCCCGCACCAGGCCACGGCCAGCTTGCCGCCCCGCTCCACGACGGTTCCCTCCAGCAGGTTGGCGTCCCCGATAAAGTTGGCCGCGAACTCGGAGGCGGGCGCCTGGTAAAGCGCCAGTGGCGTGGCAATCTGGGTGATGACCCCGTCGCACAGCAGGACAACCCGCGTGGACATGGCCATCGCCTCGTCCTGGTCGTGGGTGACGTACACAAAGGTGGTGCCCACCTCGGCCTGGATCTGTCGCAGCTCGTCTTGCATCTGCAGCCGGATCTTGCGGTCGAGGGCCGAAAGGGGCTCGTCGAGGAGGAGCACCTCGGGCTTGTTGACCAGGGCGCGAGCCAGGGCCACGCGCTGCGCCTGGCCGCCGCTGACCTGGTGGGGCAGGCGCTGCTCGAACCCTTCCAGGCGTACCAGGGCCAGGGCCTGGGCTACCCGCTCCCGCACTTCGGCCTCGGGTACGTGTCGCAGCCTGAGGCCAAATGCCACGTTCTCGGCCACCGTCAGGTGGGGAAAGAGCGCGTAGCGCTGAAAGACCATGTTCAGCGGTCGCTTCTCGGGAGGAAGCGCCGTCACGTCGCGGCCGGCCAGCAGCACGTGGCCGGCTGTCGGCGTCTCAAAGCCCGCAATGATGCGCAGCAGCGTTGTCTTGCCGCAGCCGCTGGGGCCAAGAAGCGTCAGGAACTCGCCGGGGTAGACCGCGAGATTGACGTCTTGCAAGGCAACCACCTTGCCAAAGCGCTTGCTGACGCCCACCACCTCTACCACGGGGGCGGAGCCGGGCGCGGCTGCCGGATTCTCTTGGCTCACAGCTTCGATCCTTCCTTCGTTGGGGGCGCGGGGCTGCGGCGCAGCCAGACGAGGGCGCCCGCGGTGGTCAGGCTGGTGACAAAGACGGCAAAGATGATGGCCGCCACAGCATTGATGGAGGGGTCGATGCGCCGTCTCATGCGCGACCACATCATCACCGGCAGCGTCGAATCGGAGCCGATCACGAACAGCGTGATCAGGAACTCGTCAAACGACAGGGCAAAGGCCAGAATGCCGCTGGCCAGAATGGTCGTCCAGGTCAGGGGAAAGGTCACCTTCCAGAAGGTCTGCCAGGCATTGGCCCCCAGGTCCCGCGCCGCCTCTTCGATGGCAACGTCAAAGCGCTCCATGCGGTTGCGCATGACGATGAGGACGTAGGGCAGCACGTAGAGGAGGTGCGCCAGGAACACGGTCACCAGCGACAGCGACATGCCCAGCCGGCCAAAGTAGGCCAGCAGCGCCAGCCCGATAAAGAGGCCGGGCAGAGCGATGGGAGCCATGGACATGGCCTCCAGGGGACGCTGGAACCTCAGCTTGTAGCGGGTAAAGGCCAACCCGGTGAGGGTGCCGACCACCATCGCCATCACGCTGGCCGCCAGGCCAACCTTGAGGCTCGACATCAGCGCCGAGCGAAAGCTCTCTTCGGCCACGACGAATTGGAACCAGCGCAGTGACGGCCCGGTAAAGGGCAGCGAGAGAAGGCCCGAGCCCTGGAAGGCAAAGACCAGGAGGACGATCACCGGCAGGTAGAGATAACCGAGCAGGGTCCAGGCCAGGACGCCCAGTGCATGCTTTCCCATGGTTCAGGCCCCCCGCCGCAGGATGCCCAGGGCACGCAGCGTTAGCCACGTGACGGCCAGGACGACGCCAAAGACGATGACGATGTAGAAGGAAAGCGCCGCGCCCAGGGCCCAATCACCCAGCTTGACGAATTGATCGTAGACAACCACGCCGATCATCGCCCCTTCGGTGCCGCCGATAAGCTGCGGTGTGATATAGTCGGCGGCGGTCAGGAGAAAGACGAACAGGAAGCTGGTAAACACCGCTCGCCCCGTCAGGGGCAGCACTACCCGGCCAAAGGCCCGCAGAGGCCCTGCCCCCAG
Source organism: Anaerolineaceae bacterium (assembly GCA_012514775.1). The sequence continues at coordinate 24,085 of JAAYZQ010000220.1, forward strand.
GTCGCGGGCCGCCTCGATGAGGTCGCGCCCCACGTTTTCCAGGGAGGCAAAGACGGTGAGCGCCGTGAAGGGAATATAGATGTTTACCAGGGCCACCACCACCGCGCTTCGAGAAAAGAGCAAGAACTGCAGCGGGTTGTGCGACAGGCCCAGGGCACCGAGGGCGCTGTTCAACACTCCCTCGGTGCCCAGGACGATGCGCCAGGCATAGATGCGCACCAGGTAGCCGCCCAGGATCGAGACCACAGTCAGGGCGAGGATCACCATCTTGGCCTTGCCGGCGCAAAAGCTGGCATAGTAGGCCAGGGCATAGCCCAGCACCGTCGAGACGGCGGCCGTCGTCAGGCCGATCCGCACCGAGTTGAGCATCAGGCGCCAGTAGATGGGGTCGGTGAAGGCCAGGCGATAGTTTTCCAGGGTGAAGGGCAGCCCGACGCGAAACGGCGCGGGAGTGAGGAACGAGTACAGCAAAAAGGTGCCGATGGGCAGCAACAGCAGCGCCGTCACGAGCAGCATCAGCGGCGTAGCCATCAAGTAGCCGCTCCACTTTTTGCCGGCCAGCCAGCCGGCTGCCTGCGTCGTGAAGCGAGGGCCCCCTTCGGGCACCAGGGCGCCGGGCACCGGCGCCGCCGGCTTTGCCCCGGAGCGTGCTACTCTTTTGCGCATGATCGAGCCCCGAATTCGGGTCCGTGGCATGGTTGCCGGTTCTGCACGGGTCTCTCGTCTCCCTACGCCGCCTTGATTTCTTCCCAGGCCTTCAGCCAGTCGGCAAAGGTCACCTGGTCGCCTGTGACTTCGTTGGGCGGGAAGAGGTGCAGCGGGTATTGCTGCACAAAGGAATTAAAGTTGTCATAATCATACATCGCCTTCACGGCCGGGTCGGCGATGAGCTTGGCCGTGTCGGGGCAAACGGTGGCCGTCAGCAGCTCGTTGGCCACCGCGAGCTGGACCTCGTCGGTGAGCATCAGGTTCATCCAGGCCAGGGCCGCGTCGCGGTTGTCCACCGTCTTGGGCATGGCATAGGCATCGATAGAGATGACCACACCGTCAGGCGGCAGGACGCTCTTGACCGGCACTCCCTCCTGGCCGGCCCACAGGTCGAGGGCGGCCCAGCCGATAAAGCCGGCAACCACCTCGCCGGAGATGAGCAGGTTGCTGAGGTCGCCGTAGGAGGGCGCGATGGTCTTGGCATTGGCCTTAAGGGCCAGCAGGAACTTTTTCGTCTCCTCCAACTCGGCCCTGGTCATGGTGTCGGTTTGGATGCCCAGGACTGTGGCGGCGACCAGGATGTTGGCGCCGGGATCTTCGACGATGGCCAGCTTGCCCTTGTACTTGTCCGACGTAAGCTCTTCCCAGCTCTGTGGCGGCTCGATGAGGTCGGAGCGATAGTTGCAGACGTAGGTCAGCCACGTGAAGGGCACGCCCATGTAGCTCTTGTCGGGCAGGCGCCAGTATTCCCCTTCCTGGAAGTAGGGGTACATCCGCTTCATGTTCGGCACCTCGTCGGCGGCAAAGCTCTCGAACAGGCCGAGATCCGCCCACGACTTGTAATAGGCGTAAAAATAGGTGATGACGTCGATGCCCGCGCCCGCCGGGCTCAACACCTTGGCCGGGACGTCTTCGGAGCTGCCAATGTACGCGGACTTCAGGTCGATGTTGTTGTCCTTGCGCCATTGCTCCGTGGCCGCCAGCATGTCATAGCCTTCCCAGCTCAAGAAGTCGAGCTGGCCGCTCCCCTTGGACACGGACGGCTGCCCGCCGCACCCACCCATGGTGCCGGCCAGCGCTGCGCTGGCCGCTACCGCGCTCATCCCCTTCAGGAACTCCCGGCGCGTCATCCATCGCACTGCCAACGTGACGTTTTCACTCATTGTTCTCTTCTCTCCTCTCTGAGAACTGCATGTCAGCGGGCTTTTTCCCGCAGTCGCTATCGCACATCGTGGCTATCTCGGCCCGGCTCTTGTCCCGCACCCAGTGCCTCCACCGCCTCGGCAAGCGTGACCTGGCAGTGCACCAGGCCGCCCAGCATCGTCAGCAGGCGGGCAGGATCGGGGGCCTGCCACACGCGCCGGCCGATGGCCAGGCCCGCGCCCCCGGCAGCAACCACGTCGTCCGTGAGCTGCAAGAGGTCGGCCACCTCGCCCCCCGCCGGTCCGCCGGCAACGAGGACCGGCACCGGGCAGCCGCCGGTGACCCCGGCGAACGACTCCACGTCGCCCGTGTAGATCGTCTTGATGGCACTGGCCCCCAGCTCGGCTCCCAGGCGCGCCCAGGCCGCCACGTGGCCGGGCTGCCAGCCGTCGTCGCGCGGAAGGAACTCGAGCAGAACGGGGACGTTGTACCGGTCGGCGGCCTCTACCAGGACGCCCGCGTCGCGTATTGCCTGCGCGTCCTGATCGCCGCCGATATAAAGGGTGTGTACCAGCCAGTCGGCATCGTAGCGCAGGGCGAGCTTGACGCTGGCATAGACCGCCTCGTAGCCCTGCACCGGGCTCTGGTCGTTGATGGCCCCCACGCGCATGACCAGCGCGCAGCGGGCGGGCAGTTCGGCGGCGATGGCCCGGGCAAAGCCGGGCGAGATGAGCAGGCCGTCGGCGCCCGCCAGCACCGCCCGGGCAACGCGCAGCGGGTCCTCGATGCCGTCCATGGGCCCGCTGTAAAGCCCGTGATCAATGGGCACCAGGATGGCCCGCCCGTCGGCGTGGCAGAATAGCCGCCGGGTACGGCGCAGAAGGCCGGCCTGGACGGCGGTAAGGGGAATGTTGGCGTGCATTGTATCTGGTTGAGTCATGTTTGCCTTTGACTGTTTGATCTCCTGGCCGCCTGGCCCCCGGCGCGCCCTTCAGGCAGATCCGGGTCCGGCCCGCAGCGAATCATCACCTTCAGGCGGCGGACAGACTGGATGGCTGCCATGGCCGCGCTGATCTCGGCCAGGGGAAGGATATCGGTGATAAGCGCCTGGAGTTGCAGGGCCCCTTCTTCCACCAGGGCCAGCGACTGCCGGAACTCGGCGCGGGTATAGTCCGACGAGCCGGTGATCCAGCTCTCCCGGTAGTGCACGTCGTTGGGGTCGAGGGCCAGGTCGGCCCTGGGATGAATGCCGGCAAAGAGCATCAGCTTGCCTTCAAAGGCCAGGAGTGGCAATGCCTGCCGGGCAGCCTCGACGGCGCCGGTGGCGACGATGGCGGCCTCCACTCCCCATCCGCCGGTCAGCTCGCCCACCGGCCCCACCAGGTCGGCCGACGCCGGATCGAATGCGGCTGTGGCACCGAAAGAGAGGGCCATCTCGCGCCGGTGGGCCACCGGGTCGCTGACCAGGACGTTGACCCCGCGCTGTCGAAGCACCTGCAGGTGCAGCAGGCCAAGGGGACCGCAGCCCAGGACCAGGGCTGTGGCTCCCGGCGGCACGGCCAGGCGGTTCTGCGCCCGCAGGATGCAGGCGATGGGCTCGACGAGGGCGGCGTGGAGTAGCGGCGTGCTGTCGCGCAGCGCGTAGACGTTGCAGGCGGGCGCGGACAGGTAGGTGGCGAACCCACCCCGCGAGTAGTCCGCGTTGCGGCAATGGTTCTCCAATCCGCGGCGGCAGGCGTCGCACGTTCCGCAGCGGCGAATGGCATCGACGCTCACCCGATCGCCGGGCTTCAGGCCCTCCACCCCAGCGCCAATCTCCGCGACCACGCCGCTGACCTCGTGGCCCATGTGCAAGGGGTAGCGCACCGAGGACGAGAGCCCCAGGTAGACGCGCAGGTCCCAGGGGCACACACCGCAGTAGGCCACCTGCACCCGCACTTCGCCATGAGCCAGCGGCTCGACGGGCTCGCGCTCGATGCGCACATCGCCCGGGGCATGACACACTGCCGCTTCCATTTCCACTGCCTATCCCTCCCTCCGCAGGCGCACGGTCTGCAACTCGAATCGAAAGCGGTCTCCGCGGTAGGCGGCCTTGAACACCTCGATGGGACGCCCATCCACCAGGTACGTCACTCCGCGAAGCAGCGCGACGGGCGACTGCACCGGGATGTGGAGCAGGTGGGCTTCGTAGGCTGTGGCGCGCACCGCCTCCACCGTCTGGGTGGCGTGATCCAGCTTGAGGCGATAGCGAGACTCCAGCAGCGTGTAGAGGGACTGGCTGACCACGTCTTCGTCCTCCAGGCCGGGGCACAGGTGGGCGGACAGGTACGATTCCTCGATGGCAGCCGGGATGTCGTCGTAATAGCGCAGCCGGGCGATGTGGACCGCCGGCTCGTTGGGCGCCTGCTCCAGCCGGGCCGCGACGCGCTCGGGTGGGAGCTCGAGGGCCTGGGTCAGGAGCTGGCCGTGGGGGGCCATGCCGTGTGACAGCACGTCTTCGCTAAAGCTGGACAGGGTCTGGAGACCAAAGGTTACCTTGGGTGGGGCTACAAAGGTCCCGATGCCGCGCCGCACCTCCACCAGGCCTCGCCGCACGAGCTCGGCCACGGCTTTCTGGGCGGTCATGGGGCTGATGTCGTACAGGGCGCTCAGCTCCTGCACAGAGGGGATGCGGTCGCCCGCGGCCAGCGCCCCGCTTTCGATGCGCTCGCGGAGCTGCTCGCTCAACTGGTAGTAGAGCGGCACGGGCATCTGTTTCTGCAGTCTATCAGGAACGTTCATCGATCCCACCAGTGATATAGTATACTAGTACACCGGTAGTGTACCATAGCTCGTCCGGCGTGTCAAACGGGAAGGGTCGTGTGGAGTATGCACGAACGAGTTGCCGGTAATGGGATCGAGGACTTTGCACGCTGCTGCCAACGAATAAAGAAACGAATAAACGAATTCTAGCGTTCCCGCATTCGTTTACTCGTTTCCTATTCGTTGACAACTCGTTGTCGCACCCGGCTGCGCATGTTTAACGTCCAAACCCGGTGCATCTTCGGCCCGCCTCGTTGGGGCCAATGCCGGTGGTTCAAGCCACGGCGCCGCCTCAGCCGATGCCCCGCATGTACAGGAAATACATCCCCCCGAAGTAGACCAGGGCGATGAGCAGCGCGTCGGCTTCTACAAAGAACAGGCGCCGCTCGACGCGGGCGATGTTGCCGATGAGGGCCAGCATGGTCAGCAGCAGGCCCAGGAGCCCGACGAGGGCAAAGGACGGATCGATGACCTCCAGGAACCGTCCTGGGGTGTAGAACGTGTCCGATACGCCGAGGGCAAACATGTTGAACACGTTGCTGCCGAACAGATTGCCCACGGCCATGTCGTAGGCGCCCAGGCGCGCGGCGGTGATGACGGCCACCATCTCGGGGAGCGACGTGACCAGGGCCAGCAAGGTGGTCCCCACGAATCCAGCCCCCAGGCCCGTGATCTCGGCGATTTCGTTGCTGGAGCGCACCAGCCAGGGCGTGACGACCACCAACACGCCCGTGGCGGCGGCAAAGCCCAGGCCCGCCCGCCACAGGGGCATGGCCGGCTGGCCCGCGGGCAGCTCCACGGCCGTGCTCGACGCCTGGCCGTTCTCCTGGATCAGGCGAATGCCGCCGATATAGACGGCGATGAGCACCAGGCTGTCGACCCCCACCCACCCGATCTGGATGTGGACGTCGGCCAGGATGAAAAAGACGGCCAGGGCGATCATGGCACAAGCCAGGGCCGCGGTCAGCGCGTGGGTCATGGCCACGCGGCGCAGAATCCGCGCCTGCTGGTTCAGCAGGTCGAGGACGGCCAGAAGCAGCATGTTGAACATATTGCTGCCCAACAAGTTGCCCGCCGCCATCTGGGGGACCCCCTGGTTGAAAGAGTTGATGGTGGTCAAGAGCTCGGGTAGCGATGTGGCCCCGGCCAGGAGCAGGACGCCGACGAACATGCCGCCCAGGCGCGTGCGCACGGCAATGACGTCGCCATACTGGGCGATCTTGACGGCTGCCAGGACGAGGATAGCGGAGCTTGCGATGAATATTAGCCAGGCCATGAGGGGGGCTCCTTTTATTCTGTGGGTGGCGTTTGCTTTGGCAGGCCCCAGACGGCAGCGACGGGCAGGGCAAACAGAATGCCGGTGTGCGGGCCGGTCAGATCGCCCACGGCGGCTTCCGTGGCGTCCTTTACCCGTTCCGCGACGTCCATGTCTTCGACGACGGCAAAGAGCGTGTTGTGTCCCACCTGGTCGGTGCGCAGCAGCCGGCTGAAGCCGAGCATCATCGGCGTATCCTTGTCGCTGGCTCGATCGCGGACGCGATGGACGCCGGTGCTCTCCAGGATGGTGATCCCCTTGACCCCTGCCGAGGTCCACGCCTCCAACACGTCGTTGAGCAGCGATGGGTTGTCCAGAACGAACATGAGTTGCAGCACGAGTCCCTCCTTTTCCCGTGGATTCAGAACAAGCCTATTGTAACACAGCTCTGCGCCTGGGCAAGCCGGGCAGGGCCGGCAGGCACGCCGGATTCCCCTCGGTTGTGGCCTCCCTGGCGTTTGTATTTCCATGAACCGGTGGTATAATCGTCGCGTCTGGTGAGTCGAGCAAAGTATGCGCCGGTATGCACGTTTTCTGGTTCGCTATCTTTCCCCCCGGTGGCCCCTGGCCCTGGGGCTTTCGGTGCTGCTCCTGGTCAACATCGGGCTGGCCCTGGCCAACCCCCAGATCATGCGTCACTTTCTTGACACGGCCCAGGCGGGCGGCTCGCCCCAGGTGTTGCGCAACGCGGCGCTGCTCTTCCTGGCCATCGCCCTCGCCCAGCAGGTGACCTCGGTCCTGGCCACCTATGCCGGCGAGAACCTGGCCTGGCTGGCGACCAATGCCCTGCGCGGCGACCTGGCCGCCCACTGCCTGGGCCTCGACATGGAGTTCCACAACGCCCGGACGCCGGGCGAGATGATCGAGCGCATCGACGGCGACGTGACGACCCTCGCCAACTTTTTTTCGCAGTTCGTGGTGCAGGTGCTGGGCAATGGCTTGCTCCTGATCGGGGTCCTGGCGCTCCTCTTTCGCGAGGACTGGCGGGTGGGCCTGGCCCTGACGGTCTTTGTCGTGGTGGCCCTCCTTGCCCTGCTGCGCATGGGCAACATTGCCGTGCCCCACTGGACGGCCGAGCGTCAGGCCAGCGCCGAGCTGTTTGGCTTCCTGGAGGAGCGGCTGACCGGCACCGAAGAGATCCGGGCCAATGGCGCCGAGGCCTACACCATGCGCCACTTTTACCGGCTGATGCGCACCCTCCTGCAAAAGTCCCTCCGGGCGGGGCTCATGGTCAACATCCTGCTGAACACCATGTTCGTGCTCTTTGCCCTGGGCACGGCGGCCGCCTTTGCCGTGGGCGCCTGGCTCTTTTACGAGCAGGTGCTCACCATCGGCGCGGTCTATATCGTCTTTCACTACACCACCATGATGGAGCGTCCCATCAACCAGATCGCCCACCAGCTCCAGGACCTGCAGCGAGCCGGGGCGGGCATGGTGCGCGTCGAAGAGATGTTTCGCTTTCAGAGCCAGATCGAGGATGGCAAGGCGGTGGACGCCCTGCCGCCGGGCCCCCTGGCCGTGCGCTTTGACTCGGTGACCTTTGCCTATCCCGACGCCCGCAACGAGACCGCCTCCGCGGCGCAGCCCGGGCCCCGCGGCGCGGAGAAAGGGGCAGAGCCGTACCCCGATGCCGATGGGCAGGGTCCGGGGGAGGGCGCAGCCGACGGGGCGGAGCCGGGCGGCGGGGCGGAGCGCGTCCTGGCCGGCCTGTCGTTTTCGCTCCAGCCGGGCCGGGTGCTGGGCCTGCTGGGCCGCACGGGCAGCGGCAAGACGACGCTGACGCGGCTGTTGTTTCGGCTGTACGAGCCCGACGAGGGCACCGTCCGCCTGGGCGGCGACGGCCGGCCCGTCGACATCCGCGACCTGCCGCTGCGAGAGCTGCGGCGGCGTGTGGGCATGGTCACCCAGAACATCCAGCTCTTTCACGCCACGGTGCGCGAGAACCTCACCCTCTTTGACGACTCGATCCCCGACACCCGCATCCTGGAGGTGCTGGACGAGGTGGGGCTGGGCGAGTGGCTGGCGTCGCTGCCCGAGGGCTTGGACACCGAGCTGGAAGCCGGCGGGGGCGGGCTGTCGGCCGGCGAGGCGCAGCTCCTGGCCTTTACCCGCATCTTTTTGCAGGATCCCGGCCTGGTCATCCTCGACGAGGCCTCTTCGCGCCTCGACCCGGCGACGGAGCAGCGCATCGAGCAGGCCGTCGACCGCCTGCTATACGCTCCTCCCCGGACGGCCATCGTCGTCGCCCACCGCCTGGCCACGGTCCAGCGCGCCGACGAGATCCTGATCCTGGAGGCGGGCAGCGTCGTCGAGCACGGGCCGCGCCAGGCGCTGCTGGCAGACCCCACCTCGCGCTTTAACCAACTGCTGCAGACGGGGCTGGAGGAGGTGCTGGTATGAGCGCCGCGCAAGGCCGGGCGCCGGACGACGTGCCCCGGCTCAAGACCTGGCAGTACATCGTCCAGATCATTCGCTTCCGCCCCTGGCTCTACCTGGCCCTGGGCGTCCTGGAAACCCTGTTCTTTGGCGTCTTTCCCCAGGTGGTGGCCTGGATTACCTTTACCTTTTTCAACGTCCTGGCCGGCGACGCGCAGGTCAGCATCGGCATCCCGGGCCTCATCGCCCTCCTGGTGGCGACGGCCATCGGCCGGGCAGCCGCCATTTTCGGCGACGTGGCCGTCTATTTCACCTTTCGCTACAACGTCGCCGCGCTCTTGCGCAAGAACCTCTTTGAGCACGTCCTGCGGCAGCCGGGGGCGCGGCCGGTGCCTGCCTCGCCCGGCGAGGCCATCAGCCGCTTCCGCGACGACGTGGACGAGATTGCCTTTTTCATGGCCGAATCCCTCATCCTCGTCGGCTTTGGCTTCTTTGCCCTGGTGGCGGTCATTGTCATGATGCGCATCAACTCGCGCATCACCCTCGTCGTGTTCTTGCCGCTGGTCGTCGTGGTGGGCGCCGCCAACCTGGCCATGAAAAAGATCGAGAAATACCGCACGGCACACCGGGAGGCCACGGGCGGCGTCACCGATTTCATCGGCGAGCTCCTGGGCGCGGTGCAGGCCATCAAGGTGGCCACCGCCGAAGAGCGCGTCGTCGCCCGCTTTCGCCGCCTGAACGAGACCCGCCGCCGGGCGGCCCTCAAGGACCGACTGTTCAACGTGCTCCTCGACTCGCTCTTTCGCAACACCGTAAACCTGGGCATCGGCGCCATTCTGCTGCTGGCCGCCAGCGAGATGCGGGCCGGTTCCTTTACCGTGGGCGACTTTGCCCTCTTTGTCTACTACCTGGGTTTTGTCACCGACTTCACGGCGCTCATCGGCGTCCGCTGGGCGTGGTACAAGCAGGTCGGCGTCTCGTTCCGGCGCCTGGCGCGGCTCATGGCCGGCGCTCCCCCCGAAAAGCTGGTGGAGCACGGCATGGTCTACATGAGCGGCGAGCTGCCGCCGCTGCCCTACCAGCCCAAGACCGAGGCCCACCGCCTGGAACGGCTGGAGGCCAGGGGGCTGAGCTGCCACTACCCCGACTCGACGCGGGGCGTGCACGATGTCGACCTTGCCCTGGAGCGGGGCTCGTTCACCGTCGTCACCGGGCGCATCGGCTCGGGCAAGACCACGCTCCTGCGCGCCCTCCTGGGGCTGCTGCCCGCCAGCGCCGGCGAGATCCGCTGGAATGGCCAGGCGGTAGACGACCCGGCCACCTTTTTCGTGCCGCCGCGCAGCGCATACGCCGCCCAGGTGCCTGTGCTCTTTGGCGAGTCGCTCCGCGACAACATCCTCATGGGCCTGCCCGAAGACCGGGTCGGCCTCCAGGATGCCATCTGGCTGGCCGTCATGGAGCGGGACGTGGCTTCGCTGGACGTGGGGCTCGACACGGTGGTGGGCGCCGAGGGCGTCAAGCTCTCGGGCGGGCAGCGCCAGCGCGCAGCGGCTGCCCGCATGTTTGTCCGCGAGCCCGAGTTGCTGGTCTTTGACGACCTGTCCAGTGCCCTCGACGTGGAGACGGAGCGCGCCCTGTGGGAGCGCGTCTTTGCCCGCAGCCGGCGCGACGAAGGGGACGGCCGGGACCTCACCTGCCTGGTGGTGTCGCACCGCCGCCCCGCGCTGCGCCGCGCCGACCAGATCATCCTCCTCAAGGATGGGCGGGTGGAGGACCGGGGGACGCTGGACGAGCTGCTGGAACGCTCCGAGGAGATGCGTCGCCTGTGGCAGGGCAACCTGCAGCCGGCTTGACAGGGCTCGTAGTAACGGCTTCAGCCGTCCAAAACGACTGTTGCATCTTTAGAAAATAGCACGGGTATGGCCGTCACTTGCTCGGCGCGGACAACAGTCCGCGCTCTAGTCCAGCAGGCGCAAAGTGGCAAGAGCGGCGGATTGTTATCCGCCGCGAGCAGTATGAGCATACCCGCATCAACTAGTAAACCTGCAAAAGTCGTTACTACGAGCGAGAATTGTCCCCCTACCGGCAGTTGCTAATCGGGGATGAGGGCCGCCAGGTGGCGGTCCAGGGCCTCCAGGGAATAGTGGCGGCGGCCGATCTCGGAGTTGGTTTCCACGGCCTCCTGGCGCAGGGCCGGGTCCGTGAGCATCGCGACGGCGTGGTCGGCAGCGGCCTCCACCCTCTCCTGGGGCACTCGCGCCAGGCCCAGCTCGTCGTGTCCCTCCAGCTCCCCGCCCAACGAGATCACCTGGAAACCGGAGGACTTGATGTCGGCCTGAAAGACCGGGTACTCAAAGATGACGACGGGCTGCCGTGCCCGCGTGCCCTCCAGGAACTGGTTGCCCCAGCCTTCCTCCAGGCTGGGAAAGGTGACCAGGTCGGCAAAGACGTAGGTGTCCCACAGCGAATAGATCTTGGCCCCGGCACGCGATTGGCGCCTGGCCTCCACCAGATCCTCGATGAACAGGGCCTCGATGCCGGCCCGCTCCACGCGGGCCTTCAGGCGGTCCAGGTAGTTGCCCGACAGGTCGTCGCGGGCATAGCCGGCCAGGACCAGGACGATGCGGCTGTCCTCGTCAAAGGCTCGGGCGTCGTACAGGCCGTACCCTTGCAAGCGGCTCCGCCGCTCGGGGGTATTCAGCGCCTGCACCAGGTCCACGGCCAGCTCGATGCCCTTGCGGGGCGTGATGCGCGTCGCCTGGAGGATCATGACGTCCTTCTCCCGAAGGCCGATCCTCTCCCGGAAATCTCTGTTGTACTCGTCCTTGGCCCAGGCAGGCGACTCGAAGTCAAAGACGTTGGGCACGATGGCCGCGTCGATTCCCTTGCGCTCGGCCAGTTCCTGCTGGGCAATGCTGTTGATGACGGTGTGGGTCACGTCGGGACCGCGCGGCGGCAGGAACTTTTCGGCCAGCTCCAGGGCCGTGCGGCAGGTCAGCGCCACGCCGGTCTCGCGCTCCCAGTAAAAGTCGTGGTGGTGGCCCAGGGCCGGGATCTGATGGTCGCGCATGACCCGCGTCAGGGCGATGGCGGCCGCGGGGTTGACGGCCACCGACCAGATGTTCTCGGGGATCAGGAGGTCGATGCCCTTGTCCTCCACGAACTCGCAGACGCGCCGTTCAATGACCTCGGCCACGCGGTACAGGTCGGCACGGTACGCCCCATCATCGCCATAGTCCGTCAGGGCCTCGAAGGTGTTGCGGTACAGCCTCGACACCTCCGGGCGATGGTGGTACAACTCTTCGATGGCGGTGCCCTCGGCCGTTGCCAGGTCGCCGGCGCACAGGTGGACCTGGTGGCCTCTCTTTTCCAGGACCTGCTTCCATTTTTCGATCTCCAGGGAAACCCCGTCGGTGCGACCGACCTGGTAGTGTATGATGCCGATACTCTTCACGTTACGTCGTCTCCTTGGGCTCTGCCTCCAACTCGAGGCGCATGGTCATGATCTGGTAGGGCCGGATCGATGCCGTCACCGTCCGGCCCTCGACGTCCAGCGGCTCCTGATCCTCCTCCAGGAGGTTGGTGTGCCAGGCGGCCAACACCGGCAGGCCGGCCTCCAGGCGAAAGGTGCCCCGGCGGCGCTGGCTCTCGTAGAGCCGCACGATGACCCCCCGCCCGTCCTCGGCTCCCTTGACCGTCTCCACGACCACGTTGGGCCGGTCGACGGCGAGGAAGGGGATGGCCCGGCCCGGTCGCCCGGCCGCCGGCCTCGCCCGGCCGGTGGGCCAGGCGAAGAGGGGATCGTTGAGGGCATACGCCTGTCCCACCGTGTTCTCGTCCCAACCGCCGGCGTGGGGCAGCAGGCTGTAGACAAAATGGTGGTGGCCCAGGTCGGCCGTGGGATCGGGCGACGTCGGGCCGCGCAGCAGCGTGAGGCGCACGACGTTGTCGTGGACGTCGTGCCCGTATTTGCCGTCGTTCAGCAGGCTGGCGCCATAGCCCCCCTCGGAAAGGTCCACCCACTTTTGCGCCGGCACCTCGAACCGCGCCCAGTCCCACGAGGTGTTGCGGTGGGTAGGGCGCTGCACGTTGCCCCACTGGATCTCGTAGGTGGCGGCCGGGGCCAGGACGTCCAGGGGAAAGGCGACCTTGAGGAGGATGTGGCGCTCGCGCCACTCGACTGTGGTGTCGAAATCGAGGCGCGGGCTGTTGTGGGCCAGCGAGATGCGCTGCACCAGCTCGCTGGACAGGATCCGACGCCGGACCTCCAGGCAGGCGCGCAGGGGTCCGCCCTCGACGACGCGAACCTCGCCCGCCGGCCCGGCCGGCCAGCAGCGGTCGTCGTAATAGATGTCAATGTCCCAGGCGTCGGGCACGCGCGGGCGATCCTCGAAGGCCTGAAACTGGTTGGCCACGCTTCCCGGGGGCAGCACCTCGCGCTCGTTGATCTTGTCATAAATCCGGACGATGTCCCCCGCCTCGTTCAGCTCCACCCGCAGGGCTTTGTTTTCCAGGAACGTGGGGGTGCAGGTCAGGGCGTTGGCGAGCTGCGGTTCGGGGACCGGGGTACCGGGGGGCGCCATGTCCAGGGGGGTGACGCTGTAGGGCGGGGTGGGGCCCGCGTCCAGCAAGAGGCCGCCGTCCACGGCCTGCACCGCCACGGGCCGGCCGTCGGGCCGCAGCACTGCTGCGCCGCCGTTGTCGCCGTCGGGCCAGAAGGCCAGGTCGCAGCGCTCGAACGAGGTGGGGTTCACCACTAGCAGGTCGCCGCCGGTCCGGCGCGCGATGCGGCCCAGCGCCTCGTCACGGACCTCCAAGGCCTCGGCCTGCACCGCGCCGTATTGCGCCAGCGACTCGGCATAGACCGCGGCGATGCTGCTGCCCGGGATAATGTCGTGGAACTGGTTCAGGCACACGGTCCGCCACGCCTGGCGCAGGCGCTCGTGGGGATAGGCGGCTTCGCCGTCAAGGGCCGCGGCGAGGGCGGCCACGAACTCGGCGTCGTGGAGGAGGAATTCGCTCTTGCGGTTGGCCCGCTTGTTGCGCGCCTGGGTGGTATAGGTGCCGCGGTGGAACTCCAGGTACAGCTCGCCGTTCCAGGTCGGCAGGCGGTCGCCGCTCCTGGCCTCCAGCTCCCGGAAAAAGCCGGCCGCCGGCCCGCAGCGCGCGCGGGGCGTCGCCGGAAAGGCGGCCATGCGCTCGATATTCTCCACCATCTCGGCCGTCGGCCCGCCGCCGCCGTCGCCGTGGCCGTAGACCATGAGCAGCGGCGGCGCCTCGCCTGGCCGGCCCCAGTCCTTTTGCTGGAAATCGCCCCAGGTGTTAAGGACCGTCTCGGGCGTGGCCAGGGCGTTGTAGGTGCCGGCAAAGCTGTACTCGCCCTCCCGGCTGGGAGAAAAGTGGGCCAGGAGGCGCGAGCCGTCCAGCCCCTGCCACCAGAAAGAGTCGTAGGGAAAGCGGTTGTATTGGCTCCAGCCCATCTTGGTGCTGAAAAAGTAGCGCTGCCCGGCTTCCCTCGCCAGTTGGGGCAGGCTCCACGGAAAGCCAAAGACGTCGGGCAGCCACAGCACGGGCGTGTCGCCCCTGTCGCCAAAGTGCTGCCGGAAATAGCCCGTGCCGAGGAGGAACTGCCGCGCCAGCGATTCGGGGCCCGTGACGTTGCAGTCGGCCTCCACCCACATGCCGCCCACCGGCTCCCAGCGGCCGTCCGCCACGCACCCGGCGATCTCCTGGAACAGGGCCGGGTAGTCGCGCCGCACGAACTCGTAGAGCTGGGCCTGGCTCTGGACGAAATGAAAGGCGGGAAAGCGCTCCATGAGGCGCACGACGTTGTGGAACGTGCGGCCTGTCTTCAGGCGTGTCTGGTCCAGGGTCCACAGCCAGGCGACGTCGATGTGGGCGTGGCCCGCGGCCCAGACCTCTACCTCCAGCGGGGCGCCGGACCGTTCGATGCCACTCCGCAGCACCTCCAGCGCGGCCGGCACGCTGGCGTAAAAGGCGTCGCCCAGGGGATCGCGCGTATCGAGGACCTTGAAGGCCTCGTCCAGGGTTGTCATGAGGTGGCCCCTGGCCGGCTCCCGTTCCGGCAGGGCGTCGGCCACGCCCAGGACCACGCGCCCGAGGGCCAGCAGCTCGCGCGTGGGCGGATCGATCTGGACGAGCTGGCCGGTGCCCATGGGCAGCCGCGTCCAGGGCGGCGGGGGCGGCGGTCCCTCCAGGTCGAAACGCAGGGCAGGCGCGCCGCCCGTCCAGCCGTGGAGGGCCAGCAGGTGCGCGGCGCCGCCCGTCCATCCCTCGGGGAGCAGGATCTCCTCGTGGTGGCGGTCGCAGCTCGCCAGGGCCCGGCCGTCCAGGTAGGCCAGGGCTTCGGGATGGCTGAACTCGTCGATCCTGCCAATGGGCAAAAAGAGGGCCAGTGGGCCGCCGTCCGGCGCCCACGCGGCCGGAACCTGGAAGCGCGTGCGCAGCAAGAAGTTCATGTCCGGCCGTCCCCACTCGCTCTCCCACGGGATGGTCGGCCAGGCGCTGTCGTCCACATCGGGCGCCACCGGTGCCTCCACGGCCGGGCCCTCCAGGGCCAGGCACCGGAAGGGGGCCAAGGTCAGCCGCCGGCGATAGGCCAGGGGCTCGATCAATTGCAGGCGCTGTCTGATCTTCTCTGATGTCCAGCGTATGGTGTGGTACATTGTGTCTCCTGAGGGATGGCCGGACCCGCTGCCGGCCTGTCCGATAGCATCAAAGGGAACGCTTCTGGCGCAGAGCCCGCTTTTCCTCCTCCGAGAGGAAGGCGACCTCCAGGCCATTTTGCTGGGCCTGGCGGATCTGCTCGGGCGAAAGGCCGGCTGCCGGGGCCGCCACTTCGTACTCGTAGCGCAGGTCGATGGCGCTGATGCCCGGGTCGTCGGTGTTGAGGGTCACCAGCATGCCTCGCTCCAGGAAGGTGCGGGCCGGATGGCTGGCATAGTCGGGCACCGTGCTGGTCTGGACGTTGCTGGTGAGGTTCACCTCGATGCCGATCCGCTTCTCGGCCAGGTAGTCCATGAGGGTGGGGTCCCGGGCGGCCGCCACGGCGTGGCCGACGCGGCCGGCGCCCAGCTCGCGCACTGCCTGCCAGATGCTCTCCGGCCCGGCCGCCTCGCCGGCGTGGACGGTGATCCCCCAGCCCGCGTCTCGCGCCCGGCGAAAGTGCTGGAGAAACAGCTCCCCCGGCCAGCGAGCCTCATCGCCCGCCAGGTCCAGGCCGGCGATGCGGTCGCGCTGTGTCCACAGGGCCTCCAGCTCGCGCCAGCCCGCCTCGGGGCCGTAGGTGCGGCTGATGATGCCCACCAGGTTGGCACGCAGGCCAAAATCGCGGACCCCCGCCTCCAGGCCATCGGCCACGGCCTCCACGACGCCCGCCGGGTCCAGGCCGTGGGGCTCGGCCATGAACCACGGGCTGAAGCGCAGCTCGACGTAATCGATGCCCTCCCGTTGGGCGTCCTCCACGTTCTCGTAGGTGATGCGCCGGCAGGCGTCGTAATCCACCAGGACGCCGATCATCCACTCGAATTTGGCGATAAAGGCCATTACGCCGGGCATGGCCGCCTGGCCGGAGGGAGAATCGACGATCTGCACGTGGGGGCGCAGCCCCTCCACGTCGGCGGCGGGCAGCGGCAGCCCGTGCTGCCGGCCCAGGTCGAGGATGGTTTCCAGGCGCACATTGCCGTCCAGGTGGCGGTGCAGGTCGACGAGGGGCAACGTCGGGTCGATCATGGTTGCATTTCTCCTTCAAGGCGAGGGCGATAGTCGGGCGACTGGTGCCGGAAGTAGGTGTCGTACAGCTCGGCATAATGGCCGCCGCGGTCCATCAGGGCGGCGTGGCTGCCCTCTTCGATGATGCGTCCTTCCCGCAAGACGATGATGCGGTCCACCTTGCGCACGGTGGACAGGCGGTGGGCGATGAGGATGGACGTGCTGCGCGACAGGATGGCGTCGGTGGCCTGCTGGATCTGGGCCTCGGTGAAGGGATCGATGCTGGCCGTGGCCTCATCCAGGATGAAAATGGCCGGCTCCTGGACCAGGACGCGCATGAGGGCCACCAACTGGCGCTGGCCCATGGACAGGCGCGATCCGCGCTCGCCCACGTTGGTCTGGAGGCCCTCGGGCAGCGCTTGCAGCCACTCGCCGCCGCCGATGCTCCGCGCCACGGCCTCGATCTCGTCCTCCGCCAGGTCGGGCCGGGCATAGCGGACGTTTTCGGCCACGGTGCCCGAAAACAAGAACGGCGCCTGCGAGACGATGCCCAACTGGCGGCGGTAGCTGACCAGGTCAAAGGTGCGGATGTCTCGCCCGTCGATGAGGATGCGCCCGCCCTGGAACTCGTAAAAGCGGGCGATGAGGCGGGCGAGGCTGCTCTTGCCGGCCCCCGTGTGGCCCACCAGGGCAACGCTCTCGCCCGGCTCGATGTGCAGCGTGAAGCCGTCCAACACCTGCTCCTGGGCGCTGTAGCGAAAGTCGACGCCCTGGAATTCGATCTCGCCCCGCA
>JAAYZQ010000221.1 GCA_012514775.1 Anaerolineaceae bacterium
CCTTGTCCTTGTCTTTGTCCTTGTCCTTGTCCTTGTCTTTGTCCTTCGAAGCAGCGTCTGGCGTGTCTTGCGATCCTTCTTCCGGTGCCCCCGTGTCGTCGCCGTTATCGTCGCCCTTATCCTTGTCCTTGTCCTTGTCCTTGCCCTTCAGACCCAACTCTTGCCAGACGAGACCCCAGCCTCCCAGCTCGGTCTTCATGTCCAGCAGCTCTTCGGGTGCCATGTCCGCCTTTTCGCCGGCAGCCAGGGCGAGCTTGATCTCGCCGAAGCCAAAGTTGCCCTCGCAGAACCACTCCATGACGTCTTCGTAGGGCACTCCGTACTCCTCGGCAAGCCTCTCGCCCACGGGATGGGGATCGACCCCGACGCAGGTGCCTGCGGGTTCCGGGGTAGCCGACGGCTCGACGGTGGCGGTCTCGGTGGGCACCGGTGTGGCGGACGGCTCGGTCGTGGCGGTCTCGGTGGGCTCCGGCGTGGCGGATGGCTCGGTCGTCGACGTCTCGGTGGGCTCCGGTTCTTCCTGGCCGATGGCGGCGGCCGTCAGGTGCGCGCTCAGGTCAAGCATCGCGTTGTCATAAGCAGTCATGGCCGCTGCCGCGTTTTCTGCATCCCCGGCAGCCGCCAATTGATCTGCCTCCTGCAACCGCTCGCTGGCAAACGAGTTCAGCAGGCCGGCAGCGGCTTCTGAGCTGGTGCTCAGCCGCAACTGCAGCGATTCTACCGCTCGATCGAGGTCATATAGCAGATCGCCGGGGACAGCCGCATCCGCGGCATAGATCGCGCCACCGCCTCCCCCGACGAACATCACGGCTAAAGCAACGAGTACACGTACCATTGAATTCCTCCTCGTGTCATGAAACTGGTACGGCTGCCAGAACATCCTTCGAACTCGGCCGGCGGGCCCCACGCCAGCAGCGGCCTGGCGGGTGCGGCGCACCCGTCCCGTGAACGCCAGCCGCTGATAGGCCAGGCTCTCCGCGTCCGGCGGCGGCACCTCGCGCAGGCAATCCAAAGCTCCCGCCAGCTCCTCGTCGATGCGCTCAAACTGCATGTCCATTCCCCCCTGCGATCTGCCTTCCGTTCAGGGCTTGCTCCATGGCGGCCAACCCTCGATGCTGCAGGGCCTTGACCGCCCCCACCGTGGTACCCAGAATCCGAGCGACCTCCTGATTCTCGTACCCTTCCAGGAACTTCAGAATAATCACCTCTCGCTGCTGCGGAGTCAGGCTCATCAGCGCCGCCCTGGCCTCCGCGCGCAAGAGCGAGGCGTCGGTTCTCTCTTCCAGGTCCAGTGTTACGCAAGCCGTGTCCTCTTCCAGCGAGTCGTGGTTGCGATGGACACTCCGCCTGGAATTGTCTACGACCAGGTTGTACGCTACCCGGTAGAGCCACGCCCTGAGGTGACGCCTGGGGCCGGATCTTTTGGCCAGTTGCTCCAACAGCCGGCAAAAGACCTCGGCCGCCAGGTCCTCAGCTAGCTGAGCCTGGTGAACGTGATGGTAGAAGTAGCGGTACAGGGCGGGGAAGTATGTGTCAAAGATGGTTGCCAGAGCTGCCTCGTCTAGCTGTCGTGCTCGCCGGAGCAGATCTCGCTCCTCGATCAAATGCTTTTCTCCCAGGCCCAACGTGACCTCAATAGATCAGACGCACGAGCCGCGCCAGAGATACGCAAGGTTGCGAGAGCAGGGGCCAGACCGCCCCAGGGCCACCTACAGCCAGGCTGCGAGGAACAGGCCGACGGCCATAAGCACGGGCGTGACGACGTTGAGGAGGACGTTAAAGCCCATAAAGGGCACGAGCTGGGGCACATTGTCTGCATAGCGGCGCACGCCCCGGACCGCGGCCACGCCCACGGGCAGGATCAGCAGGGCCAGCAGGGTGGCTGCCGGCAGGTAGCCCAGGCCCACGCCGACCACAAGGGAGGTGTAGGTCGCCAGCACGTTCAAACCGAACACGACGCTGCCGGCCCGCCTGCCGAGCAGAATGGGCAGGTTTCGGCGGCCCGCCGCCCTGTCGGGCTCGACGTCGGGGAACTGGTTTAGCAACTGCAGGTTGTTTCCCAGGAAGAAGGGCGGGAGGGCGGCGAAGAACGCCGGCCAGGAAAACGCACCGGTGAGCACATAGTAGGTCCCCGTCACCATCAACAGGCCAAACCCGGTCCCGGTGTTGATCAGGGTGAGCGCGGGCAGGCGGGTGATCCAGGTCGTGTAGGTGAGGATGAGCAGCAGCCCCAACAACCCCAGGGGGACGATGGGCCAGCCCCGAACGAGCCAGAAGTAGAGCCCGACGAGGACCGTGATGGACAGGCCGCTCACGGCAATGCCCAGGGCAACCGGCGCCAGGTCCGGCCTGTTGGGCAGCGTCCCGGTGCCGCCGCTAAAGGGGGTCCGGTTGGTTGTGAAATCGAGTCCACTGCGGAAATCGAGGTACTCGTTCAACGCGTTGACGCCAATGTGCGCCGAGATGCCGCCCACAAAGGCCAGTAGCAGGTAAAAGAGGTTGATGCGCCCGTGGGTATAGATGGCCGCCGCAGCGGCCAGCAGGACACAGCCCACATCCAGGTACATATAGTCGAGGCGCATCACGCCCAGCCAGGGGAGTTTTTCTTTCATCGTGGTTCCGTCAACATGGTTGTTTGCACCTCTGGACCAAGGTGGTCCATGCCCCTCAGGCCAGCCGGTTGATCGGCTCGCCGCGCATGAAAGCGGCAATGTCCTCGAGCGTCACGTGCAGGATGCGCCGCACGGCGCCATCGGTGTACCAGCCCACGTGGGGCGTCACCACCACGTTCAGCCCGCCCATGTCGTGATAGGTGTCGCGCTCGTCTTCCAGCACGTCCAGGCCGGCGCCGCCCAGGTGGCCCGCGCGGAGGGCGGCAATGAGGGCCTGGGTGTCGACCACCCCGCCACGGGAGGTGTTGACCAGGATTGCCCCCTGCTTCATCAGCGCCAGTCGTTCCTCGTTTAGCAGGTGATGGGTGCTGTCGTTGAGGACCACGTGCAGAGTCACGGCGTCGCTCGCGGCCAGAAGCTCTTCCAGCGGGACGTAGCGGAAACCGATGGCCTGCGCCGCGTCCCGGTTGGGGGCCACGTCGTGCGCCAGCACCTCCATGCCAAAGGCGCGGGCCAGCCGGGCCGAGTGGAGCCCGATGCGGCCCGTGCCGACGACGCCCAGGCATTTGCCGTACAGCTCGACGCCTTGCAGCGCCCGGTCCGAAAAGACGCGTTCCTGGGTGTAGCGGTTGTGCCCCGTCACCACCTGCCGCGCCACGGCCAGGAGCAGGCCAAAGGCGTGTTCGGCGATCATGTGCGCGCCATAGTCCGGCACGTTGCAGACCACAACGCCGCGGCGCCTGGCCGCGTCCAGGTCGATATGATCGTAGCCGACGGAGCGGGTTACGATGAGCCTCAGCCCGGGCAACCGCTCGAGGACCTCCCGGCCAACCTGCCCGAATTGATCGCGCATGCACAGGACGTCGGCGCCCTCCGCCGCGGCCACGATCTCGGCGGCCGTGCGCAGCGGCGGAAAGATCCGGAACTCGCAGCCCTCCAGGCGGATCTCGTCCCGGTCCTCAAAGACGAAATCGGTAAAGGCGACCGTCAGCACTGGCCCCTGCCCTTCTTGACCTGGACGATGAACGCCGCCGCCCGGCGGGTCAGCTCTTCCATGTCGCCGGCGTCCAGCAGTTTCTGGTTGATGAGGCTGCTGCCCACACCCAGCGCCACTGCACCGCTCTTGATAAAGGCCGCGGCCGTGTCCAGGTCCACGCCCCCCACGGGGATGATGCGCACCTGGGGCAGGGGGGCGAGGATGGCCTTGATCACGTCGGGACCTCCGACGCTCGCCGGGAAGAGCTTGACGAAATCCGCGCCGGCCTGCCAGGCCTGGAGGATCTCGGTCGGTGTGTAGCAGCCGGGCACCGCCGGAACCCCGTAGCGGTTGCACAGCTCCACGAGGGCCAGGTTGAGGGTTGGCGACACCACGAAATCCGCCCCGGCCAGGATGGCTGCCCTCCCCGTTTCCGGGTCGAGGACGGTGCCGGCGCCAAAGGCGACCTCCTTGCCCAGCGTTTCCCGGGCCCGGGCAATGACGTCCAGCGCCCCGGGCGTGGTCATGGTCACCTCGATGGCCTGCACACCACCCCTGCGGATGGCTTCGGCTGCCGCGATCAATTGGTCCGACGACTGGGCGCGCATGATGGCGATGACGCCGGTCTCTTCGATGATCCTGATGGTCTCGCTCTTTTTCACGTTGCTCTCCCCTAACGCGACGTCCTCTTGCCCCCGCCGGCCACGTCGGCCTTGAGGAGCGCCTCGATCTCGGACTTTTCGACGATGGGCAGGTCGAACATCAACGTTTGCTTCAGCCGGGTAAAGGCGTCGCCCACCAGCACGCCCTTGCGCAGCCCGTCCTGCCCGAACCCCTCGGTGAGGAGGCCGTAGTAGAAGCCGGCGTTCCACGTATCGCCGCCACCCAGGCGGTCCCAGAGGGTGATCCCCTTGACTGCCGGCGACCGGAAAAAGTGGCCCTCGGCGTCCATGGCGGCCGACTCCCAGCGATGGGCTTCGAAAGAGTCGGGGTAGCGGATGGTGATGGCCACGATCTGCACCTGTAGCAGGTCGCGGACGCGCCGGGCAAACTCCTGGATGTCGTCGTCCTCGATGTGCCCCAGGTCGCCGTCGACCACCTGCCTGGCCGAGTATTGGCCGCAGGGGATGTCGTAGAGCCTGGCCATGTCCTCGATGGTGGTGATGAGCACGTCCACGTGGTCGGCCACCACGGGGGTGAGCGTCTGTCGCGCCTGCTCGGGCGTCCAGAGGGTGCCGCGGTAGTTAAAGTCCATGCCCACCAGGCAGCCGTCCGGCTTGGCGGCGATGGCCTCCTGGAAGGCGGCCAGGCAGTAGTTGCGCTCGTAGCTGCTGTGGGTCGCCAGGCCAAAGGTAATGCCCGAGCTGTGAAAGAGCAGCGCGTCGCGCAGCGCTGCGCCCCAGTCTACCATGCCGGCGTCCAGGCGCGAGGCGGCCGAGAACATGCGCTGGTAGATGCCGGTGTCGCGCCGCGGCGTGCGGCCGATCTCGTAGATCAGCCGCCCGATGGGCTCGGTCTTCGGTGCCCAGGCAATGTGCTGGACGTCCACGCCCTGCTCCCGGGCGATGTTGCGCAGCGCCCGGCCGTAGGGGTTGTCGGGCACGCGGGTGATAAAGGCCGACGGAATGCCCATCCTGGACAGTCCAATGGCCAGCGTGTACTCGCTGCCGGCCATGGACAGGCGGACCAGGCGGCTGCGTTCCGGCCGCTCCATGTCGGCCGGTGTGTCGCGCACCATCACCTCGCCAAAGGTGACAAAGGCCGGCCCCCGCCCGCCAAAGCGGGACAGGTCATCGCGCGAGATCTGATAATATTGGCTGTCGCTCATGTTCTCCTCGTCGAAATCAGCGTCTTGCTATGACGTACCGCCGGGCTTGACAATGACCTTGATTGCTCCGTCGACCCGCCCGGTGTAGGTGGCGAAGGCCTCCTGGATGTCGTCCAGGCTGAAGCGATGGGTGATGAGTGGCTTGAGGTCCAACCGCCCATCGGCCAGAAGGGGGATGGCCCGTTCCATGGCCCAGCCGCCCTCGGCCTTGGGCCCGGTGATGAGCAGGTTCCACTGCACGATCTTGTTGAGGGGCACCGTCACCGGCTCGTGGTACACGCCGTTCATGGACAGGCGCCCGTTCTTGCGCACCAGCTCAAAGGCCTGGGCCGCCGGACCCGGCTGGCCGCTGCATTCGACGATCATGTCGGCGCCCACGCCGCCCGTCAGCTCCATAACCGCGGCGACGGGGTCCGTCTCGCGGACGTTGATCGTCACGTCGGCGCCCAACTGCCGCCCAATGGACAGCCTCTCCTCGCGGGTGCCGGTCAGGATCACGCGGCCGGCCCCCATGAGCCTGGCCAACTGGGTGGCGACCAGCCCCAGGGCGCCCGGACCGGTGACGACCACGGTCTCGCCCGGGCGAATCCATCCGGCGCGCTCGTAGCCGTACATGGCCGTGCCCGCGATGGTCAGCACCGCGCCCTCTTCAAATGAGACGTTCTCGGGCAGCTTGTGTAGGGTGCTGTCGTGGCAGGCCGCGTACTCGGCAAAGGCGCCGTTGCTGATAAAGCCCATGTGCCGGTGGCCGAGGGACAGCTTGCCATAATTGAGGCAGGTGGTATATAGGCCGCGCAGGCAGTTCTCGCAGCGGCCGCAGCCCTTGTGGGGCTCGCCCGCCACGCGGTCGCCCGCCTTCAGGCGGGTCACGTCGGATGCTACGGCGGCGACGGTGCCGGCAAACTCGTGGCCGGGGATGAAATTGCCCACGGGGGTAAGGCCTTCCCAGCCGCGGGCGATGACGCCCGGGTCGCTGCCGCAGATGGCGCAGGAATCGACCTTGACCAGGACTTCTCCCGGGCCGATCTCGGGTACCGGCATCTCGGCCACGCGCAGATCGCCATAGTCGAAAAGCACGGCAGCCTTCATCGTCTGTCGCATACTCAGAGGTCTCCTCTCCTTGAGGGGGCGGTGCATGGGTCCCAGCCCCAGATAGATAGAATCATAGTTGAGCAGCTTTGTCAAATGCCGTTGCCAGCCGATACGTGGCCAGCATCTCGTCATAGGGGCGGTCGCACTCGATGGTCGTGAACCAGCCCTCGGGACGGCTGCGCAGCAGGTCCAGCGGCAGCAGCCCGTCCCAGGAGTAGGCGAGCTGCGGAAACGCACCACGCCCCACGGTGCGAATGGCAGTCACGCCCCGCGCTGCGCAGGCGGCGGCGAACCGCAAGAACTCGTCCGTCAACCCCTGCCCTTCGCGGCCCGCGGCCACGCTGCGCGACTGGAGATCACCCGCGGGCAGCGATCGCAGGTGCTCCAGAACTGTTTTGGCTCTTTTGCGGGTAAAAGGCTCTCGTCGTTCACTTCGCGCGGCAGTATACCACCGATCGCCGCGTAAGGCAAAGAGGGCCGGCCCGGCGCCTTGTCGCCTAGCCGGGTGTCAGCTCGTCCATCATGGCCCGCACGCGTCGCAGCTCGTCCTCGTTGATGGTGTGGCCCAGCTCCGGATAGAGACGGGCGGTGACGTTCCCGCCCATCCGGCGCAGGACGTCGGCCGACTCGAGGACGCGATCCCGGGGGATGTGAGGATCGTGGTCGCTGCACGCCAGGAGGATCGGCGTGCCGGACAGGGATCCCCGCGAGTCCCAGGAGGTGCCCTCCGGCCCGATGAGGCCGCCGCTGAGGGCGGCGACGCCGCCGTAGCGGCGGGCGTGGCGCGCGGCGAACTCCAGGGCCAGGCAGGCACCCTGGGAAAAGCCCAATAGCATGGTCTGGTTGGCCCCCATGCCCGCCTCTTCCAGGTTTTGCAGCAGGCCCGCGATGGTTTCCAGGGCGGACGAGAGGTAGGGCTCGTTGTGCTCGATGGGTGACAGAAAACCGTACGGGTACCAGGAGCCGCCCGCGGCCTCGGGCGCGAGGTAGGCAAAACCGGGATGCGCCAGAGCGTCCGCCAGTCCGAGGATGTCCTGCGCGCCGGCGCCCCGGCCATGAAGCATGATCATGGCCGCCCGGGCGCGCCCGAGGGGCTGCCCGGCCGACAGCACCGGCTGCCGGCCGTGCAGGTCCCATTCCTGGTTATGCTGGCTCATGAAGGGCGATCCGTGACAGCCGCAGCTCGGGGAGGGCGGCTTCGATCCCGGCGCGCCTGGGCTCCAGCCAGGGGGGCAGCTTGAGGTGGGTGCCCAGCTCGGCCAGCGATTCGTCGCGGGTAAAGCCCGGCGGATCGGTGGCGATCTCGAACAGGACGCCGCCCGGCTCGCGGTAGTAGATGGAGCGAAAGTATTGCCGGTCCATGACGGGCGTCACGTGCAGCCCTTGCCCCATCAGCTCCTGCCGCCACGCAAGCTGCTGTGCGTCGTCGTGGGTGCGGTAGGCGATGTGATGCACCGTCCCGGCGCCGCCCTGACCTGCCTCTCCATTGGCGAGGTGGACGACGTCGATGACCGAGCCGGGCCCCGGGGAGGCTGCCCGGAAGCGAAAGCGCGGGCCTTCCTCCGCCTCCAGCTCAAAGCCCATCGTCCTGGTCAGGAGGTCCACCGTCGGCTCCGGGTCGAGCTCCCACATGGTGGCCCCGTGAAAGCCGCGGATGGCGTTCTCGGGCGCAACCGGGCCGTCACGCCAGGGATCGATCCCGGCCGCTGCCGGGTGGGCCACCAGCTCCAGTTGCAGGGCGTCGGGATCGAGGACGGGCAGGACATCCTGGCCAAAGCGGCGCTGCCGCTGTCCAAAGGAGGCACCCGCCCTTTGCAGGTGCTCCTCCCAGTAGTCCAGCGTGCCCTCGGGCACGAGAAAGGAGGTGGCAGCCACCTGCCCCGCCCCCCGCCGGCCGCGCCGGGCGCCGGGCCAGGGAAAGAAGGTCAGGATGGTGCCCGGCTGCCCCTGCTCATCGCCGTAATAGAGGTGATAGGTGCCGGGATCATCAAAGTTCACCGTGAGCTTGACCAGGCGCAAGCCCAGGACATCCGTATAAAATGTCACGTTTCGCTGCGGATCGCTGGCGATGGCCGTGACGTGGTGAATACCGGGGATCTGTCTATCCATTATGAACGTCCTCCAATCGGTGCAAAGCGCACCCGAACAAGGTTCTCGCTTGATAATACCATTCTATGGACACAATGTCAAGAAAAGTATCATTTGTATTTCTGTTATTGGTCCCTGGACGGTACGGCGACATCGTCCAGGGACCTGGGGCCATCCTTTGCAGGCCCGGGCGGGATGGACAGCTCTCGCCACTCTTCGAGTACAGGCGGAAGCGGCCGGGTTGGCGCTCGGCCGCCGCCAAAGTTGGCAGCGCTGCCTGGCCGTGGTACAATGGCGGCCATGGGTACCCTATATGTCGTCGGCGCACCGGCCACCGGACCTGACGACGCGACGATTCGGGCGCGGCGCATCCTCGGCAGCGTGGCCCTCGTCGCCGCCGCTGACGTGCCCGTGGCGCGCGATCTGCTTGCGAGCCTCGAGATCGCGACGCCCGTCACGCCCGCCGCCAGGCACGGTACGGTCCTGCACGCCCTGACCAGTGGCGACGTGGCGCTCCTCCTGTCCGGGCGGTCTCCCACTCCCGGCGCTGACGAGCAGAGCCTGGTGGGCGCGGCGCTGGCGGATGGTTTTGCCGTCGTGCCGGTGCCGGGCCCCGTCCTGCCCCTCACGGCCCTCATCCTGTCGGGCCTGCCTGCCGATAGCTTTGTCTACCTGGGGGACCTTCCCCGCGAGCCTGCAGCAAAGCGCGCGCTGGTCGTGTCGATGGCCGACGAAGCCAGGACCCTCGTCCTCCTCGTGGCCGTGGGCGAGCTGCCGGAGCTCGTTGCGTTGCTGCTGGGCGCCTGGGGCGACCGGCCCATTGCCCTATGGCCCGCGTCGCCCGGTGCCGCCAAAGATGCCTGGCGCGGCAACCTGGACCAGGCCCTGGCGGCCGGCCAATCCCTCGCCGGGCAGGACTGGGTGCTCGTCGCCGGCGGCGCCCCCCAGGAGATGGGACGCCCCTGGGACGAGGACCGGCTGCGGGGCGAGATCCGGGCCTGTTTGGAGCAGGGCATGGGCGTGGGCCAGGCGAGCCGCAAGCTGGCCGCCCCCTCGGGCTGGACGCGACGTGAGGTGTATCGTCTCTCGGTAGAGGAACACGAGCGAATGAGCGAGTGAGGCAGCCGTGTTTGCCGATTTTCTCGTTCTCCGCTAGAATCCGAAGGTTTGCGAGAAAGCACTCGCCGAGGAGAGCTTGTGGACCTGTTGAGGCTGGCAACCCGGAGCGTTCCGGATGCCTATCGGGCAAACTTTCGACACTTTTACTTTGACATCGCGTGGTACGGCGTCCTGGCCGCCAGCGCCATCGCCTTTGTCTCGGTCTATGCCGCCCGCCTGGGAGGCACTGCCTTCCAGATCGGGCTGTTGAGCGCCGGCCCGGCCGTCGTCAACCTGCTGGTCACGCTGCCCGCGGTCCGCTGGCTGCGAGAGCGCCCTCTGAACCCGGCCGTGGGCCAGGCCGCGGCCCTGCACCGCGTCTGGTACCTGTTCTGGATCGTCCTGCCCTGGCTGCTGCCCCCCGGCGCGCAGGTGTGGGTGCTCATCGGCCTGACGCTCCTTATGAGCGCGCCGGGCGCCCTGCTGGCTGTGGGCTTTAACGCCCTCTTTGCCGAGGCGGTGCCCCCCGACTGGCGCGGCCAGGTGTCGGGTGTCCGCAACGCGCTGTTGTCGGTGACCTATATCCTGTTTTCCCTGCTGTGCGGGGCCATCCTGGACCACATGGCCTTCCCCCTGGGATACCAGGTGGTCTTTGCCATCGGCTTTGTGGGGGCCGCCCTGAGCACCCTGCACGTCTGGCTCATCAAGCCCAGCCCCAACGGCGCATCCCGGCCGCGGGTGGGGCGCTCCCTGGGGGACCTGGCGACCCCGGGGCGAATCCGCGGCCCGGTCGATGCCGTGCGACCCGGCGGCGGCTTGCGCTTTCTCCTCCGCGGGCCTCGGGCCCCGCTGCTGACGAGCGACGTGCTGCGCGGCCCCTTTGGCAAGCTGCTGGCCGTCCTGTTTGCCTTTCACGTGGCGCTCCACGTGGCCATTCCCCTGTTTCCACTGCACTGGGTCAACCGGCTGCACCTGACGGACCAGGAGATCGGCCTGGGCACGGCCGTTTTTTACGTCTGCGTCTTTGGCGCGTCCACCCGGCTCGCGCATCTCGCCCGCCGGCTGGGCAACCAACGGGTGACGGCCGTGGGCGCCATCATGATGAGCACCTACCCGGCCTGGATGGCTCTCAGCGGCGGCCTGGGGTTGTTTCTCGTGGGCAGCGCCTTCGGGGGGTTGGGTTGGGCCCTGGTCGGGGGCGTCATGGTGAACTATGTCCTGGAAAAGGTGCCCGAGGACAGGCGGCCCGACTACCTGGCCTGGTACAACCTGGCCCTCAATGCCGCGCTGCTCCTCGGGTCCTTGATCGGTCCACTGCTCGCCGGCATCATCGGCGTGCCGGCGACGCTATTCGTTTCGGCCGCCCTGCGCCTGGTGACTGCCCTGGCCATCCTGCGCTGGGAGTAGGGCGGGGCTATTCCTTCTTGTTCAGGAAGCGGCTGATGACCTTGATGCTGTCGTGGAGCTGCACACGGTCGCCGGCCTTGAGCTCGCCCAGAGGCTTGTCGGCCCAGGTGCGGGCATCGAGCTGGAACACGCCCAGGCGCGCGCCCCGGGTCGAGACCTGTTTTTGCACGTAGGCCAGGCCCACCAGCCGTCCCTCGCTGTCTACCGAGGCGCTGGTCACAGCGCCCACCACCCGGCCCTTGCGATTGACGACCACGTCGCCCTGGCGGGGCATCCTGACCCGCTCCTCTTCCAGTTCGAACCGGATGAGGCGCGCCTGGCGCTTTTGCTCGTGGGCCACGTAGGCCGCCTTGCCGACGAAAAACGGCTTGTAGAGCTTGACGTAGGGGTCAAAACCCGCGTCGGCCGGGTTGAGGTCCAGGGGGCCGGCCAGCTCGTGCCCGTAGAGGGGCAGACCGGCCTCGATGCGCAGGCTGTCGCGGGCGCCCAGGCCAGCGGGCTGGAGGCCAAGGGGCCTGCCCTCCTCCAGCAGGGCGCTCCACAGTGCCGGGGCGGCCGCGGGATGGACGAAGAGCTCGAAGGCCATGGGCTCGCCGGTATAGCCCGTGCGCGCCAGGTAGAGGTCGTAGCCGGCGAGCCGGCCGTGCAGGATCTCGTTGCGCTTCATCTCCAGCAATGGCTCGATCAGTGCATCGTCCGGCTCCAGGAGCGCCAGGAGGATGTCGCGCGAGCGCGGGCCCTGCAGGGCAAGCTGGACGCGCATCTCGCTGCCGCCGGCCGGATTCCGCATGTCGCGAATGGACA
Organism: Anaerolineaceae bacterium; assembly: GCA_012514775.1. The sequence continues at coordinate 11,906 of JAAYZQ010000221.1, forward strand.
CGGTTTCGGTGCCCAGGGCCCGCGACCAGGGGCGCTCGGGATCAATGCACACCCGCCCCTCTCGCACGGCATTTAGCCAGGCCCAGTCCTTGTCGTTGTTGGCGGCATTGACCACCATCCAGTATCGGTTCTTTTCCAGGCGGTAGATGTACACGTCGTCGACGACGTGGCCCTGGGGATCCAGGAGAAAGGAATAGTGCGCCCGGCCCACCTTGAGGAGCGACACATCGTTGGCCGCGACGGTGTTTAGGAACAGGTGCACGTTGTCGCCGGTGAACTCAAAGAGGCCCATGTGGCTGACGTCAAAGAGGCCGGCGGCGCGGCGCACGGCCAGGTGCTCCTCCTGCACCGAGTTGTAGCGCACCGGCATCTCCCACCCGGCAAAGGGCACCATCTTGGCCCTCAGCCCCAGGTGCAGGTCGTAGAGGCTGGTGCGCTGCAGCGGCCCCGCCTCGGGTTCCTGCCACTCGAAGGGAGGCAGGTCTTCCAGGCCCCCGGGCGCCTCGGCCCGGGCGCGCTGCCCGACCCAATAGGGCTTGTGAAAGGCCCAGCCCACCATCTCCTCGTCAAACATCTCGGCTGCCGGTGGTTTCTCGTCCCACTCCTCGGCCACCTCGTGGCTCAGCCGGCGGACCACCACCGGGCCGGGGGCCTTGGCGTACAGGTCGTCGGGGTCCATGGAGACGTACCCGTCGGACAGCGCGCGCAGCCAGTGGGCCACGCGCGATTCCAAGGACTTGTGGATGAGAAGCTGGAAGCGGGTCGACTCCTGGCCCGGGCGCTTTAGCAGGCCGGCGCTCATCAGGCGGCCGTCGGGCTCCAGCACCCACGTGGGCTGGCTCTCCCCCGGGCCCAGGGCATAGACGTCGTTGGTCATGGCCACGTTGCAAAAGCCGCGGGCCTGGGTACCTTCGATCTCGACGATGTCCCACTCGCCGCCGGGGTCTTTGGTGGGCTTGTGCAGGAAGTAGTGATGGGGGTAACCGCTGGGGCAGTAGTCGGCGCCCAGGTCCGCCCGGCAGGCTATGTCGATGACGTCGGCCTTGGCCTCCTCCAGGAGGTCAAAGTCGATGCGCGCCCGGTAGACCGGCCCGTAGCGGCCGGCGTAGGCGTAGGGCCGCATGGCCTTCAGCAGCCGGGCCAGGAGCTCGGCCAGGCCCTCGACCTCCGCTGGGCCAAAGCCCCGTTGGGTGATCCAGGGAGTGCCCAGGCGAATGCCGCTGGGGTTGGCGGCGCTGCGATCGCCGGGGATGGTGTTGCGGTTGAGCACGATTCCTGCCAGGTCCAGGATGCGCGCCGCCGGCTCGCCCATGAGTGGTGTGCCCGCTACCCCGTCGGGGCTCACGCCCTGGTCGGCGCGCACGCTCTTGCAGTCAACCAGCAGCATGTGCGTGTCGGTGCCGCCGTAGGAGACGCGCAGGCCGTGCCGCTCCAGCTCGGCCGCCAGGTGGGCCGCATTGTCGATCACCTGCTGCTGCAGCTTGCGGAACTCGGGCAGGCGGGCGATCTGGAAGGCCACGGCCATGCCGGCCATGGCGTTGACGTGGGGCCCGCCCTGCTCGCCTGGAAAGACGGCGCTGTCGATCCTGGTCGCTAGCTTTTTATCTGTGGTCAGGATACAGGCGCCCCGCGGGCCGTAGAGCGTCTTGTGGGTCGTGAAGCTGATGACGTGGGCGTGGCCCACCGGGCTGGGGACGACGCCCGCCGCCACCATGCCGGCAATGTGCGAGATGTCGGCCAGGAAGTAGGCGCCCACGGCGTCGGCGATCTGGCGAAAGCGGGCCCAGTCGGGCATCCAGGGGTAGGAGGTATAGCCGGCGATGATCATCTGGGGCTTGTGCTTGCGGGCCAGCTCTTCCACGGCATCGTAGTCCAGCCGCTCGGTGGCTGGATCGATGCCGTAGGAGACGACGTTGTACTGCTTGCCCGACCGGTTGGCCGGGCTGCCGTGGGTCAGGTGCCCCCCGTGGAGCAGATCCATGCCCATGACGGTGCTCCCCAGGGGCACCAGGGCGCTGTAGACGGCGCTGTTGGCCGGCGATCCGGAAAGGGGCTGGACGTTGGCCCACACTTCGTCGGGCGGAACGCCGTTGGCCGCAAAGGCTTCGGCGGCGCGACGCTGGGCCAGCGATTCCAGCACGTCCACGTACTCGACGCCCTTGTAGTAGCGGCGGTCGGCATAGCGCCGGTAGTAGGCGAGTTGGCTCTCGTAGTCCAGGATCTCTTCCTGGGTGGCGCCGTGGGTGCTTTCGTCGGGATAGCCTTCGGCATAGATGTTCTGAAAGACCGAGCCCAGGGCCGCGCGTACCGCTTCGGGCGCCTGGCTCTCAGAAGGGATCAGGATCAGCTTGCGCCCCTGCCGCTCAGCCTCGTGCTGGATCAGCCCGGCGACGGCAGGATCGAGCGACGCCAGATCCTGGTGGAAGAATGTTAGCATATTGTCCCCCCTCTGCGTGCCGGTCCAGCCCTCTGTCCTCTGGCTGGACCGGCAACCCTTCGCTGCCTGCCGGCAGCTCGTTCTATTCTACCCTGATCGCGGCGTAGGACTCGTACGCGTTGCCGTCGAGGTCCTCGACGACAAACCCGACGATATAGTCTCCCTGGGCAGCGTCCAGGTCCTGCCAGGTAAACATCTGGTCGCCAAACGTCAGGGTCCCACCCAACTGCGTCGAGATCTGATCGATGTTGCCCTGGGCATCTAGGTCCTGCCAGGTCTCCAGCACGGTGAACTGGTCACCCGTCTCGGGGATAATCTCCCGCGGAGAGCCGGTGCCCTCCTCGCCGGTAAAGCCATAGACCCGCTGCAAGACGCCATCGCTGAAGTAGAGGCGGGCGTAGCGCGTTTCGCCGTCGTCGGCGTAGGTGTAGATGCCGTCCACGGTATAGACCGCTTCCTCGAAGGAGCGGCCATAGCTCTCGGGCGTGAAGAGGGCCACAACCGAGTCGGTGCCGTCCGAGATGGCAAACACCACCGGCTCCCACTCGAACTCCAGGCGAAAATCGCCGCCTTCGGGCCACACGGGATAGTAGACGCCGTCGATCTCGCGCGTGTCGCTGCTTTCCAGATAGTCCCGGTCCGCCACAAAGATCGAGCTCGCCGCCTGATCGTAGAATCCCACGAACAGGTAGACGTACCCGATGTTCTCGCCCTGGATGTCGGTGCTGATGAGCACCGGCTGCCCGGGGGCGGCCGTATCGGACGAGAGCTCGATGGCGCCGACGTCGATGGCGCCCAGGCCGGGTGCCTCGATGCTCCTGCCCTCGGGAATGACCAGCTCGGCCGCCCCCTGCTGGAAGGAGCGCCCGGTATAGTGAAACGCCAGGAAATCGTCCCACAGAGAGGCGTCGGCAAAGCGGCTGGCGATGGCCGTGTACGACTGCGGGCCCGTCACCGGATTGCCATAGAGGTTCGAATTGGGGTAATAGATCGAGATGCCGGTGGCGCCGGCCTTCTTGCTGCCGTGCTTCTCGGCTATGACCGCCTGGTCGATGGCGGCCAACACACCGTCGGCGGCCGCGGCCACCTGCGAGTCGCCCGTGTGCTCCTTGAACAACTGCACCAGGTTGCCCAGGTCAAAGTAGGAAGGCGGCACCTGGCTGCCAAAGACGCTCGTGAACGACAGGGCATAGGTCCGGGCGCGGGCCAGGGCCGACTGGTTGGTGCCCTGCAGGACGTAGGACAGGTCGTTGAGGCTGCCCATCAGGCCGGGCATCGCCGAGAGGTCGACGGCCGTTAGCGTGCTGCCGGCGCCCATCTGCTGCACCAACTGCGCGGGCGACGCCTGGGCAAAGCCGCCAAAGAGCCCGCCCAGGGGCGAGCCTTGCCGCAGGAATTCGGCGCGGGCCTGATCGTCCACGATGCGCTGGTCTCCTTCGATGTAGCTGTCGACGATGAGCCGGCTGAGCTCGGCGCCGTCGGCGTCGGGGTTCTGAAGCAGCGCTTGCAAGAAGCTGGTGTAGGCCCAGCCAAGGGCCGGCTCTGTCTCCTGCGAGACCACGGCGTAGCGGGCGTGGGGTGCCAGGGCGGTCAGCACCTCCACGTGGCCCATCAAGCAGGCATCCAGGCCCACCATCTCGAACTGATCCAGCCCCGTCCGGGCCCGGATCTCTTCCAGCGCCTGGTCCATCTCCATCAGGTATAGATGGTCGCCGGGGATGGCATCCGCCAGGGGGATGCCGCTCTCTCCGCGGCCGCCGGGTGCCGGATCGCTCCAACCGCCGGGCCAGCCCATGCCATGATCCGAGAGGATGAGCACGTGTTTGTCGGCCGGAAAGTTCTCCACGGCCCACGTCACAAAGTCGACCAGCGAGGCGCCGTCCGCCATGTTCACCTCACCCAGGTCGGCGAGCTCTTGTGAACCCAGGCGGCCGAGATCCTGGTCATAACTGACGTGGAAGCGCTTGGTCGAATGCCAGTTGCCGTCTGCCGTGTAGCCGCCCATGTAGCGGTCCAACTGGGTCACGATCTGCACCCGCTCACTCGATCCGGCGCGCTCGGCCTCGTTGAGGTCGAGGTAGATGTCCTGCTCCAGGATCTTGTCGTCGGCATCCTGGTAGAGCATCACCAGCCAGTTCTGGCCTTCTCCCGACGCCGCCGCGGGCGCGGGGGCGAACCGGGTGGCCGTTGCCACGGGCCGGACGGGCGTCGCAAAGGCCTGGGGCTGCGTGGCCTCCGGGAACGGGGCGAGGCCCCCCAGCCCGCCGTCACCCGATCCGCCTCCACCGCCTCCCAGGAGGCTCATGGCCAGGAAGCCGCAGATGCAGACGACGACCAGAAGCCCGAGGATCAGCCACATGCTGCGGCCGCCAAGGGGCAGGTTGCGCAGCAGCGACTGGCCCGGCACGCCGGTGCTGCCCGTGCCGCTTCCGCCTCCGAACAATCCCCCGCCCCCGGTACCGCCCGTGCCGCCGAATCCGCCGGTGCCTCCGCCTCCCGACGTGGGCGTCGGGCGCGGGGCGCTGGGCCTTTCGCGCCGCGGGGCCTGGGCGCGCTCCCTGGGCTCCGTGCTGGTGCGCCGCCGGCGCTGCACGCGGGCGGTCTCTTTCGGTTTCTGGCCGGATCCCCCTCCCTGGCTGGCCATCAGCCAGCCGGGGCCCATCGGGCTTTCTATCTCGCTACGGCTTCCGGCGTGGCCTGCCATGGCCGAGGCCGGCACCAGGCGTCCACCACCGATGTCAGGCGTCTTCCTTTTCATACTGCACCTCCTCGCAGTCGAAACCAGCAGCCGGCATATCCGACCGCAATCCTTCCCTGTACGGCAGGCTGTCAGCGTGCCCCGGAAGGACAGACCGGCGGTCTGTCCCACACTGCCTGTATTTACAAGCTGTCAGCCTGGCCCCGGAGGACAGAACGGCCGTCTGTCCAACGTCCTCCGGGCGGGCCCCTAGTCTGTCTTTTTGTGTGGCTCCAGCCTGGCAGGCAGCCGGTACAATCTTACCCCAGTTGCATTGCAAATCGCATTACAGATAGCCGGCGCCGTTGGAATGGAGGGCAATTCGCCGATGCCTTTGGCCCCGTACGGGCCCTCGGCAGTCGGGTGTTCGACGATGTGAACTTCCATTTCGGGCATGTCGGCCATGAGGGGGCTCTGGTAATCGGACCAGCGCCTTGTCAGGGGAATGCCATCCTCAACCCGGTACTCTTCGCTCAAGGCCGTGCCGATGCCCATGACGATGCCGCCCTCGATCTGCCCGCGAAAGGCCAGGGGATTGAGGGCGCGGCCGCCATCGGCCGCCGCCACGACGCGCAGCACGCGAACCTTGCCGGTCTCCCGATCCACGGCGACCTGGGCTGCCTGGACGCCGTAACCAAAGGCGAAATGCATGTCGCCGCCCGTGCCCAGGGGTTCGGTCCGGGGCGCCTGGTAGCGGTAGGCCACGACGGGCTCGTGCCCCTCGTCCAGGAGCCAGCCCGCGGCGGTGGCAAAAGGTACGCGCCGCTCGCCGGTCCGCAGCTCGCCCTCCTCGAAGCGAATGTCGCCGGGCGCCACGTCCCACTGCTCGGCCGCCACACGGGCCAGGCGCTCGCGCATGGCCGCGGCGGCGTGGCGCGTGGCGTTGCCGGTGATATACGTCTGGCGGCTGGCCGTGGTCGGCCCGCCATCGGGACAGAGGTCGGTGTCGGACAGCAGGACCCGCACCCGGTCGAAGGGCAGGCCCAGCTCCTCGGCGGCGCACTGGGCCACTACCGTCGACAGACCCTGGCCCAGGTCGGCCGAGCTGGCGCGGACCTCGACGACGCCGTCGCGATAGATCTCGACCTCGGCCCCCGCGGCGTCGTCGGCGCCGCCGCCCAGGCCGGTGTTCTTGTAGGCCGCGGCGATGCCCCAGGCAATCTTGAGCCCGGCGCCGTCGCTGCCTGCCGGCGGAACCGGCAACTGGCGGACGCGCTCTTCCACCCAGTCCAGGCACTCGACGAGGCCGGCCGACTCGTGCAGGACCTGGCCCGTGGCGGTGGTGGACCCCACACGCAGGGCGTTCAGCCGCCGCAGCTCGAAGGGATCCATGCCCAGCTCGCGGGCCAGCATGTCCATGTTGCTCTCCACGGCAAAGGCCGATTGGGTGACGCCAAAGCCGCGAAAGGCGCCGGCCGGCGGATTGTTGGTGTACATGGCATAGCAGTCGATGCGGGCATTGGGCACCTCGTAGGGGCCGGTGGCGTGCGTGGTCGCCCGGGTCAGCACCTTGGTGGACAGGCTGGCATAGGCCCCCGCGTCGCCCACCAGCTCGGCCTGGACGGCGGTCAGGCGGCCGTCGCGCCGGGCGCCCGTCCTGATGCGGATGACGGTGGCGTGGCGCTTGGGGTGGGCCAGGAGCGACTCGTCGCGGTCGTACAGGATCTTGACCGGGCAGCCCGTAGCCTGGGCCAGCAGGGCGGCGTGGATCTGGCCCATGACGTCCTCTTTGCCGCCAAAGCCGCCGCCGATGAGGGTGCCCCGCACCCGCACCTTCACTTCCGGCAGGTTCAGGGCGGCGGCTATCTGGGCCCGGTCGGCGTAGGGGATCTGCGACCCGACATAGACGGTGAGCTTTGGGTGGTCCGCGTCGTAGCCGGCCGGCACGCCGATGCTACATTCCGGCTCCATGAAGAGGTGATCGTAGGCCGGGGTTTGGTATTCGCCCTGGACGACGACGTCGGCCTGGCGAAAACCCTCCTCCACGTCGCCGTGGCGCACCTTGATGTGCTCCAACAGGTTGCCGCTGGGCCACTCCTCGTGGACGAGGGCGGCATCGGGCCGGAGCGCATCCTCGGCGCTGGCCACCACCGGCAGCGGCTCGTACTCGACACGGACGAGCTCCAGCGCCTGGCGGGCAATCTCGGGCGTCTCGGCGGCGACGATGGCCACGGCGTCGCCCAGGTAGCGCACCTTGCCGCCCTCTTCGCACAGGACCGGCCAATCGGGGAACACCAGCCCGTGCCGGTTGCGGCCGGGCACGTCCCGGTGGGTCAGCACGGCGCGGACGCCCGGCAGGGCGGCGGCTTGCTGCGTGTCGATGGACAGGATGCGGGCGTGGGGCCTGGCTGCCCGCAGCGTGGCGCCGTGGAGCATGCCCGCAAAGGTATAGTCGTCGGTGAACCGCGCCGCGCCGGTGACCTTGTCCACGGCGTCGGGACGCGGAAACGAGTGGCCGATAACCCGCAGCGGTGGGGTCGTCTCGGGCTGAAGCGGGGGCAGCGGCCGGCCCGTGTGATACTCGTGGATGGCCGACTGCACGCTGCGCAGCACGCTGGCATAGCCCGTGCAGCGGCAGGCGTTGCGCGCCAATGCCTTGCGGATCTCGGCCTCGGTGGGCTCTTGCCCCGACGCGACCATCCTCGTCCACAGGGCGGCGGCGGCCATGATCAGGCCGGGCGTGCAAAAACCGCACTGCACGGCGCCATGCTCGATAAAGGCCTTTTGCAGGGGATGCAGCTCGCCCGGCCGGCCCCAGGTGGCGGCCAGGCCTTCGATGGTCAGCACGCTCTTGCCGGCGGCCCTGCGCGCCGGATAGACGCAGGCGCGCACTGCCTTGCCGTCGAGGAGCACCACGCAAGAGCCGCACAGCCCATCTCCGCAGCCGATCTTGGTGCCGGTGAGCCCCAGCTCGTCGCGCAGCAGGTCGGCCAGGGTGGTCTCCGGGCCAACCTCGACCTCGCGCTCCGTCCCGTTTACCGTCAAAACCATCCGCATCGTGTCGGTCACGTTTGCTCTCCGTTGCCCATTTCTCTGTCCGAGCGGCTCCGGGCGTAGGCCCAGGCCAGCAGGCCTGGCTCCCGGGCGGCAGGCGTGCACAGCCGATCGGGGACCGGGCGAATGCCCACGCGCCCCAGATCCAGGCGGTCCGCGTCCCAGCAGGCTTGCACCGTCAGCTCTGCCTCTGTCCAGCCTGCCGTGTGGTGCGTGCAGGCGAACAGCAGGTGCTCGAAATCATCGTCGGCGATATAGTCCAGCGGCTCGCGGAGCGTCTTGAGAAACTCGGCCGCTCGCCGGCCGTGGCCTGGATCGCCGTGGTCGTTCTCGCGCTTGGAGTCGTGAAAGAGGGCGAACAACTCGACCACGGCGGGGTCCGCGCCGGTCAGCTCGGCCAGGCGCAGGCCGTTTTCCCGAACCCGCAGCCAATGGGCCGGGCCGTGAATGCTGTCCAGGGGCAGGGCAAAAGCCTGACAAACGCGCTCGACCAATGTGCCGCGACGGGCCACCGGGACAAAGGTCAAGGCCCGGACCAACCCCCTTCTCGCTTCCACGGCAGGAGCGGTCATCGGCCTGCCCCGGGCCGGCACCTCGCCGGTCCTGGTTCCATGGGTTCCGTTGCCATCCACCCTGTCACCTTCCGGGCCCGTCTCAGCCGGGCAGCTCGATCCACTCTACCTTCACGTCCTCGTCGCCAACGTGGAGCAGCGCCGCCGAGACGGGTCCCCTGAAGCGGCGGGGGCCGGCGCTGCCGGGGTTGACGTACAGCACGCCCCGATCCCGGTGGCTGCCCGGCTTGTGGGTGTGCCCGCTGATCACTGCCTGAAACCCGGCCGCGACGGGGTCCAGGTCCATGTCGGCCAGGTCGTGGATCACGTACAGCATGGCCCCTCCGACCTCCACCACCTCGGTGCGGCGCAACTGCCGGACCCACGGGCCGCGATCCACGTTTCCCCGCACGGCGACGACGGGCGCGACCTCCCGCAGCCCACGCAGCACCTCGGCGCTGCCCACGTCGCCGGCGTGGACGATGAGCGCGCAACCGTCCAATGCCTGCACCAGATCGGGTCTGAGGAGCCCGTGCGTGTCGC
>JAAYZQ010000222.1 GCA_012514775.1 Anaerolineaceae bacterium
CGGTAGGTCTGGGCATTCACCGGCCGGAACTCGTCATAGATGCGCTGCTCCTGGCGAAAGTTCTTGGCGACGCTGATGCCCATGACCGACTCTTGCACGTTGGCGTTCACCTCGGCCAGCGCGCGCCGCGCCTGCGTCGTCGCCCGCCGGGCGATGCGGCGGAAGGCCAGGGCCACGACGACGACCACGGGAGCGATGACGAGGGCGATGAGCGCCAGGCGCAGGTTGATCCAGACCAGCAAGCCGACGACAATGGCCACGATCAACACCTGGCTCAACAGGTTCAGCGTCAGCGTCACCACGTTGGAAAAATCCTGCGTGTCCGACGTCACGCGGCTGACGATGCGGCCCGTGGAGAACTGGTCGTAGAACGACAGGTCACGCGCCAGCACGGCATCAAAGGCGTCCCGGCGCAGCCGGAGAACCACGTCACCAACGGTGCGCGCCGTGTACCTTTGCCGGAAGTAGTTGAACGTCCACGACAGCGCGCCCGAGAGAAAGATGAGCCCGATGAGCCAGGCGGTGCGCTGCCAGATGGTCTGGCCCAGGTCGGCGGCGCCCTGCAGGCGGTCAAGGCTGCGGGCGATGAGAAATGGGAACGCCGCGTCCATGACCGCATTGAGCACGATGAGCGCGGCCACCAGGATCATGGCCCGCAGATGGGGCCGGAAGTAGCCGATGATTCTTTTTAGCAGTTCTCGGTCTGTATACTCGCGGTCGTACGCCTCGGCGTCCAAACCTTCACAGATAAAACCCATATGTCCCTCCTCAAGACCTAGTCATAGCGCGAGAAGATGCGCCGGTACAGCTCGCAGCGCTCCATCAGCTCCTCGTGCGTGCCCTGGTCGGCGATGCCGTTGCGATAGAGCACCAGGATCCGATCCGCGCGCCGGATCTGCGACAGGCGGTGGGTGATGAGCAGCGTGGTGCGCCCCTCCTGCACCCGGCTGATGGCCTGCTGAATCTGGTCTTCCGTGGCGCTGTCGATGGCGCTCGTGGAGTCGTCCAGGATCAGGATGCGCGGGTCGGTAAGCAGGGCACGGGCGATGGCCAGGCGCTGCCGCTGCCCGCCCGAGAGCGTCACGCCGCGCTCGCCGATGACCGTCTTGTAGCCGGTGGCAAAGCCGGTGACAAAGTCGTGGGCCTGGGCTGCCCGCGCGGCGGCCTCGACGGCCTCCTCACTCACCTGCTGGCCCAGGCCAAAGGCAATGTTCTCGTCGATGGGCCGCGAGAACAAGAAGATGTCTTGCTCGATGGTCGATATCTGCGATCGCAGCGAGTCCATGTTCCAGTCGCGAACGTCCACGCCGTCGATGAGGACCCGGCCCTCGCTCGCGTCGTAGGTGCGGTTGACCAGCTTGACCAGCGTCGTCTTGCCCGACCCGGTCTGGCCGACGATGGCGATGGTCTCGCCGGGGGCGGCCCGAAACGAGAGGTCCGACAGCACCGGCGGCCCATCGGGGTCGCCGTTGAGGCGAAAGGTCACGTGGTCGAACACGATCTCGCCGCGCATGGGCGCCGCGTAGCCGTCCTTGTTCTCGTCCAGCTCGGTCTCTTCTTTCATCAGGTCCAGGATGCGGCCCGCGCCGGCGATGCCCATCTGTACCAGCACGAAGGTAAAGATGTTGATGAACGCCGGAAAGCGCAGGACGCCCATCAGCCCCATGTAGGCCACCAGCTCGCCGATGGTCAACTGCCCCTGCGACAGCAGCCACAGCCCGTGGGCAAAGGCCCCTGTCAGGGCAAAGCCCAGCAGCAGGAGCGGCAGGTAGCGCGCCTCGATCTCGCCCTGCTTGACAAAGAGGTCGCGCACGCGGCGGGCGTTTTTCACAAACTTTTCTCTTTCCTGTGCTTCCTGGGCCGCGGCCTTGACGAGCTCGATGCCGGTGATGGTCTCGGTCAGCCCGGCGTTCATCTCGCCAAAGCGCCACTGCTGCTCGCCGGCCACGGGGTTGAGCTGCCGGACGTAGCGGCGCAGGGCCACGACGTAGACGAGCACAAACAGGACCGGGGCCACCAGCAGCTCGGCGCGCAGAAAGGCGATAAAGACCAGCGGGGCGGCGATGCCGATGATGGACTCGATGAGCAGCGACACGCCGGGGTTCATCATCGGGTTGAGCTGGCGCACGTCGTTGGTGGCCCGGGCCATGATGTCGCCGGCGCGCTGCCGGTTGTGAAAGGCCTGGCTCTTGCCCAGCAGGCTGATGTACAGCTCTTCGCGGGCGTCGCGCTCCATGCGCTGCCCCAGCGTCTCCACCGACCACGCGTTGGTCAGGTCCAGGACTCCACGCACCAGGGCCAGGCCCAGGATCGCCAGGACGAGGGGGATGAGGCGCGTCGGGTCGGGATCGGGCGCCAAGACCTCGTCAAAGGCCAGGCCGGTCAGCCGCGGGATCGCGGCAAAGAGAACGTTGGTCAGCGATGCAGCCAGGAGAAAGCTGGCCATCAAGTTCGGATAGCGCAGCAGGTGCGACAGGATCCAGCGCACCGGCCCTACCCGGTTGTAGACGTGCTCGTCTCGAACGCTGAACTCGCGCTTGGTTCTCGGCGGGGCCATCCCCTGCCCTATGGTGGGGCTCCATTCAGCCATTCACACCTCCGTCTCGTTTCACAGTCAAGCTCTGTCCTCCAGGCCTCGCGGCGGCCGGCGTTCCAGCCGCCGGCGGGGCTTTCAGCGCACCAGGCACGTGCCCGGCGATGTCCGTCGTCCGGTTGCGGGCGTGCGAGATCTAGTCGTCTGGCGGGGTCCGAATTCGACAAGGGCTCCGCCCGGGCTCGCTCTTCTGCCCGGCATGCCCGACTGCGCGAGGACAGGCTGTGAGGTGAGTAGCTGGACCATCCTGGTCCGAGTTGGCGATTATACTACTCGGGCGGCACCTTGTCAACCCCCCAATTTTGCCGATTCTTCTGAACCGGCGGGCAACCCCTTGACAAGGAAGTGAAGCCATGCTATAATTTCTGAATGGAGACTACAATTCAGGTCCTGGGACCGCAAATACGACAGCTCCGATTGGAACGGCGCCTGACGCTCGAGGAAGCGGCCGAGCGCGCTGGCTGCACGCCGGGCTTTCTCTCCCAGGTGGAGAGAAACCAGGCCGTGCCGTCCATCTCCATGTTGTACGCCATCGCCCAGGCCCTCAATGTCAAGGTCGCCCACTTTTTTCCCAGGGTCATCACCGGGGCCAAGGTGGTGCGCAAGGACAGCCGGGAAGTCTTTCACTTCGAAGGCTCCTTCATGGTCTACTCCCTCCTCTCCGCCAACTATCCCGACCGCAAGATCGAGTGCATGTTGGTGCAGATACAGCCGGTGGCGGGGGCACTGCCAGCTGACGAATACCGTTCTCATCCCGGCGAAGAGTTTGCCTACGTCCTGGAGGGTACATTGCGCCTGTGGATCGGCGACACCGTCCATGACCTCGCGCCGGGCGATAGCATCCATTTTCGTTCGACGGTAAAACATCGCCTGGAGAATCCAGGGGACGGTCCGATGCTCGCTCTTTGGGTGCTGACGCCACCCGTCTTCTAGCGATTACGACAAACACGATCGCGTTTTCAACCAAAGACGTTGGACCGGATCGTAC
>JAAYZQ010000223.1 GCA_012514775.1 Anaerolineaceae bacterium
CCACCGTAGAGTTCACGCCCGAGCCGCCGGCGGCGCCAACGTCTGCTCCCTCGCGGACGCCGACGATAGAGCCGACGGAAGCCATCTCGCCCACCGAGCCCGTCTCGCCCACCGTCAGCCCCTGAGATAGGTCCCACCCCATGCCCGGCAACCGCACGCCCACCATTGGCCTCACCACCCTCTCCCTCGCGCCGGCCGGGGCACACCGCGCTTCGCGCCTGGCCCAGAACAGGACCTACATCCAGGCCGTGGTCCAGGCCGGAGGGCTCCCGCTCCTCATCCCGCACCTGGAAGACAGGACCCTGCTGCGCACCGTCTACGAGCGGCTGGACGGGCTGTTGCTGCCCGGCGGCGAAGACATTCACCCCGGCCACTTTCGCGAGGCCATCCACGAACGCTGCCGGTCCATCTCGCCCGAGCGCGACGCGACCGAGTTGCCCCTGGCCCGCTGGGCCGTGGAAGAGGGCAAGCCGGTGTTGGGCATCTGCCGTGGGGTGCAGGTGATGAACGTGGCCCTGGGCGGCAGCCTCTACCAGGACATCGGCGCCCAGTGCCCCGGCGCCAGCCGCCACGACTGGTATCCGGGCTTTCCGCGCAACCTGCTGGCCCACGGCGTGACGCTGGTCGACGGCACGAACCTGGCCCGGATGCTGGACGCCTCGGCCCTGGAGGTGAACAGCCTCCACCACCAGTCCGTCAAGGACCTGGCGCCGGCCCTGGAGCTGGCCGCCGTCGCCCCCGACGGCGTCGTCGAGGCAGTAGAGGTCCGGGATCATCCCTTTGCCATCGGCGTGCAGTGGCACCCGGAGGAGCTGGCCGCGGACGACGCCCGCCACCAGCGCCTGTTCGATGCCCTGGTGCGCGCCAGCCGGGGGGAATAGGCCACCGCAGGCACCCCCCTTTCAGGGAGGAAAGAATGGGAGAGTGGCTGGAATCTCTGGTCCCACCGGGCACCGAGTTCCTCGTCTGGCTGCAGTCCTTTGGCGCGGACTGGCTGGAAGCGATCTTTCGCCTTTTCACCATCCTGGGCAACGAAGAGTTCTACCTGTTCCTGCTGCCCGTCGTCTACTGGTGCGTGAGCCGCAGGGCGGGCATCGGCCTGGCCTACGTGTCGATGCTGTCCGTCTGGGTCAACAGCACCGTCAAACACCTCTTTGACGTCCCCCGCCCGGCGGATGCGCGCCTGCGGGTGCGCTGGCCCGAGACGAGCCCGTCCTTTCCCAGCGGCCATTCCCAGAGCGCCGTGACCAACTGGGGCTACCTGGCCCTCCAGCTTCGCCGGCGGCTCTGGACCATCGTCGCCATCCTGCTCATGCTCATGATCAGCCTGTCGCGGATGTTCCTGGGCGTCCACTTTCCCCAGGATCTCGTCGGCGGCTGGGTCATCGGCCTGGCGGTGCTGTTCCTCTTTTTCTGGGCGGCGCCTCGCGTCGAGCCCTGGCTGGTCCGGCAGCCGGCCGGGCTGCAGGCCGCCCTGGCCGTGGCCCTGCCCCTGGTCCTCATCCTCTTGCACCCGGCCGACACCGAGGGCCTGTACCCTGCCGAGGGTGCCCTCACGCCGGCCAGCGCCCTCATCGGCATGGGCCTGGGCCTGATCATGGAGCGGGCCTGGGTTCGCTTTGACGTCGGGGGGTCTTTGGGGCGGCGGCTGGCGCGCCTGGTCCTGGGCCTGGTCATCGTCGTCGCGGTCTATGCCGGGCCCAAGCTGCTCCTGCCCGCCGAGATGCCCTACCTGGCCGAGGCGGTGGCGCGCATCTTGCGCTACGTGCTGCTGGGCTGGGTGACCGCCTTTGTCTGCCCCTGGCTGTTTGTCAAGCTTGGACTCGCGCCACGGGAGAGCGAGCCGGCCGGCGCGTACCGGGTGGTTACATCCAGTCTTTGAGTTCGCACACCGAATCAAAGATCAGGTCGGCGCCTGCCCGCTCCAGGTCGGCCCGGCTGCCAAAGCCGGTGAGGACGCCGGCGGCGCGGGCGCCCGCCGTGCGGGCGGCCTGAACGTCGGCCACCGAGTCGCCGACCACCAGGCAGCGCTCGAGGGGCACGCCCAGCTTCTCGGCGGCGCAGCGGACCGAGCTGGCGTGGGCCTTCAGGCGCCAGGTGTCTTCCCGCCCGACGATGACCTGGATCAGGCCGTCCAGGTGGTGCTGCCGCACAAAGGCCTGGGCATGGAGGCGGCTGCGCGTGGTCACCAGGGCCAGGTTGTAGCGCCTGCTCAGGTCGCGTAGCGTGTCCACCACGCCTTCCACGGCGTGAAAGTTGTGGGGTGTCTCCAGCGCCCGCAGCCGGTATAGCCGGTCCCCCAGGTCCAGCACGCCATCGTCCAGGCCCACCCGCTCCAGAAACGACAGGAAGCTGTTGGCCGGGCTCTCCCAGGCCATGATCATCCGCCGGGCCACCAGGGCCGGATCTCGCCTGCGGAGCAGCCAGCGGACGCTCGACAGGCGGTCGGCCAGGGAACGTACGGCGTCCTCGTCGGCCTCGATGAGAGTTCCGTCCAGGTCGAACAGGATGGCGTCAATCTCTCCCGGGTAGAGTTCGCCCAGCTCGCGCGCCTCGCGGGGATAGGGAAAGGGCTCCTGGTCCAGGAGCTTGGCGTACGTGTAGCGCAGCACGACGCGCACGGTGCCAATGACCGGGGCGGCCAGGAGCACCCCCAGGGTGCCGGCCAGGAAGCCGCCGGCCAACACGCCGATGAAGATGATCACGGGGTGAAGCTGCATGCGCCGGCCCATGATGCGCGGCACCAGGTAGGCGTTCTCCACCTGCTGGATGAGGACATAGAGGCCCAGGACGAGGACGGCGAACCAGAAGTTGCTCAGCGGCAGGTAGACCGAGCCGATAAAGAAGGCGATGAGCACGGCCGGGATGGTGGCCAGGACGGGGCCGAAGGTGGGCACCACCTCCAGGAGCCCCGCAACGATGCCCATCAGCCCCGCGTTGGGCAGGCCGACGATAGTCATGAGGATCCAGACCACGGTGCCGACGACGATGCCGAGGACCACCTGCCCGCGGAAAAAGGCCTTCCAC
>JAAYZQ010000224.1 GCA_012514775.1 Anaerolineaceae bacterium
CCGAGCCGGTCTACCTCTGGGTCCACGATGGGCAGGCCGAGATCCGGCCCGCCGGCCACCTGTGGGGCCTGGACACCGGCCCGGCCCAGGCGCGCATCCGGGAGGAGCTGGCCGACGCCCGCGTTCGCGTCGCACAGATCGGCCCGGGCGGTGAGAACCTGGTGCGTTATGCCGCCATCGTCAACGAGCTGCACCACTTTAACGGGCGCACGGGCATGGGCGCCGTCATGGGCGCCAAGAACCTCAAAGCCATCGCCGTCCGCGGTCGCGGCAAGGTGCAGGTCCACGACCCGGCGGCGCTGCAAGCTCTGGCCCGCTCCGTGCCGGAGCGTATCAAGGCCAACGGCGGCAGCCAGCTTCTTGGCAGCCGGGGCACGGCCGGCTTTGTGGCCGCCACCAGCGCGGGCGGCGGGCTGCCCACCCGCAACTTTCGCAGCGGTGTCTTTGAGGGAGCCGCCGCCATCGACGGCGAAGCCATGCACCAGGCCCTCGGCCACGGCAGCACCACCTGCTACGCCTGCGCTGTGCGCTGTAAACAGGTCATCGCCGCCCACGAGCCTTACGAGATCGATCCCCAATACGGCGGCCCCGAGTACGAGGGACTGGCCGCGCTGGGCGCCTACACCGGCGTCTCGGACCTGGCGGCGGTGTGCAAGGCCAACGAGCTGTGCAACCGCTACACCCTCGACGTCATCACCACGGGGGCCATGATCGCCTGGGCCATGGACTGTTACGAACAGGGGCTCATCGGCCCGCAACAGACCGGCGGCCTGACTCTGCGCTTTGGCGACGGCGAGATGCTGGTCCGCCTGGTGGAGATGATTGCCCGGCGGGAGGGCCTGGGGGACCTGCTGGCCGAGGGCCCGCTGCGCGCCGGGCAGGCCTGGGGCCCCGAAGCCGCTGCCCTGGCGATCCACACCAAGGGCCAGCCCTATCCGGCACACATGGCCCGGGCCAAGGGCTCGCTGCCGGTGGTCTATGCCGTCAACCCCTACGGCGCCGACCACATGTGCACCGAGCACGACGCCTTCCTGCTGCCCGACATGCCCGATTCGTTCCAGGAGCGCATGCGCGCCCTGGGCATCCTGGGCACCGCCCCGGTGGATGCAACCGGGCCCCTGAAGGTGCGACTGGCGACCATCACCCAGCGCTACATGAGCCTGCTGGACAGCCTGGAGCTGTGCGCCTTCTGTTTCGCCAACGCCTGGTTCTTTGACGGCGAGGACATCGTGGCGGCGGTGCGCGCCATCACCGGCTGGCAGACGACCCTGTGGGAGCTGATGCTCGTAGGCGAGCGGCGCATCCAGCTCATGCGCGCCTTTAACGCCCGCGAGGGCCTGGATGCCCGCCACGACGTTCTGCCGGCGCGCATGGTCGAGCCGCTGGTGGGCGGCCCGACCGATGGCTGGCGGGTGGACATGGACGCCTGGCAGCGCGACCGGGCCCTCTACTATGCCGCCATGGGTTGGGACCCCGAGAGCGGCCTGCCGGGACGGGCCAGGCTGCACGAGCTGGACCTGGATTGGGTGGTCGACGAGCTGGAGCGCCACGGCGCCCTGGCCGGTTGACGATGTCGGCGCCCCGCCAGGGGGCCGCGGGAGGGGTCGTGAACGTCACGTATGCCATCAGCCTCTGGAATTTCAGCCACTATGCCGGGCCCGGCGACCTGGAGAGCGAGCTTGCCGCGGTGCGGGCCCAGGGCTATGGCATCGAGATGTGGCCCCACTGGCCCGGCGAGCCGGATCTGTACAGCCCGGCCATGCGCGGCCGCCTGGTGAAGGCGCTGGCCGGAGTGCCCGTCAGCCTCCATTCCGCCCTGGTGCGCGGGTTTGCCGCCCAGGCGGCCCAGGTGGACGCCGCCGCCGAGCTGGGGGCCAACGTGCTGGTGACGCACTCGGACGAGTTCTTCCAGGAGGGTACCCGTCGCCTGGACGCGCCCCTCTGCCGCGACGTGGTCGCCTATGCCGCCGAGCGCGGCGTGCGCGTGGCCCTGGAAAACGGCCAGTTGCCCTTTCTCGCCGCGGCCATCGGCGCCGTGGAAGGTCTCCACGTCTGTCTCGACGTGGGGCACGTCTATCTCACCGACGCCCCCCTGTGCGACTTTCTCGACGCCCTGGGCCCGCGCATCATCCACCTCCACCTTCAGGACATGGGCCTGCCGGGCGAGGCCGAGATGCCCCACTCCCTGCGGGACCACTACACGCCGGGCACCGGCAGGATCCCCGCCGGCGATTGGCATCTGCTGGCCCGGACCCTGCGCGCCCTTGACTTTCGGGGGATGGCCGTTTTCGAGGTCCGTCCCCGCAACCCCTATCACACCGCCCGGCTGGGCAGGCAGTTCTTCCAGGAGGTTCTGGCCTCAGCGTAGTTCCTCTCGCATCCGCTCGTACTCCTCGCGGCTGATCTCACCCTGGGCGTAGCGCCGCCGAAGCACCTGCAGCGGGTCATTATCCGTGTCGGGCGGCGTTGGGGGGCCGCCCATGTTGAGCCCCGGCCCGCGCCTCATGTACCACACGCCGGCAAAGACGATCCCGGCGACCACCAACACGAACAGGAAAAGAGCCAGAAGGACCAGCAGGCCCACATTCATCATCTCCATCGTTCTCCTCGTCTACAGATCGATCTTGTGCCGTCGCAGCAGTTGGGCATTGACCGCCACGATGACCGTGCTCAGCGACATGAGCAGCGCGCCCACCGCCGGCGACAACAGGATGCCCACGGGCGCCAGGATCCCGGCCGCCAGAGGCAGCGCCACGATGTTGTAGCCGGCGGCCCACCACAGGTTCTGGATCATCTTGCGGTAGCTGGCCCGACTCAGGTCGATGGCCTTGACGACGTCCAGAGGGTTGCTCTGCACCAGGATGATCCCCGCCGACTCGACGGCCACGTCGGTGCCGCTGCCGATGGCGATGCCCACGTCGGCCCGGATCAGGGCCGGGGCATCGTTCACGCCGTCGCCCACCATGGCCACCCGCTTGCCCTGGTCCTGCAATTCCTGGACCTTCTCGTCCTTGTGCTCGGGCAGCACCTCGGCAAAGTAGGTGCCGATGCCCAGCTCCCGGGCCACGGCCCGGGCCACGGTCTCGCTGTCGCCGGTGAGCATGGCCACCTCGATGCCCATGTCGCGCAGGCGCTCCACCGCCTGCCGGCTCTCGGGACGGATCACGTCGGCCAGGGCAAAGGAGGCCGTCACCGCCTCGTCCTGGACGAGATAGACGACGCTCTGCCCTTTGGCGCCGGCCTCCTCCGCGAACTGTGCCAGGGGCTCCGGCCGCTCCAGCTCCAGCATCTCCAGCAGGCGGGGGCCGCCGACGTGGACCGAGCTGCCGTTGCGACTGGCGCGCACCCCCCGCCCCTTGAGGGCCTCAAAGCCGGTGACGGACGGCAGCGACAGCCCGCGCTCCTCGGCGGCCCGGCGGATCCCCCGGGCGATGGTGTGCTCCGAGTCGCCCTCCACGGCCGCCGTCAGGGCCAGGGCCTCCTCCTCGGGCAGGCCGTCGGCCGTGGCCATGCCCACGACGCCAAACCGGCCCTCGGTCAGCGTGCCGGTCTTGTCCAGGATGACCGTGTCGACGTCGCGCACTCGCTCCAACGCCAGCCGGTCGCGGACCAGGATGCCGTTGCGCGCCGACAGGGACGTGGTGATAGCCACGACGAGGGGCACGGCCAGCCCCAGGGCATGGGGACAGGCGATGACCAGCACCGTTGCCACACGAGCGATGACGTCCACGTTAAATCCCACGGCCATGATCCAGGCCACGGCGGTGATGGCCGCCACACCCAGGGCGACGTAGAACAGCCAGCCGGCCGCACGGTCGGCCAGCACCTGCGTCCGCGATTTGCTCTGCTGCGCCTGCTCCACGAGGCGCATGATGCCGGCCAAAGCCGTCTGGTCGCCCGTGGCCGTCACCTTGACCCTCAGGCTGCCGTCGCCGTTGATCGTCCCGCCGATGGCCCGGTCGCCAGGACGCTTGTCCACCGGCCTGGACTCGCCGGTGATCATCGATTCGTCGGCCTCCGACTCGCCCTCCACCACCTCCCCGTCGGCCGGCACGCTGGCGCCGGGGCGGACCAGGACCACGTCGCCCTGGCGCAGCCTGCTCACCGGCACCTCCTCCGTTCGCCCGTCGGGCAGCAGGCGCTCGGCCGTGTCGGGCATCAGCCGTGCCAGCTCGCCCAGGGCGCCGGAGGCCTGCCGCACGCTGCGCATCTCGATCCAGTGGCCCAGGAGCATGATGTCGATGAGGGTCACCAGCTCCCAGAAAAAGCCCATCTGGCCCGGCAAGAACAGGGCGGCCACGCTGTAGACAAAGGCCACGGTGATGGCCAGGGATATGAGGGTCATCATCCCCGGCTCCCGGTTGCGCAGCTCGGGCACGGCCATCTGCAGGAAGGGAAGGCCACCGTAGATGAAGACGATAACCGAAAACACGGGCGCGATCCAGTCGCTGCCCGGGAACGCGGGCGCGGTGAATCCCAGCCACTCCTGGAGGGCGGGGCTGTAGATCAGGACCGGGATAGACAGCAGGAGCGAGACCCAGAAGCGCCGGCGGAACATCTCCTCGTGGCCGGTGTGATCCACGTGGGCGCCGTGGCCGCCATGCCCCTCGTCGCCCTCATGGCCATCGTGTTTGCCGCGCCCCTCGCCGTCGACGTCCCGCCCGTGCAGGGCGTGATCCATCGCCTCGTGCTCCAGCGGCTCGTCGCGCTGCGGGCCGTGGCGGGCCGCGTGGGCACCGGCGGCTTGTTTCAGATTCTCGGCACCCTCGTCGCCGTGCCCTTTTTCGTGCGAGCCGTGATCTTGCACGCCATTACCTCCTACAGCGTGGGGTTCGCCCGCCGGCCTGGCCGCAAGCCCTCCGATCAGCGGGTTGCCGCCCGGTGGCGGCCGCCGCCAGCGCCGGGACGGAAACGAGACAATTGCCAGGGCCGCGGGCATGAACCAACCTCTCACTCATTCGTCAGCCTCTTGCGGGCCGACGATCCGGGCTATCCGCGACAGGGGATGTCCTTTGGCCTGAACGTCCAGGGTGTTGAACCAACCGAACGGGGTGCGTATGACGTCCAGCCCCCTGCCGCGCAAGCCATCCTCAACTGCCTCGAGCACCTGCACTGCCACGGCCGGCTGGCTCAGTTGGGCGAACAGGTGGGCAAAGGGGTGCAAGACGACCGTCCGCACCTTGAGTTGGCCGGCGTGCGCCACGATCTCGGCCGCGGCCTTCTTGGCCACACTCTCCGGCGCCGCCTCGTCCTGTCTTTCCACGCTGACCAACACCAGCAGGGCCTCGCCGGTCTCTGTCTCCGGATCGTCGTATTCCTCGACCACGGGCGAACGCCCCCGCTCCGTGATGCGACACTTGAAGTGGTCTACGTGCCAGGCCAGAAAACGCATCGACTCCTCCTCTTGCAGCTTCCACGGCCCGGCGCCGCAGGGCCGCCTGGTCCGCGTAGA
>JAAYZQ010000225.1 GCA_012514775.1 Anaerolineaceae bacterium
ATCCCGCGTCCGGGCAAAGATGTCTTCGCGGGCCTCGGGCCCCAGATCGCAGCCGTGGTTCCGGCAGTAGCTCTCTAGCCCAATCCCCGTGATGTTGGCCATGCTCCACACCGGCACTTCGCTGTCGCCGTGCTCGCCGATGATGTGGGCGTGCACGTTGCGGGAGTCGACCCCCAGGTGCTGGCCCAACAGGTAGCGGAAGCGGGCCGTGTCCAACACCGTGCCCGAGCCGATGACGCGCGCGGCGGGCAGGCCCGATTCCTTCCACGCGACATAACTCAGGATGTCCACGGGGTTGGTAGCGATGAGCAAGATGCCCGTGCGGTTGTGCTCGACGATGTGCGGGACAATGTCCCGAAAGATCTTGGCGTTCCGTTTCAACAGCTCCAGCCGTGCCTCCCCGGGCCGCTGGGCCGTTCCGGCCGAGATCACTGTCACGTCGGCCCCGGCGCAATCGGCATAGTCGCCGGCCCAGATGCGCATCGGGTTCGACAGGGGCACGGCGTGGCTGAGATCCATGGCCTCGCCCTCGGCCCGGCTGCGGTTCACGTCGATCAGGACCAGCTCGCCGACGAGCCCGCTGGTGAGGAGCGCGTAGGCAAAGGTAGAGCCCACCTGGCCCGCGCCTACTACAGCTATCCTGTGGGCGCGGGGCAGCTCTTGCTGTCGCTGGTCATTTGCTGGCTCTGTGGCCTTGTAGTCCATGCTGGCCTCCGTCACAGTACGAGAATTGGCCTGTGCGCCTCTTGCTTCCAAACGTCGTTCCCGCCTCCTCCTTGAGCCGGGTCACGGTCCCCTGGGTGCAGTCCGGATGTCAGCGCAAGAGCTGGAGCCGGGAAAGAGGGTACTCTACTCCATGGGTTGTCGTAAAGCCAGATACGCCGCTGCATCTTCTCGGCTGTTCACCTCAAGTTTTTGCAGGATATTGTGAACGTGGTTCTTGACCGTGCCGACTTCGATGACCAGCTCCTCCGCAATCTGGCGATTGCTCATTCCTTCGGCGATGAGATGCAAAATCTCCAGCTCTCGTGGGGTCAATTCCTGGCCCCCATCGCCGTTGGTTCCCGCGGCTGCCATCGGTTGTGTGGCTTGCCGGGCCAGCTCGCTGAGGCGGCGCATCAGGGCGCCTGCGATCTTGGGTGACACGAGGGCGTGGCCCTCGCAGGCCGAACGGATGCGCAGGATCATATCGTCCACGGAATCGTCGGCCAGGACGTAGCCCGTCACGCCCGCCTGTACAAACTGGAGCACCTGCTCCCTTGATTCGGTGAGGCCCAATACCAGCACCTGGGCTTTCGGGGCCGCCTCCTTTAACGTGTAAACCAGCTCGAGTGCGCGTGCGCGGCCGAGATCGGTGTTTACCAGCGCGACGTCGCACCCGGCACCCAGGACCAGCGCCTCCTCTGGCGTATGAGCACAACCGACGACGGTCATGTCAGCCTCTTCTTCCAACACGGAGGCAATGGCGTTGCACGTCAACGGGATCTCGTTTACCAGGAGTACGCGGATCATATCTTTTACCTCTCTTTTGCAGTTGTGGCGCATTGCCTACGGAACAGAACAGAATTCTCTGGTGCCACCGCGACGTTACCCTTCTGTTCCATGCGTCACCACTCCGAGGTTGCCAAATCGATGGGCGCCTTCACGCCGCCTACACCAGGGCGGCAATGATGGCACGGCAAAAAGCGGGCAGGTCGTCCGGGTAGCGCGAGCTGATGAGGTTCTCGTCCACCACCACCTCCTGGTCCACCCAGTTCGCCCCCGCGTTCTGTAGATCGTCGCGAATGGCGGACACCGAGGTGACCTGCCTGCCCCTGACGATGCCAGCCGAGATGGGAACCCAGCCGGCGTGGCAAATCATGGCGACCACGCCGCCGCGCTGATCGACCCTGCGCACCAGGTCCAGCATCGCCTTGTGGCGTCGCATGCGGTCGGGGGCATAGCCGCCCGGGATGATGACGGCGTCGAACTCGTCGCCGGACACGTCCTGGGCAGCCACGTCGACCTCCACGGGGAGCCCGTGTTTGCCGTGATACGTCTCCACGCCCCTCATACCTACCACCGACACGTCGGCACCCTCTTCCCGCATACGGATGAGTGGGTACCACAACTCCAGATCTTCGAAATTGTCCTCTGCGAGAACCGCGATTCTCTTCCCTTCCAAGCGCACTTTTGCCCTCCTACTCCCCGTAAATTCTCTCGGCGTTCAGCGCTTCTTGCGCTACCTGGCGGATCTGTTTGATCTCCAGGGGCTTGTCCAGGCAGCGAAAGACCCCAAGCCTGGCCGACTCCTCAGACGCTTTGTGGCAGCCATAGGCGGTGATCCAGACAACGTTCACGTCCGGGTGCATGGCCTTTAGCGCTCGCGTGAGCTCGACGCCATCCATGCCGGGCATGCGTAGGTCGGTTATCACCAGGTCAAAGGCTGCTTTCCTGGCTTCCTTCAAGGCTTCGGAGCCGCTCTGCGCGGTCACCACTTCAAAGCTGCTACCCAGCCTCTGCAGGGTATCGTGCAGTATGAGGAGGACCCGCGCCTCGTCGTCTACAATCAAGATACGTTGTCTCATGGCGCCTGTCCTTCCTCCTGCAGCAAGGCGCAGCGAACCGCCGCGGTCAGAATCAACTCCGCTCTCCACATCTTAACAGAAATGCCGTGGCAGAGCGGATGGAGCGGGTTAGCCCAGGGGATGGGTTTGGTTGACAGAGTTGGCATTTCGTTGGAGGTAGAGCCAGGCAGCCGAGGTTCGCCTCCTGGTTGTGGGGCGACCGAACCACCGTCATCGGAGGAGAATGAGCCGGTCGGGGGCGTCCCGACGCGGGGCGGTGGCACGCGTCGCCCGCTATGCGCGCTGCCTCGCTCTCGCTTGGCGGCTCTACCAATGCCGCTGCTCCGGGGCAGCGGTTTATCAATCATGTCCTCTCCTTTCAAACGGCCGTTTTTGTTCCCTGTACCCCGGAGGACAATCATTGCCTCTTTGCTGGGGCTCGCTCGCTGCGCCTATTGTATCGCAAAAAGCCGCACGTAACAGACGAGTCCGGTTAGAACTGCTTTTGGCCTTGGTTGAGCAAGGTTTGTATTACGTTGGAGTGCCAGAAACGGCCGCCGGCGGACCCGCATGTCTTTCCTACTGCCCCATACAGCGGGGCGGGCAGCTTTGCGAGAGCCAGGCCCATCGCAGGCTAACCCCGAGGATCGCAATCGCCCCCAGGCTCACCAGCAGCCAGCCCAGCGTCTCTCGCAGATCTCCCTGCAACGCCGCCTGCGGGCCGGCCCGTTCCGCCTGCTGCGCGGGCACGGGGGCCAGGGCGCTTTCCGCCGGCCTCCCGGCGCTCAGGCTCCACCCGGGGAGGGCAGCTCCCTCCATGGTCAGCCATTGAGAGCCCTCCTGCCCCGTCGTGACGAGGACCCGCAGGGGCTCCTCCGCATCCGGTTCCAGGCCGATGACGCGCGCCTCGTCCAGGCCGGCCCGGTGGAACGCCTCCCAGCTCTGCCCGGCGTCCATGCTCATGGCGATGCCGGCCGGGGTGAACCGCTGATCCGTGCTCCCCAGCCAATGGCCGGCGGCGGCGTAGACGATGTCGTCGTCCTGGGGATGGACGGCCAGGGCCGTGACCTCCACAAAGGTTCCGGCCATCATGTCCAGGTCCCAGGGCAGCGGCTGCCAGGTCGCGCCTGCGTCGAGGCTGCGATACACGCCGCCGGTCAGCGTGCCCAGGTAGATGAGGCCCGCCCGTTCCCGGCCCAGGGCCACGGCCGTAGGCCAGTCGGGCAGCCCCGCCATCTGCTGCCACTGCCGGCCGGCGTCCCCCGTGTAAAAGAGGGCCTGGGGGGTGCGGGCAATTGCCACGCCGGGCTCAAGGTCACTGCCGGTGATCTCCACGATTTCCTGGGGCACGGTTCCGGCCGCCATCCAGCCCCCGTCCGCGTCGCCCGCCGGGCGCCGCCACACCTGGCTCGTGCCATCGTCGCGCACCTCCCAGCGATACTCCCACTCCTGTGCGGCCTGGGCCCTGGTTTCAAGGCCCGCCATCGCCACTGCCAGGCCCGACAAGAGCAGGGCAGCCGCGGCGACGAGCGTGATTCGTTTCTTCATTCCCATCTCCTTCAGTGTAGACCATCGGTATACGCAAATTTATAACAATTATATCACAAAAAGGCAGCCGTGGCCGGCGAGAGCCGGTTGGGCTGCCTTTGGGTTCGGTTTGGCGTCGTTGGGATTGCGTTGGTCGCCGTTTGGGCGAAAGGGTGCTAGGCCTCCAGCCGATAGCCCACACCGCGGATGTTGACGATGTAGCGCGGGCTGGATGGCTCGGGCTCCACCTTTTGCCGCAAGCGGTGGATGTACCACTTGATGATCTCGCGGGCTTCGTACACGTGTTCCGGCTCGTACTGCCGCACAACCTGGACCAGTTCCTCGGGCGTCAGCACCTGTGGCGCGTTCTGGATCATGTGGGCCAGGAGGGTAAACTCCCGGGGCGTCAGGTCCAGGGGCGCGTTTTCGAGCAGGGCCACGTGCTTTTCCAGGTCGAGGGTGAAGGGGCCCAACTGCAGCCGGCGGTCCTCGTGTGCTTGTTGCCTTCCTTCGGCCAGGAGCCTGCGCCGCTCGACGGCATCCTGCACTGCCTGGCGGACGTCTTCGGGCTCCACGGGCTTGATCAGATACCCGTCGACGCCTTCGCGGATGGCGTTCAGGGCCGAATTGAGGCTGGCATGCCCGGTGAGGATGATAACGATGGTCATCGGCCAGCGCCAACGGATCGACTCGAGGACGCGAAGCCCGTCGACTCGGCCACCGAGCTGCAGGTCGAGAAGGACCAGGTCAAAGCGGTCGTCGCGAAGGCGGTCCAGGGCGTCCTCTCCCCTGGGCACGCTGACCACGAGATGCCCCGCTCGCTGCAACGTCTCGGTCAAAAAGAAGCGAACGCCATCTTCGTCGTCAACAACGAGTGTGCGCATAGGCTCTACCATCGCTACACCTCCTCCTCTTGGGCCAAAGGGCCCGCGCCTGGTTGGGGTCTCTGGATCGCGTTTCCTTGCCGCAGGGGCAGCCAGACGGTGACCGTCGTGCCCTTGCCCACCTCACTTTCGATCTGGATGTCCCCCTTGTGCTCCGTGACGATGCGACGCACAATAAACATACCCAGTCCCAGCCCTTCTGGCTTGGTGCTGTGGAACGGCTCCCAGATCTCTTTTATCTCCTGGGGTCCAATGCCGATGCCGGTGTCGGCAAAGGACGCCCGCACGCCGCCAGGCTCGGACACCCGCTCCATCTGGATTTCCAGGCGCCCGCCCTCGGGCATGGCGTCGGCCGCGTTCAACACGACGTTCAAGAACACCTGCCTGATCCGGTCGGGCACTGCCATCACGCGGGGCAGCTCATCCGCTCTCTCCCACGTGACTTCCACCCCCCGGGTCTCCATCTGCTTGCGGACCAGGACAAGCACCTGGTCCAGGACCTCGTTCAGATCGACGGGCACTTGCTCCTCGGGGCTGGAGCGGCGGTGCAGGTCCCGGAGCTGGGCGACGATGCGCGCTGCGCGGCGCAGCTCCTCTCGGGCGATGCGCAGGTACAGGCCCGCGTCGCCGCCCTCGCTCAGGCTCTCTTCGGCCAGGCCCAGGCAGCCGATGACGGCCTGCAAGGGGTTGTTGATCTCGTGGGCCATGGAGGCACCCAACTGGCCCGCGATAGTCAGCTTCTCGGCCTGTATCAATGCCTCTTGGGTCTTTTTCTGTTCCGTGATGTCTTCGACGGTCTTGATTGCGTACTGGGGCCCGCCACGAGTGCGGCGCACGAGCGACACGTTGGGCCGCACCCAGACGATACTCCCATCGCGGCGGATGTAGCGCTTCTCGATATGATAGTGGGCTCGCTTGCCGGCCATCAGCTCCTCGTAGAGGGCATGGCCCGGCGCAACGTCCTCAGGATGGGTCAGCTCGTCGAACGTCCTGGCCAGCAGCTCTCGCGCCGAATAGTCGAGCATCCGCTGGAGAGCGGGGTTGGTGGCGATGATCCGCCCCTCAAAATCGAGGAGCGCGATACCCGTGGCCGAGTCCTCAAAGACGGTTCGGAACCGCGCCTCGCTGGCCTGGAGGGCGGCCGTGCGCCTGGCCACGCTGATCTCCAGGTCCTGGGCCCGGCGCTTGACCTCCTCGTGCAGGCGCGCCTGCTGAATGCCGATGGCCAGGGCATCGGCCAACTGCCCGGCGACCTCCAGTTGGTCGGGGGTCAGGGGCGTCCTGCTCTCCAGGCCCAGGTTCAGCGTGCCAAGCAACCTGCCCTCCGCCAGGAGTGGCACGCAAGCAAAGGCGTGGATCCCTTCTTCGCAGAGCTTCCGGGCGAGAAGAGACTCGTTTGCCACGGCGCAGGCATCGCTGCCCGCGTACACTTCTCCCCTGGCCAACTGCCTTATGGGCCAGCTTCCCTCCAGCAAAAGCTCCTGGCCCTGGCCCATGGCCGTTTCAGTCGCGCTGTCTACGCCCAGCAGCCTGGCCTTGCCGGTCTCAAAATCAAAGATGGCGACGCTGGCCCGGCGGCAAGGGAGCACTTGCCGGGCTCGCGGCAATGCCTTTTCGGCAATCTCTTCCGCCGAGCGGGCGGCCAGGATACCCTGGTCTACTTCGCGCAGCAACTGGAGCCGTTGTGTATAGCGCTGCAAGATCTCGTGGGTTTGTTCGCGCTCGGTGATGTCCTGGAAGATGGCAATGGCTCCCGTGATCTTTATCTCGTCGGCGATGGGGGCTGAATTGGCCAGGATGCTGCGGCGCTGTCCATCGGGTAGGACCAGGATCATCTCCAGGTCGCGCAGGATCTGGCCTTCGAACACTGTCCGGACGAGGGGCAACTCGTGTGCCTCGTAGGGAGTCCCGTCGGGGTGTAGCAGGCCGAGGTCGGTGCGCCTGGTAAAGGGCTCGCCATAGGGGGGCTGCTGGCCAAAGACGCTGGTCACGGCCGGGTTGGCCAGGACGATGCGCGCTTGCTCGTCGGCGACCATGATGGCCACCGGTGCATTCTCGATGACTGCCCGGAGCCGAGCCCGCTGCAGCTCCAGCTCGTGCATGCCTCGCACCCGATCGGTCACGTTGCGGCCCACCGCCAGCAGCGACTGCACCGTGCCGTCAGGGGCAAACTCGGGAGCCAGGCGGGTCTCGTAGTGATACTCGTTCCCTTTGGCCTGGAACGTGAGCTGAACCGTTCTCTGCTCCCCGCTCTCAAAGACGGCCCGCATCTCTTTTTCCAGGGCGGCGCCGACTTCCTCGGGCATCCCCAGCTCGTGAATCGTCTTGTCGAGCAACTGCTCCCGCGGCACGTGGTAGACCTCTTCGCCCGCGGGATTCACGTAACGATAGCGCAACTCCCGATCGAAGCGGGCGATGATGTCGGGCGCGTGTTCCACCAGGGCGCGGAACTCTTGCTGGCTGCGATACAGCTCCGCCTCTACCCTTTTTCGGTCGGTGATGTCGCGGATGAGCCAGCGCAGCCCGGCCTCTCCCGGCTGGCCGTCGGACCCCTGGACAGTGGCCACGGTGACCGACGCGTCGAACGGTTTGCCGCTGTGTGGCCGCAGGCACAGCTCGGCCCGCTGCGGAACGTTTTGTTCTCCTTCGCGCAACCGCTGCAAAAGCCTGTGCAGCTCGTCGCGGTACTCGTGTTCCACATAGTTCGCCAGGGGCTTGCCCGAGAGGGACTGCTGCGGCGCGTCCAGCAGCGTGGCCGCCTGGCGGTTTGCCGCCTGGACCACCCCACGACCGTCGGTCACAAGGTAGCCATCCGGCGCCGAGTCGAACAGCTCCATGTAGCGCTGCCGTTCGGCTTCCAGCTCCAGGCGAGCCGACTGCAGCTCCTCGTTCTGTTTGCAGAGCTCGTCCTGCGCGGCCTGCAGCTCTTCGTAGGCCACCAGTAGCTCGTCGTTCCACTCTTCCGGGGTTCTGCCCTCTATGGCAGAAGACAGCGCGGGATCGCCGGATTCCGGGCGTTGGGCGGACAAGGTGCTGAAACGTTGCCGCGCCTCCGAACTGTCTTGAGAACAGGCTGTATCGCCGGCCGCTGCGCCCTCGAGCCGGGGCGCCTGGGCAGCACGCATTGTGGCAGTGTGGCGGGTCAAGTCGTCCAATGCCTCCTCCAGGCTGCGTGGGGACCGGGGAGGCATCTTGGCAGCGCTGCGCCGGCGCAGTCCTGCGGTTGCCCGGCCCAAATGGGCGGGCACGAGGACACCCATGGCATCCTATACCTCCCGGACAAGGCAGCAGCGCTCTGTCACAACCAGGGGAATGTTCTGGTCCCCCGCTCAGTTATCGTTCCACGTCATTGTAGCACATGTTGTCACATTTTGCAATGGCCCGGTAGCATCCCGCGGGAATGAGGCATGCCAAAACGACGGGCACAGATCCCGTCGGTTACGAGCCCCAGGTGGCCCAGGGGCTCGGATTTTCTTGTCGTGGCGCCGCGTTGAGGAGCGGCCCTACTCTTCTACGCTCTCCTCTTCTTCCTCGACCACCAGGCGGTTCAGCACGCGCTCGACCCCTTCCATGTCTTCGACGAGGTCCACGAGCCGCTCCATATCCTGGTCGTCGGGCACGGTGCCAAAGAGGGCCACGACGCCGTTCCCCGCCCGCACTCGCACATCCGTCAGATTCTGCGTCTCGCTGTTAAAGCGGATCGCCTCGTAGACGTCCTCTTCCAGGTCGAGATCGTTGTTGTCGATCCTTTCCGGCAGGATCTCCACGTCGGGGTCCGAGTCTTCCATGCTCAAACCAAAGCCGGCGGCGATGTCGATACCCTCCCGGTCATCCATGCTTGGCATCACGGGCGGGTCGGTGGGCGGGGTATAGGTCAGCCCCTGATCGTTGGCGACGGATACGTCGTAGGTGTGGCCGTCGGTGTGCTGGGTATCGTAGTGATCCAGCTCGGCCAGATCCTCTTCCGCTTCGTCCTCCTGCGCGTCGAGGCTCACCAGGAGCTCCTGGGGGATCTCGTCGGGAAGCGACTCGTCTTCAAAGACCGGGCTTTTCCACCGGGCGTCGTCGCTCTGTTCTTCCTCGTTGTCCGGGATTGGCGCTTCCCAGAGCTCATTGTCTGACATCACCACCTCCATACATAAGTCGCTACCATCCTATCCCAGATCCCGTTTGTAGTGCGCGCTTCAGCGCGGCTCCTGGGCGATGAATCGCCCACTACGAACCCGGAGATCCCGTTCGTAGTGCGCGCTTCAGCGCGGCTCCTGGGCGATGAATCGCCCACTACGAACCCGGAGATCCCGTTCGTAGTACGCGCTTCAGCGCGGCTCCTGGGCGATGAATCGCCCACTACGA
>JAAYZQ010000226.1 GCA_012514775.1 Anaerolineaceae bacterium
ACTGGCAGTCGATCTCGCCGGCCACGGCCTTCATGTTCAGGAGGTCGGCGTTCTCGACGATGTCGAAATGCACCGCGTCGATGTACGGGAGCTGGTTGCCCTCGGGGTCCACCTTCCAGTAGTACGGATTGCGCTCGCACACCACCGGCACGTCGGGCGGCACGCGCGTGGGCAGCCACGGCCAGATGTGCGGGATCTCAGGGTTCTGCCAGTCGGCCCGGTTGCCGTACAACTCCCACCAGTTCGTAAAGTTGGCGGCCTTGATCTTGGCGTCCAGCTCCGCCGCGTCGGCATACGTCGGGTGGAATTGCTCGAGATAGTGCCGCGGCCGCACCGTCCAATCGAGCGCGCCGGGGCCCGCCAGCATCTGGATGAACAGGCCATAAGGGCTCTGGAACGTGGCCTTGAACGAATAGTCATCCAGCTTCTCGCAGACCATGTTCTCGTCGTTCATCGGGTCGCGGTAGCGCTTCGGGAACGTCGGGTTGCGATCGGTGTTGGACAGGTCATCGACAAAGTAGAACATGATGTCGTCGGCCGTGAACGGCTCGCCGTCCGACCACTTCATCCCCTCGCGTAGGAAAAAGACGAACTCGGTGGCGTCGTCGTTGATTTCGAACGACTTGCACACGTTGGGGAGCACGCCCGAGCCATCGTCGTTCCAGCGCACGAGGGCCTCGTACGACAGGCGGCTGTTGATGATGCCGGCGTCCCCCGGGCCCACCGCGCAGCGATGCCACACGCCGCCGTACTGCCCGATCTCCTCCACCACGGGGATGACCCGAGGATCAACCGGCAAGCGCTCCTCGATGGGCGGGAGGGCGCCGGACGCCACCTGCTCGGCCAGCCCAGGGGCCTCGGCAAAGCGCGCCTCAGCCGCCGGTTCGCCGCCGGAGGGCTCCGGGGCGCTGGTGGGCTGGGCAGCCGAGACGGGCTCGGCTGGCTGGGGGGCGGGCGGCTGGCCACAAGCGACGGCAACGCTGGCGGCCGCCGTCAGTGCAGACAGGCGCAGGAACTCACGTCGAGATACGTTAGCCATGATGCTCCCTTCCTTGGGTGTCGTGCTGATGCCAGAGGACATGGATGCTAACTATCGACGTTACGCTATCATACACCCGCCGGTCTGTGAGCCGTGGGCACCTCCTCTTCAGGGTCGCGGTGCCCCGGGGGGCGTCCGAGCCGCCCCCCGGGGCCTTTATCCTAGGCTTGCTTCCAAAAGTACTGCTCGGGAGCCGTGTTGCCCGGCGTGTTCTGACGCACGTCGGACACGGCCTCTTCCGGCACGTTGCGGAAGCTGTTCTTGACCACCACGAGGGCGGGCAGATTCCCGACCGTGCCGATCACCCACAGGTTGTCGGACCAGTGATCAAAGTACTGCTCGGCCAGGCCGGGCAGCTGGTCGAGGGTGGCCCCCTTCATCTGGTCGTACAGGTCGAACATCCGACGGATGTCCTCCGGCGGCTCCTCGCCCTGCTCGCCCCGGGTGTTGTACCAGATGGCGTACTGCTCGGCCCAGCCGTACCCCCCGGTGTGCGGGTGCCACCAGTGCGGGTTCCCCAGCGGGGTCGCGCAGCGGTCGATGGTCCAGATGCTGGCGTCGTGCTCGTTCGCCGCCCCACGCGTGGTAAAGAGCGAACGGTCCTCTTCCGTCGGCACACCGCGGATCCCGATCTCCGCCCACTGCGCGCAGATCATCGCCACCGTATCGCGCCACGGGCCGAACACCGGCGAGTACTCGATATTGATGGTCAGGGGCTCGCCGTCGGGACGCAGCCGGAAACCTTCGTCGTCCGTGGCCGTCAGGCCGATGCCGTCCAGCAGCTCGTTGGCGGTCTCCGGATCGTACTCCGCCCACTTGGTCGGGTACTCGTCCTTGTAGTAGGGCGACTGGGGGATCAGCGCGGCCTGGCGCGGCTCGCCAAAGCCCTGGTAGGCCAACTGGTGGATCTCGTCGCGGTTGATCCCGATCGAGAGCGCGACACGGAAATCCTTGGTCTGGAAGAGCTCGCGCAGCACGGGGTCCTTGTGGCTCTGGTTCAGCATGAGGCCCGTGTTGGCGCCCTCCGCCGAGGGCCACTGCAGCACCCGGTAGTCGCCCTGCTCGGCGTTCTCGATGAACAGCGGGTAGTTCGACCAGAGGATGTGGCGCAGCTGCATGTCGATCTCACCGGCCACGGCCCGGAGGTTCACCAGGTCAGCGTTCTCCACGATATCGATCTGCAGCGAGTCGATGTACGGGAGCTGGTTCCCCTCGGGATCGACCTTCCAGTAGTAGGGGTTCCTCTCCCACACCGACGGCACCTCGGGCGGCACCCGGGTGGGCACCCAGGCCCAGATGACCGGCTTTTCCGGGTTCTGCCACGTGTTCTTGTTGCCGTACAGCTCCCACCAGTTCGTGAACCCGGCCGCCTCGATCTGGGGCTGCAAGTCGGCGATCGGCGTGTGGGTGGGGTGGAACTGGGTCATATAGTGCTTGGGGGCGTCGAGGCCGGTGCCACCGACGATCTCCAGGAACAGCCCGAACGGGGTCGCGAACCGGAACACGACGGTCTGATCGTCGACCTTTTCCACGCCCATCGGCTCACCGTTCACCGGATCCCGGAAGTTCGGCCCGATGGTGGGGGTGAGGTCGGTGTTCAGCAGGACGTCCTCATACCAATAGAGGACATCATCGGCCGTGAACGGCTCGCCGTCCGACCACTTCATCCCGGCGGGGAGATGGAAGGTGTACGCGCTGGCGTCCTCGTTCACCTCGTAGGACACGGCCAGGTTGTTGATCATGGCCGAGGCGTCGGCGTTCCAGCGGAGATACCCCTCGTTCGTCAGGCGTCCGGCGGCGGGGACGTCGGAAACGCTCACCGCGTTGCGGTGCCAGATGCCGCCGTACTGGCCGATCTCCTCGACGACGGGCATGACCACAGGGTTCTGCGGGAGGCGCTCTTCGACCGGCGGCAGACTGCCGGCGGCCACTTGCTCGGCGAGCGCCGGGGCCTCGGAATGGCGCCCTCCCCCGCTCGACGGCGCAGTCGCCGGTGCGGCCGGGGTGGACCCGGAGGAGACCGGGGCGGGCTCGGTGGGCGCGGCCGGCTGCGAGCAGGCGGCGGCCACCGTGGCGGCAGCGGTCAGAGAAGACAGACGAACGAACTCACGGCGCGAAAGGCTGTGCATGCTATCCCTCTCAATCATGTGTAGAGGGCCAGACGAATGCGCTCGCTGGCCGGCCATAACGGGTCGGGATCGGGGGAATGGGCGGGGCACCTCCTCTCTCCGCGCTCGGGCGCTGAGGGTTCGGCAGCAACCGGCCATGCTGGGGAGCGCATGCATCGAGCGCCAGGGCGTCTTGGGCCGACGCCGGAGCGCGCAGTTCGTACCCCCTTCCGGCCGCTACCGAAGGACGGAGACACACGCACGGAGAGCGTCGCAATCTCTCGCGGTATGCCAGCCTCGAGTGCGGCCCAGTATAGGCAGCACGTCGACCCCTGTCAACCGGATAGCGCCGCGGGACAGAGCGGGCCGGCCCCGCCGCAGCCCCGGTATGCGGGCGTGGGCGGGGGAGGTCACCCCCGCCCACGCCCGGCCATCCATCGCTACGCCTGCTTCCAGAA
>JAAYZQ010000227.1 GCA_012514775.1 Anaerolineaceae bacterium
CGACAAGTCGGGGACTCCCCAGCCGTGCGCATCCCGGACTCCCCGACTTGTCGGGGGCCAAGCCCTCTCCCTGCAAGCCTACCCCGACAAGTCGGGGACTCCCCAGCCGTGCGCATCCCGGACTCCCCGACTTGTCGGGGGCCAAGCCCTCTCCCTGCAAGCCTACCCCGACAAGTCGGGGACTCCCCAGCCGTGCGCATCCCGGACTCCTCGACTTGTCGGGGGCCAAGCCCTCCCCCTGCAAGCCTACCCCGACGAGTCGAGGACTCCCCAGCCGTGCGCATCCCGGACTCCCCGACTTGTCGGGGGCCAAGCCCTCTCCCTGCAAGACTGCCCAGACAAGTCGCCCGTCCCACCTGCCCTGGCGGCCGGTGCCAGGGTGGCCGTCCGGGCCAGGGGGGACTCCCCAGCCGTGCGCATCCCGGACTCCCCGACTTGCCGGGGGCCAAGCCCTCTCCCTGCAAGCCTACCCCGACGAGTCGGGGACTCCCCAGCCGTACGCATCCCGGACTCCCCGACTTGTCGGGGGCCAAGCCCTCTCCCTGCAAGCCTACCCCGACAAGTCGGGGACTCCGGAGGACAGGTCCCTGGAAGGCTCCGGCAGGATCGCCAGATCCTGCCGTCCCCTTTCCTGCCACGAACTGACATGTTTTGGCCGTAAAATGACATGAACCAGAACATTTGAGCGTTTGACGCGGACCACGTCCCGTGCTAGAATAGAATGTCGCGCCGGGCCGCGGCGCGGGAGCGGTTTGCGGATCCTACCCGGATCCGCCACGTTGTAGGAGCAGGACCGATGAGAGCAACCGTCGAAACGTCAACCACCGGGCGGGCCATCGTCGCCCACCGGCCCAGCTACGCCGACCCCATCCGCCTGCGCGCCGGCGAGGAGCTGGCCGCCGTGGGGCGGGAGGGCGAGCATCCGGGCTGGCTGTGGGGCACGAGCCGCGATGGCAAAAGCGGCTGGGTGCCCGTCGCCTACCTGGAGCGCCAGGGCGAAAAGATGGTCGCCCGCCGCGATTACGACGCCGTGGAGCTGGCCGTCCAGGCGGGCGACGAGCTTATCGTGACCCGCGAGGAGAGCGGCTGGCTGTGGTGCACCAACCGCCGCGGCGCCAGCGGCTGGGTGCCCGCCGCGGCCGTGGCGCTGCGGCCGCGGGACGGCTGGCAGGAGAAGGAAGAATCGTGAGCCGGGACGGGGAACCAGGGGACGGCCAGGGAACAGGGGGCGAGGCGCTGGCGGCCTTTTTGCCGGCGGTGCAGGCCTGGTTCCGGGCGGCCCTGGGCGAGCCGACGCCGCCCCAGGCCCTGGGCTGGCCGGCCATCCAGCGCGGCGAGCACACCCTCATCCTGTCGCCCACCGGCTCGGGCAAGACCCTGGCCGCCTTCCTGTGGGGCATCGACCAGATCTATCGCGAGATGGCGGCGCCACCGGAAGACGGCGCGGACGAGTTCCAGGAGGGGGTGCGCCTGCTGTACATCTCGCCCCTCAAGGCGCTGAACAACGACGTGGAGCGCAACCTGCGCGTGCCCCTGGCCGGCATCCGCCGCGCCGGCGAAGAGCTGGGCCAGGCCCTGCCGCGCCTGGACGTCCTGGTGCGCACCGGCGACACGCCCCAGTCGGCCCGGCAGCGCATGGCCAAGCACCCACCGCAGGTTCTCATCACCACCCCGGAGTCGTTGTACCTGATCCTGACCAGCCCCGTGGCGCGGGGCATGTTCCGCACCCTGCGCACCGTCATCGTCGACGAGATCCACACCCTGGTGAGCAACAAGCGGGGCGTGCACCTGGCCGTCTCGCTGGAGCGCGTCGCCGAGCTGGCCGGCCATGCCGTGCAGCGCATCGGCCTGTCGGCCACCCAGCGCCCCCTGGACGAGGTCGCCCGCTTCCTGGGCGGCTTCGAGACCCCGCCCTCGGCGCCCCGCCCCGTGACCATCGTCGACGCCGGCATGATCAAGCCCATGGACCTGAGGGTGGTGACGGCCGTGGACGATTTCGACCAACTGCCGGGGGGCAGCATCTGGCCGGCGGTCATCCCCCGCGTGCTGGACCTGGTGGAGGCCCACCGCACGACGCTCATCTTTGCCAACAGCCGCCGCCAGGCCGAGCGGGCCGCCGACCGCCTGAACGAGGTCCACCTTTCGCGGCAGGCCGGCGGCGAGCGCGACGCCGCGGCGCTGGGCGTCGACGGGACGGTCAAGGGCGCCGGCTTCCAGGGGACGGGCGCCGTGGGCGGTCCCTTCCGCGCCCACCACGGCAGCGTCAGCCGCGAGGCCCGCCTGCAGCTCGAGGAGGCCCTCAAGGAGGGCCGCCTGCCCGCCCTGGTGGGCACCTCTTCCCTGGAGCTGGGCATCGACATCGGCGCCGTGGACCTGGTGGTGCAGCTCCAGTCGCCCAAGGGCGTGGCCCAGGGCCTGCAGCGCGTCGGCCGCTCGGGCCACCTGGTGGGCCAGACGAGCGTGGGGCGCATCTTTACCACGCACCGGGAGGACCTGCTGGAGGCGGCGGCCATCGCCCGGGCCATGCGCGAGGGCGACGTGGAGCCGGGCATGACGCCCCAGAACAGCCTCGACGTCCTGGCGCAGCAGATCGTGGCCATGGTCTCGGTCCAGGATTGGGAGGCGGGCGCCCTCCTGAGCCTGATCCGCCGCGCCTATCCCTACCACCGCCTGACCCCCGAGCTGTACCGCTCGGTCCTGGAGATGCTCTCGGGCCGCTATCCCAGCGCCGCCTTTCGCGAGCTGCGGCCGCGCATCGCCTGGGACCGGGTGCACGACCGCCTGGCGGCGCTGCCCGGCAGCCGCCTGCTGGCCGTGCGCAACGGCGGCACCATCCCCGACCGCGGCAGCTTTGGCGCCTACCTGCCCGACCGCAAGACGCGCCTGGGCGAGCTGGACGAGGAGTTTGTCTTCGAGACGCGCCCCGGCGACGTCTTTGTCCTGGGCTCGAACACCTGGCGGGTGCAGGACGTCACCGAGGACCGGGTGATCGTCAGCCCGGCGCCGGGCCACCTGCCGCGCATGCCCTTCTGGCGGGGCGACGCCCTGCGCCGCGACTATCACCTGGGCTGCATCTACGGCCGCTTTCGCCGCGAGCTGGCCGGGCGCCTGGCCTCGGAGCCGGAGGCCGGCGACGTCGTTGCCTGGCTGCGGCGGGAGTATGCCCTGGACGAGGCCTCGGCGCGCAACGCCGTGGACTATGTCCGGCACCAGGTGGAGGTCCTGGGCGCCATATCGTCGGACCGGACGATCATCGCCGAGCTGTTCCCCGACCCCGTGGGCGACCTGCGCCTGGTGGTCCACTCGCCCTTTGGCGCCCGGGTGAACAGCCCCTGGGCCCTGGCCCTGGCCTCCGC
>JAAYZQ010000228.1 GCA_012514775.1 Anaerolineaceae bacterium
CTGACCTTTCCCATCCTGGTGGGCACCGACGGCCGGGTGCGCATGTCCAAGAGCATGGGCAACTATATCGGCATTTATGAGCCGCCCGAGGTGATGTACGGCAAGGTCATGAGCCTGCCCGACGGCGCCATGGGGCAGTACTTTCGCCTGGTCACCCGCTGGACCCCGGCACAGGTGGCCGAGATCGAGGGCGAGGTGGCCGCCGGGCGGATGCACCCCATGGAGGCCAAGAAGCGACTGGCCTGGGAGATCGTGGACTGCTTCCACGGAAGCGAGGCGGCCGATGACGCCGCCCGGCACTTTGAGCGGGTGCACCAGAGGGGCGAGGCGCCGGAAGAGATGCCGGCCTTTGGCCTGGCGGATCCCCTGCCCATCGCCGACCTGCTGGTGGCCGCCGGCCTGGCCAGGACCAAGAGCCAGGCCCGGCGGCTCGTGGAGCAGGGCGGCGTGAGCCTCGACGGCGCCCCCGTCGCCGACGTGGGGGCCGTGGTCGCCGCCCGGGGGCAGGTGCTGCGGGTGGGCAAGCGGCGCTTTGTGCGGCTGGTGCCGGCGTGAGGAGGGAAGCCATGCTCCGATTTCTGACCGCGGGTGAATCCCACGGCCCGGGATTGACCGCCATCCTGGAGGGGATGCCTGCCGGGCTGCCTCTGGCTGCCGGCGAGATCGACGCCCAGTTGCGGCGGCGGCAGCAGGGCTTTGGCAGTGGGGGGCGGATGCGCATCGAGGACGACCGGGCGCGACTGGAGGGCGGCGTAATGAACGGCCGCACCACGGGCGCGCCCATCGCCCTGCGCATCGAGAACCGGGATTGGGCCAACTGGCGAGAGCGCGACGTCAAGCCCATGACGATCCCCCGGCCCGGGCACGCCGACCTGGTGGGGGCGGTCAAGTACGGCTATCGCGACCTGAGGCTGTCGCTGGAGCGGGCCAGCGCCCGGGAGACGGCCGCCCGCGTGGCCGTGGGCGCCATCTGCCGCCGCCTGCTGGCCGAACTGGGCGTGAGCGTGGGCGGCTACGTCGTGCAGATCGGCGCCGTGCGGGCCGCGCTGCCCGACGACATGCCCTACCCGGAGCGCTTTGCCCACGCCGAGGAGAACGACGTGCGCTGCCCCGACGGCGCCGCCGCCGAAGCGATGCACACCGCCATTCGCCAGGCCATGGCCGAGCGCGACACCCTGGGCGGCGTCTTTGAGGTCGTCGCCCTGGACCTGCCGCCCGGCCTGGGCAGCCACGTCCACTGGGACCGCAAGCTGGACGCCCTCCTGCTGGGCGCCCTGGGCTCCATCCCGGCCATCAAGGGTGTGGAGGTGGGCCCGGCCTTCGAGAACGCCGGCCGGCGGGGCACCGAGGTGCACGACGAGATCCTGGTCGAGGAGGGCCGCCTGCTGCGCGCCGCGAACCGCGCCGGCGGCCTGGAGGGCGGTATGACCACGGGCCAGCCCCTGGTGCTGCGGGCGGCCATGAAGCCCATCTCGACCACGCTGACGCCGTTGCGCTCGGTGGATCTGGCCAGCGGGCAACCGGCGGCCACCCGCTACGAACGCTCGGACATCTGCGCCGTGCCCCGCGCCGTCGTCGTGGGCGAGGCGATGGTTGCCTTTGTCCTGGCCGGTGCCCTCGTGGAAAAGCTGGGAGGTGACAGCCTGGACGAGATGCGCCCGCGCCTGGCCGCCCTGCGCCGGGCGCGCCTGGCCGACCTGGAGATGGACAATGTTCCCTGGCGATTTGAGTAACCTGGTCATCACCGGCTTTATGGGGACGGGCAAGACGGCCGCCGGCCGCGAGCTCGCCCGGCGCCTTGGCCGGCCCTTCGTCGACATGGACGCCGAGATCGAGGCGCGGGCGGGCTGCTCCATCCACGACATATTTGTCGACGAGGGAGAGGCGACGTTTCGCCGCCTGGAGGCCGCCCTGTGCCGGGAGCTGGCCGCGCGGCAAGGCCTGGTCATCGCCACGGGCGGCGGCGCCTTGCTGGCCGCCGACAACCGGGAGATCCTGGCCGCCAGCGGGCTCGTCATCTGCCTGCAGGCCTCGCCCGACGAGATCCGGCGCCGCGTGGAAGGCGGCGACGAGCGCCCGCTCCTGGCCGGCGACGCCGGCCAGGCCATCGATCGGCTGCTGGCCGAGCGCGCGGCGGCCTATGGCGCGTTCCCCCTCCAGGTGGACACCACCGGCCTGGGCGTGGACGAGGTGGCGGACCGGGTGTTGGCCCTGGTCCGCGGCCGGGAGCCGGCGGCCACGGCCATCCCGGTCTCGATGCCGGCCGCGGGCGAGGGCAACGACTACAGCATTCGCCTGGGACGGGGCCTGCTGCCGCGGGCCGGCGCCCTGCTGCGCGAGGCCGGACTGGCCGGCAACGCGGCCGTGGTGACCAACCCCACGGTCATGGCCCTCCACGGTGCCGCGCTGCTGGCGGGCCTGCGGGCTGCGGGCTTCGCGCCCGCCGTCTGCCAGATTCCCGACGGCGAGGCACACAAGACGCTGGACACGCTGCGGGAGCTGTACGGCGCCCTCGTGGAGGCCGGCCTGGACCGCCAGGGGGTGGTGCTGGCCCTGGGGGGCGGCGTCGTGGGCGACGTGACCGGCCTGGCGGCCGCCACCTACCTGCGCGGCGTGCCCCTGGTGCAACTGCCCACCACGCTGCTGGCCATGGTCGATTCCAGCGTGGGCGGCAAGGTGGGCGTCGACCTGCCCCAGGGCAAGAACCTGGTGGGCGCCTTCAAACAGCCGTCCCTGGTGGTGGCCGACGTGGAAACCCTGGGCACCCTGCCCCCGGCCGAGCTGGCCAACGGCCTGGCCGAGGCGGTCAAGACGGGCATCATCGGCGATCCGCTGCTCTTCCGGCAGATCGAGGAGCACGGACCGGCGCCCCTGCCCTGGATCGTGGCCCGGGCCGTCGACGTCAAGGTGGCCGTCGTCCAGGCGGACCCCTACGAGCGCGGGGTGCGGGCAACCCTGAACCTGGGACATACCTTTGGCCACGCCCTGGAGCGATTGAGCAACTACGCGCTGCCCCACGGCGCGGCGGTGGCCACCGGCCTCGTGGCCTCTGCCCGCCTGGCCGCCCGGCTGGGACTGTGCGATCCGGGCCTGGCCCCCCGCGTGGCCGCCGTGCTCGGGCGCCTGGGGCTGCCCACGGGCTATGGCGGCTACGACCCGGAGCAGGTCTGGCAGGCCATGGGCACCGACAAGAAACGCCAGGCGGGGCGCCTGCGCTTTGTCCTCCCCCGCGACCTGGGCGACGTGGTCGTGAGCGACGCCGTGCCGCGGGAGGACGTGCTGGCCGTCCTGGAGACGATGCGGGAGGGAGAGACATGACGGAAGAGGGACCGCTGCGCCTGATGGTCATCCACGGGCCGAACCTGAACTTGCTGGGCAAACGGGAGCCGGATGTGTACGGGCGCCTGACCCTGGCCGAGATCGACGCCCGGCTCCAGGCGTGGGCCGCCGAGGCAGGGGTGGAGCTGCGCACCCTCCAGTCCAACCACGAAGGGGCCATCGTCGATGCCATCCACGACGCGGCGGACTGGGCCGGCGGCCTGGTCATCAACCCCGGCGCCTACAGCCACACCTCCTACGCCATCCGCGATGCCCTGGCCGGCGTCAGCCTGCCGGCCGTGGAGGTGCACCTGTCCAACATCCACGCCCGCGAGGAGTTCCGCCGGACGTCGGTGGTCGCCGCGGCCTGCCTGGGCCAGATCAGCGGCTTTGGCTGGCACAGCTACCGGCTGGGGCTGGAGGCGCTCGTGTGGCGGGCGCGAGAGGCTGGGCTCGAGCCACCGAGCCCCTGACAAAGACGTGGCCGCCGCTGGCTTGCGGACCAGCGGCGGCCTCATCCGGTTCATCCAGGGCAGCCCATCACGGAAAGATCCCCCGCATCTGGATGGCATCGGCCACGCGGCGCACGGCGAGCATGTAGGCGGCCTGGCGGAGCGGCACCCCCTCGCGCTCCCCGACGGTCCACACGCCGTTCAGGGCGCGGACCAGGATCGTCTCCAGCTTCTGGTTGATCTGATCCTCGTCCCAGTAGAAACTCTGCAGGTCCTGGACCCATTCCAGGTAGCTGACCACGACGCCCCCGGCATTGGCCAGGATGTCGGGCACGACCACGACCCCCCGGTCTTGCAGGATGCGGTCGGCCTCGGGGGTGACGGGGCTGTTGGCGCCCTCGACGATGATGCCGGCCTGCACGCCGGCCACGTTGTCGGCGCGCACCTGCTGCTGCAGGGCGGCGGGGATGAGGACCGACACCGGCGCGGCGAGCAGCTCGTCGTTGGTCAGGGTCTCCACGCCCGGCGATTGGTAGCCTTCCAGCAGGTGCTTGGGATGGCGGTCCACGTGGCGGTCGAGGGCGGGGATGTCCAGGCCCCGGGGCGCGTACAGCCCGCCGCTGATGTCGCTCACGGCCACGACCTTGCAGCCCATCTCGTGCAACAGGGCCGCCACCGTCGAGCCAACGTTGCCGTATCCCTGCACGGCCACGGTCACGTCCCCCGGGCCCTGGCCCCGGCGCTTGAGCACCTCGCGGGTGACGATGGCCAGCCCGCGGCCGGTCGCCTGCCGGCGCCCCAGCGAGCCGCCCAGGCTGGGCGGCTTGCCGGTCACGATCTCGAGCATGGACTGGCCCTCCAGCATGCTGACCGTGTCGGCCATCCAGGCCATGATCTGGGCGTTGGTGTTCATGTCGGGCGCGGGGATGTCGCGCTTGGGGCCGAGGATGGGCAGGATGGCGGCCGTGTAGCGGCGCGTCAGCCGGCTCAGCTCGCGCGGCGACAGGTTTGCCGGATCGCACCGCACGCCGCCCTTGGCGCCGCCGAAGGGAAGGTCCACCAGGGCACATTTCCAGGTCATGAGCGCCGCCAGTCCCCGGACCTCGCTGGGGCTGATGTCGGGATGGTAGCGGATGCCGCCCTTGCACGGACCTCGCGCGCTGGAATGTTGCACCCGGTAGCCGGTAAAGACCTCGATGTGCCCATCATCCATCTCCACGGGCACGGACACGATGAGCTCGCGCTCGGGCTGGCGCAGAATGGCGTGGATGCCCGGATCGAGGTCGATGTGGCGCGCCACGTCTTCGAGCTGGGAGAGGACGTCGCTCCACAGATCCTCGTCCAGCGCCCTGGCGGTGACGACGCTGGGGATGCCCGTAACGTTCACGTCGACAATTTGCTTGGCCATAATTCTCTCCTGTGGGATGCTGCAGGGAAAGAAGAGCGGCGAATGCCCTTGCCTCGCGTCGACGCCGACGGCTGCCGTCACCGGCAGGCCCATTATATCATCGGTCGGGCCCCGGAACCAAAGATGGGATTCCCGGGGACGAGAGGGCGGCTGCCAGGCCGGGGGCTCAGGGGGCCGCCGGCGCGGCGGGGACTGTGAAACGGAAGGTGCTGCCCCGCCCGGGCGCGC
Source organism: Anaerolineaceae bacterium (assembly GCA_012514775.1). Next base: position 5,407 of record JAAYZQ010000228.1, read on the forward strand.
TCTCGACCCAGATGCGCCCGCCGTGGGCTTCGACCAGGCTCTGGGCCACGCTCAATCCCAGCCCGGTGCTGCCCATCCGACCGAGGCCGCCGGTGCGCGTGCGGGCCGGGTCGGATCGCCAGAACCGCTCAAAGACGCGGCCGAGGTCTTCGGGGGCGATCCCCTCCCCCGTGTCGCTGACGGCAACTTCTACGCCGCCGCCGTTGCGGGCCGCGGTCACCGTCACCGAGCCCCCGGAGGGCGTGTGGCGCAGGGCATTGATCAGCAGGTTGCGCAACACCTGGGATAGGCGGTCGGCGTCGGCCTGGACGGGGGGCAAGTCGCCGTCCAGGCGGTCCGTGAGGGTCACGCCCTGGCCTTCAGCGGCCGAGGCCAGGGTGTCGGTGGCATTCCGGATGAGGGAGCCGAGATCCACCGGGCGCAGGGCCAGGCGCAGTTGGCCCGCATCGGCCAGGGCCAGGTCCCGCAGGTCGTCCACCAGGCGCGACAGGAGGCGCGTCTCGTCGTACAGGCTCGAGATCTCGGCGACGTCCAGGTCGTAGACGCCGTCCAACATGGCCCTTAGGTTACCCTGGAGGACGGTGAGGGGCGAGCGCAGCTCGTGGGCCACGTCGGCCACCATGTTCCGGCGCTGCCGCTCCGACTCGCCCAGGGCGAGGGTCATGTCGTTGAAGGCGCGCGCCACCTCGACCATCTCCTCGCTGCCCTCGACGCGCACGCGCTGGCCCAGGTCGCCGGTGGCCACGGCCCTTGCGGCGGCGGCCAGCCGCTGCAAGGGTGCGGTGAGGCTGCGGCTCAGGACAAAGCCCATGATCAACGCCACGCCCACGGCCAGGGCAGCCCCCGTAAAGAGGATGTTCCGCATCCGGTCCAGGTAGCGCAGCTCAAGCTCGCCCAGCCGGTCGTCGCCGCCGGGCAGCGAGAGAAGCAGGTAGCCGATGACCTCGCCATCGTCGCGGGCAATTGGCAGCGCCTGCGACCGGTCGGCGCTGGGGAGCCTGTCGCCCGTTGCCTCGCCGGTGCTATCGTACACTACGCGGCCCCTCTTGTCGGCCAGGATGACGTCCACTGCGCCGGGCGCCGCGGCAAAACTGCGGCCAAGCCTGGGATAGGAATAGGGGTAAGGGTAGGGGGAGGAGGTGAACCCCGGGACTTCGGGCGGCAACTGGCCGACAAACGTTGCGCGATCGAGAATGCGCTCGATCCCGTCCCAACTGCCCGTAGAGTCATAATAGGTGATCAACTGCTGCAGCCCGCTGCCCGAGGCCTGCATGTCGCTGTGGGTGATGTAGCGGCGGAACTGGGTGTCGGTGGTGCGCAGGACGAGGGTGGCAATGGCGCCCACGGCGATGAGGACCACCAGGCTAAAGGCCAGGACCAGTTGCACACGCAGCCGGTTCATCGCCGGTTCGAAGCCTCCTCCTCGGGGGCCGCCAGGCGGTAGCCAATGCCAAAGACCGTCTCGATGCGCTGCGCCGGGCCGCCTGCCTCGTCCAGCTTGCGCCGCAGGTTGCGGACGTGGCTGTCGACCGTGCGCTCCAGCCCCTCGTAGTTGTAGCCCAGCCCCTTCTCGATCATCTCCAGGCGGGTCAGGGGGCGGCCCGCCTCTTCGGCCAGGGCGCGCAGCAGCCCAAACTCGGTAGGGGTCAGGTGGACCACCTGGCCGGCGACCGTCACCTGGTGCCGGTCCAGGTCGACGACCACGTCCCCGGCCCGCAGCATCA
>JAAYZQ010000229.1 GCA_012514775.1 Anaerolineaceae bacterium
CCCTATCGCAAGCCGGTGCCCTTTAACGTCACCCGGCTGGCGGGCCTGACGACGACCATAATCGGCACCGTGGGCCGCGGCCGCGACGGCGACCTGCCCGGCATCGCCCGGGGCGACAGCGAAACCTGGCGCCACCATCCCGGCGTCCCGGCGGCCCAGGCGGCCTTCGAGGTGAACCGCGTTCGGGTGCTGGTGGGCGAGCGCACTCTCCTGGGCGCCATCGTCATGGGCGACCAGGCGCTCTCGCGGCCGCTTCAGGAACTCGTCACCCGCCGGGCCGACATCTCGCCCATCCGCGACGAGCTACTCCGGCCCGAGGTGCGGCTCGGCGAAGTCATTGTCCGCTTCTGGAGCGAGGGGAGCTGGCGAAATGCAGCACCGTAGCCCCGAGCTGCTCTACGCCGTGGCCGCCATGGCCCTCATCGGCCTGGGCTATGCAGCGGCGGTCACCGGGCTGGATCTGGACCCTGCGGCCAGCGGCCTCCTGGGCCATGGCCTGGGCATTGCCGGATTCGTGCTGATGCTCATGACCGAGACGCTCTACTCGCTGCGCAAGCGGTCGCGCCAGGCGCGGTGGGGGCGTACCTCCTCCTGGCTGCGCTTTCACATCTTTACCGGGCTGGTGGGGCCGTTCATGGTGCTGTTTCACACTGCCTGGCGCTACAACGGCCTGGCCGGCGTGGTCATGCTCCTGACCCTCGTGGTGGTAGGCAGCGGCTTTGTGGGACGCTACATCTATACCGCCGTGCCGCGCACGGCCGACGGAGCCGAGTTGGAGGTCGCCGAGTTGGAGGCCCAGATCGCCGCCGCCGAGGCCGAGCTGCAGCGCCACCTGGCCGCGAGCCCGGAGGCGGCCGCGGCCGTGGAGCGCCTGGCCTCACCGCTCCGGCCGGCGGGCTCTGGCCTGCTCCTGATGCTGGGACACACCTTCATGGACTGGGGCTATCGCCTGGAGGCGTGGCGCGAACGGCGCCGCTGGAGCGCCGCGGCTCGCGGCCAAACCCACGAGCTGGCAAGGCTACTCGGCCGGCGCCGGGCGCTGCAGCGCCAGGTCTCGTCGCTGGTCGCTGCCCGGCGCGCCCTGGCCACCTGGCACGCGGTGCACATTCCCCTGGGCGTGGCGCTCTTTACCGCGGCACTGATCCACATCACCGGGGCCCTTTACTATGGGACCCTGATGCGGTGAGGCCGGCGAGGGGATTCCCATGGGCACGAGGGTGCGGTGAAAAGAAGGTTGGGCTGCCTGACGCCCGGGGGCATCGTCACGGCTCTCCTCACCCTGGCCGTCGTCGGCGCCCTCCTGGTGCTGCAAGGCGGCCGCCTTTTTAGCTCGGGGGCGCTCAATGCCCGGGCAAGCGGGCGGGTGCTGGGCGGCGTGAGCTCCCACGCCGAGACAGGCGGCGGCTGTTCCGCCTGCCACGCCGCGCCCTGGAGCGGAGAGACCATGGCAGAACGCTGCCTGGTCTGCCATCCCGAGGTGGCCGCCGAGATGCGCGACATGGCGACGCTCCACGGCATGATGACCGGCGAGGGGAGCGCCGCCTGCCGGGACTGCCATCCCGAGCACCGGGGCAGCGAGGGAGAGCTGACCGAGGTGGACGTGACCGCCTTTCCCCACGAGGCGACCGGCTACTTGCTGGAGGGCCACCAGGAGGCTGCCAACGGCAGCGCGTTCACCTGCGACCATTGCCACGGCGACGACCTGCTCCGCTTCGAGCCTGCGGTCTGCAGCGACTGCCACCGGGACCTGGATGCGGTTTATGTCGAGCAGCATCTGGATGATTTCGGCTCCGACTGCCTGGCCTGTCACGACGGATTGGACACCTACGGGGATGATTTTGACCACGATGCCCTGGCCTTTGTCCTGGAGGGCGGGCACCGAGCCGTGCCTTGCCGCGGCTGCCACGAGAGCGCTGGCTCAGCGGCCGATCTCCAGGCCGCTCCCTCCGCCTGCTACGCCTGCCACGCCGGCGACGACGCCCACGAGGGCCAGTTCGGCGACGATTGCGCCGCCTGCCACACCGCCGAGGACTGGCAGGAGGCAACGTTCGACCACGCACTGACGGACTTTGCCCTGACCGGCGCCCACGTGGAAGTGGCCTGCGCCGGCTGCCACCAGGATGGCTTCCAGGGAACGCCCACCGACTGCTTCGCCTGCCACCCCGATCCAGAGTTCCACGCCGGGCAGTTCGGCACCGACTGTGCCGCCTGCCACGACACGGCCGCCTGGACCCCGGCCCGCTACGACGAGCCCCACACCTTCCCCTTCGACCACGGAGAAGAGGGGATCAGCCCGTGCCGGCGCTGCCACCCCGGGAGCCTGCAGGTTTATACGTGCTACGAATGCCACGAGCACGATGCCGCCGAGGTCGAGGCCGAGCACCTGGAGGAAGGCATCCGCGATTTTCAGGACTGCGTCGAATGCCACCCCACCGGGGAAGAGGACGAGGGCGAGGGCGAGAACGAGGGCGACTAGGCAGCCGTTAGCCGCTCGCCAGCGAGAGGGACAACACCCGGGTGGCGTCCCGGCACGGCTGTCCCACTGTCACGTGCAGCCGCCCCTCGGATAGCTCCATGAGGAGCGAGGCCCGCGTCTCGGTCTGTTCCTCGGGCGGGAGGGTCGGGTCGGGGTGGCGGCAGATGGCGGCATGGCCGTAGGCGTGATCCGTCAGTATGGCCCGGAAGGTCTCGGCCGAGAGCTGGCCCGCCCGGGCCGCCATCAGGCGCCGCGCGCGGGCTGCGCGGGGCAGGGTGCTGGACGACGTGGCCAGCCCGGTATCGCCGCCCCGGAGCAAGGGGCTCTCGAAGTGGTTGGCGTGAACGAGCCAGCCGGCGTCGCCGTAGAGGTGGTCGGCGGCCGACGCCGTCAGCTCCAGGTCCAGGATCTCGCCCTCGGCGTGGGCCAGGAGGACGTTGGCCGCCCCGGCCCGGGGATGCCCGATTGCCTGCATGGCGGCGGCGCCCGGCGTTTCGCTCTCCAGCATGAGCCGCAGCAAGACGTGGATGGGCAGCCCCCGCCCGCGGTGGTCGTGCTCCAGGAAGTTGAGGCAGACCCCCAGCCCGGCGCTGTTCAGCCCGATCTTGGCCACCTGTCCCGCTTCCACCAGCGTCAGGATCTCGGGGCCGGCCGGCCGCCGGACGTGGAGGAGCACCGGCTCGGCCTCGGCGGTCGTGAACCAGTCCCAGTTCTGGCCCAGGAGCACCTCCCCCACGGCGGTGGCGGGCGCGGTGGCCGCCAGGGCCGTGCATTCGCCGCCCTGTGGCGGCGCGACCATCAGCTCGGACCGGACGTTGATCAGGAGCACGTCGGCCAGGTCGCAGCCGGCCCCGGCGGCGATGCCGCGCATCTCTTGCAGGAGGGCGGGGGCATGGGCTTCCAGGAGGGGCTCAAAGGCCAGGGCCGCTGCCGTGGCCGCTTCTCCTTCGAGCCCGCCGTGGTAGGCGATGAGCCGCCGGTAGGCCGCCGCGTTCTGGCCGATGGCCCCCGCCGCGCGGGCGCCGTACTGGCGCCCGCGCGAGAAGGGCTCGCCCTCGATCTCGATCAGCTCGATCAGCTCGATCAGCTCGATCGGCTCGGTCGGCTCGATGGGCTCCACGAGGGGCGACGCACTCATTCGGCAGCGTCCAGGGGCGGCTCGGCCTCCAGCAGGCCCGTGTCCTTGACGGCCTCCAACGCCTCTCCAAAGATGGCGATGGTCTCTTCGATGACCGCGTCGTCGTGGGAGGCGCTGAGGAACCAGGGCTCGCGGGCATCCGGGTCGGGCATGACGCCCCGGGCCAGAAGCTCGGCGCTCAGGGCCTCGTACAGCGCGCCGTTGTGGCGCCGCATGTCGCGGAACTCCCAGGGCTCCTCGGCCATGAAGGTGATGCCGAACATGGCCCCGGGCCCCTTGATAAAGTGCGACACGCCGGCCTCGGCCAGCAGGTTGTGGATGCCCTCCTGTAGCTTGCAGCCCCGGGCGTCGATCTGGCCCAATACCTGGCCGTCCTCCAGGATCTCCAGGGTGGCATCGGCGGCGGCGACCCCCACCACGTTGCCGCAATAGGTCCCGCCGTGGGACACGCCCTTGCCGACGACGTCCATCACCTCTCGCCGCCCGCCAAATGCTGCCAAGGGGAAGCCGTTGGCCATGGACTTGGCATAGGTGGTCAGGTCGGCCTGCACGCCATAGAACTGCTGGGCGCCGCCCGGGGCGATGCGAAAGCCGGTCTTGACCTCGTCAAAGATGAGGACGATGCCGTACTCGTCGCACTTCTCGCGGAGGAACTGCAGCCAGCCCGGCCGCGGCCCGATGCTGGCCGAATTGCCCAGGATGGGCTCGACGATGATGGCCGCGATCTGGTGGCCCTCCCGCCTGAGGACCATCTCCAGCAGCTCAAAGTCGTTGTAGGGCTGGGTGAGGACGAGGCCACGGATGGCCGTCGGAACGCCCGAGGTCTGCTGGTAACGGATGGGGTCGCGCCTGTTTCCCAGGGTAGCGGGGTTGGCCGAGGCCGTGGACCAGAGGAGATAGTCGTGCATGCCGTGATACTGGCCCTCGAATTTCAGCACCTTTTCCCGGCCGGTGTAGGCGCGGGCCACGCGGATGGCGTGCATCGTCGCCTCGGTGCCCGAGTTGGCATAGCGCACCTGGTCGACTCCGGGACACATGCTCACGATGCGCTCCGCCACCCGAACCTCCAGCTCGGTGAGGGCGGCCACTACCGTGCCGCGGCGCATGGCGTCGTTGACCCGGTCGGCGACGGCGGGATGCCCATGGCCCAGGATCACGGGCCCGAAGCCCAGCCGGTAGTCGATGCAGCGGTTGCCGTCGGCGTCCCAGATGTAGCAGCCCTCAGCCCGGGCCACTACCGGCGAATCCTCCGGTCCCCAGTACCGGAAGTTGGACGAGACACCCAGGGGCATCACCCTGGCGGCCCGGTCGCGGAGGGCCTGGGTCTTCTGGAAACTCTTTTCTGCCATGGCTCGATCTCTCCTCTCTTCAGAAACAGGCTCGGCGGATCTCGATCTACAAACCCACGACCCTAGAGATACGTCTCCTTGACAATCTCCAGGTAAACAAAGGTCTCTGTGGCGCGCACCCCCTCCAGGGCACGAAGGTTCTCGCTCAGGAAGCGCAGCAGGTGGGCATTGTCGCGGCAGACGACCTCGACCAGGATGTCGAAGGAGCCGGCGCAAAGGACGAGGTAGATGACTTCCTTGAACGCCGCGATCTCCCGGGCAATCTCGCGCAGGCGGCTGCCGTCGACGCGCACGCCGATGAGGGCCACGCTGTCGTAACCCACCAGGGTGGGATTGGTGACGGCCACTACCTGCACCACCCGGTTCTCGACAAGGTCAAAGTAGCGCTGCCGGATCATGCCCGGCGACACGTCCAGACGGCGGGCGATCTCGGCAAAGGACATGCGCCCGTCCTCTTTCAGCGCCTGGACGATGCGCTCGTCGATCTCGTCCAGGTGGTAGGTGGCCGCGCTCTCTTGCTCCTTTTTTACGTCTCGCAAGGGTCCTCCTCCATGCGCCGCCAGTATAGCACGAATCGTCACAGAAGTCAAGATTCCGTGACGATTCGTTACGAAAGAGCGTCGCCTGGTTCCGATTCTTTACAACGGACGACGCTCTCCAGGCGGATCTAGGGAAGGACGTTCAAGGCAGCGAGCCGCTCGGCGCCGGGCGTGCCGTCGGCGTCCCAGCCGCGGACGCGATAGTACTCTTCCAGCATGGCGGGCAGGTCGGGCAGGACGCCCGCCGCCCCGCCCGACGGCCGCGGCTCGGCCAGGAGGCGCCGGGGCAGCGTGTCGTCGGCGGCGGTGACCCCCAGGCGCAGGTCGATGAGCCGCTTGAGATTGAACAGGCGCTCGCCGGTGTCGACGACGTCGGCGGCCGTCCAGTCCCAGCCCAGGGCGGCGTTGACAAGCTCGGCGATGTTCCCCGGCGTGATGGTGGACTTGATGATAAACTTGCACAAGCCCAGGGGATTGTACACGCCGACATAGTTCTGGAAATCGACGGCCACCTTCCCCTGCCCCGTGCTGTCGTGCGGGTTATAGGTGTCGGGCTCGTACCAGCCCGGCCAGCGCACGCCGTAGCCCGCCCAATAGCTCAGGCCCTCCAGGTGGCAGGCGCCGCGCACGGCCGTGGCATAGCTGGGCGCCATGCTGACAAAGGCCCGCGGATCGTGGTAGGGCATCTCCATGCCCTTGACGTGGACGGCAAAGGCCTCGGCCTCGGGACCGAGGCGCGCGGCCGCGGCCCGCACGCCATCGGCCAGGATCTCGCCGACCCCCTCGCGCCGCGCGATCTGGCCCACGGCCTCGATCATGGCCGGGGCGTTTCCCCAGGTAAGGTCCAGGCCGCCCGCCTCCTCCCGCGAGAGGAGCCCCTTCTCGTAGGCCTCCATGGCAAAGGCCAGGGCGGCGGAGGTGCTGATCGTATCCAGCCCGTAGCGGTTGCAGAGATCGTTCATGCGGGCGATGGCGTTCAGGTCGTCGCACTGGCAGTTGCCCCCGAATCCGGCCAGGGTCTCGTACTCGGGGCCGTGGCCGTACACGCCAGCGTAGGGCCCGTCGTCGATCTTGACCGTCTTGCCGCAGCCGATGGGGCAGGCAAAGCAGTGGGTGTGCCGGGCAAAAATCGTCTCGGCGATACGCTGACCCGAGATGCGGGCCGTCTCTTCCTTCCAGCTTCCCTCGCTCCAATTCTTGAGGGGCAGGTCGCCCGTCAACTCGGTGCCGATGATGCCGCCCGGCGTGCCAAGCTGCGACATGCCCACCGAGTTGTCCTTGATGAAGGCATTGATCTGCTTGACGAACGCCTGAAAGGCCTTAGGATCGGGGTACTGGGGGCGGTCGCTGCCCCGCACGACGATGGCTTTCAGGTTCTTGGAGCCCAAGAGGGCGCCCATGCCGCCCCGCGCCCCGCTGCGGGCGTGCTCCTGCCCGCCCTGCATCACCCCCGCCAGGCGCACCAGGTTCTCGCCGGCCGGGCCGATGCAGGCCACCTGGGCCTTGGGGTCCGTCTCGCCGCGCAGCCGCTCGAACACGTCGAAATGCTCCAGCCCCCACAGGTGCCCCGCCGGCCGGATCTCGGCCTGGCCATCGTGGATCCAGAGGTAAACCGGCTCGGCAGCCCGCCCGGTGACGATCAGGCCGTCCAGCCCGGCAAAGCGCAACTCGGCCCCCCAGTGGCCGCCCATGTTGGCCTCGTTCCAGATGCCCGTCAGGGGCGAGCGGCCGCACCAGGAGCTGCGGCAGCCGGTGGGCGAAAAGGTGCCCGTCAACAGCCCGTTCATGGCCAGCAGCGGGCTATCAGGATGGAGGGGATCCAGGCCGGGGTCCATCTCCTGGTAATAGATCCTGGCCGCCAGGCCGCTGCCCAAGAGGTAGCGGCGGACGTCGGCCTCGGAGATGGATTCAAAGCGCAGGGCGCCGCTTCCGAGGTCCACCCTCAGCAGCTTGCCGGCATAAACAAAGGCCATAGTTCATCCTCCTCGAATGGTGATGGGCCCAAACGCCGCGGCCCGGGACCATTATACCTGAAATACCGGGGAGCGGCAAAGGGCGCGCCAGTTAGGGCCGGGCTAGGCTACAAGGGCCGCATGCTGATGGCTGCCTCCGGGCAGGTGGTGGCACACAGGCCGCAGCCCCAGCAAGCCCGCGAATCGTACTGCACCTGCCGGACGGCCTGGCCGTGGATGGGCACAAAGCTGCCATCCTGGTAAAGGGCGCCAAAGGGGCAGCGGCCGGTGCAGACGGCGCAGTGCGTGCAGCGGCTCCAATCAATCTCGGCGACATAGTGCGCCCGGGGATAGACCTTTTCCAGGCCCAAACGCACGCCGGCGATAAAGATGTACGAGTAGGAGGGGCCGCAGTTGCCGTGGCTGATCCACTCCTGGCCGGGGTCGTGCTTGCGCCAGGCGCGGGGCCCGGTGTGCACCAGGCCCATGCGGTCCAGGGCGACGAGGTGCGCCCTGGCCTCGGGCACGGTCAGGCGGCGCCCCTGACCCCGCTCCAGCGTCTGCCGGGCCCGCTCGCCGACGCGCATGCTGCCCTCCAAAAGGGGCCCTTCGCCCACCAGCGTCGTCCGGCACGAACAGGGCAGAAGGCATATGTCCTCGGTCGCCTCCACCAGGGCCAGGGCTTCGTCCAATAGCAGGACGTCGCGGTTCTTGATGGGCAGCCAGGCGTCGGGGTTGGCGACCACCCGGTCGATGGCCGGCTTCCACAGCTCGATAAAGGCCTGCACCTGCCACTCGCCGACGGCCTGGCGCGCAGCCAGGGGCAGGCGCTTCCAGGTACTCGTTTCCACCGAGCTGAAATAGTCCAGCGTGGTATAGAACTTGCCGGGGGAGTAGGTCGTCATCCCGGCGCCCGTCTCCCGGTTAACCAGGTCGCGATGGAAGGCGCCCCGCAGCAGGGCCGCGGCCTCCTCCCGCGAGGTGCGGAGCGTCTCGGCCACCTCCTCCAGGGTCAGCGCCCGCCCGGCCAGCGCTACCACCAGCTCCATCTCTTGCCGGGTGGCCACCAGGTGCACGTAGGGCACCATCGCCGGCGGGACCTCAAAGACCTTCACGAACTCGTCTGGCTGCGACATCGTCAGCGCTCCTTATCATTGGATCGCCCCCTAAGCCAGGTCGGGGGCGGGACGGCCGCCGCGGGCCCGTTCCGCGCCCGATTATAGCACAGGCGCCAGGAGAGTCAAGCGGTCACTGCCCGGCGCACAGCCGGACACGGCGCCAGGGCCGATCTTCCGGGCCCGGCTACCACGAATGCAGTAGACCCTCCTGCCAGAAATGATGAAAGGAGCCGCGAGGCAAGTCCTCCTTTTTCGGTAGTCCCCAGTCCTGCATTTTGACGTTGACGCCCTCCAGGAAATTTGTTAAGCTAGGTCGTCACGAGCATCTGGAGTGTTGCAAGGCAAGGTATACAGTCACGATGGTGCTGATCATCATGACCAACCGGTCGTTGGGGGAGGTGTGCTGTGCAAGAGTCCATTCCTTTGTCGGGGAGTCGCAATTCAATCCGGGGTCTCGTCTCGCGCCATCCATTGGTCGCCTTTACCATCCTGGCCTACGCGATCTCCTGGCTGGGCTGGCTGTTGAGCTTTGGCATCGATCTGGGCGCGGCCAACGGCTTTGGCATCATCGGCTCGGCAGGCCCGGCGCTGGCGGCCATGATCGTGTCGGCGATCGCGGGGCCCGAGCCGTCCGGGGTGCCGGCCGGCAAACGCTGGCGGTCCTTCGGGGTCATCGGCGTCCTGACCCTGGCGGTGATAGCCGCTCGCCGGCTGTGGATCACTCCGGCGTGGTTGGCAGTCGCCGGCGACGGGACGACGACGGTTCCTTTCCCCAGCTTTGTGGCTGTTCTGATGGACGTCGTGGCCGCAGCGGTGGTAGCTTTCGTGCTCTCGGGCGTCCTCTCGCCGCGGCAAGGCGTGCGCGACCTCTTAAGCTCGCTCGATCCGCGCCGGCGGCCCGTTCGCTGGCACTGGTGGGCGATTGCCCTGGCCCTCTATCCGGCTGTCCTGGCCCTCGGCTATGCCGTGTCGACGGCGTTTGGACTTGAGGAGCTGGCGCCGAGGCCCGCCGTCTTGTGGACGTGGCTGGTGGCGGACGTGCTGCTGACCTCGCTCTACTTCTTGATCGGTGGCGGGGGCCTGGAGGAGCCGGGCTGGCGCGGCTTTCTCCTGACCGGCCTGCAGAAACGCTTTGGCCCCTTGCCTGCCAGCTTGATCCTGGCCGTCGTGTGGGCCCTGTGGCACTTGCCCTTCTTCTGGTTCGGTGGAGCGCAGGGTGGGCTGTTGGGCGTGGTCTTTTACCTGCTGCTGGAGGTTGCCCCGCTGGCGGTCCTGTTCACCGCCCTTCTCAACCGCACCAGGGGCAGCCTGCCCATCGCCATGTTGCTGCACGTATCTGTCAACGTCACCCCGGTATTTCTGCCCGCGTCGACGCTTGGCAGCGGCCTGTGGCTGCTGCTCATGATAGGGCTTGCGGTCTGGCTGTGGCGAGCGCCTCGGGTGTTTTCGGCCGGCGAGGTGTGCTTCGATTCGGCCGGCGGCTAGGCGAGGCGGTGGTCCTGCATCACCCGGCGCAGTATGCCCGTCGCGCATCCTGGCCCGCCGGCGCCTTTCAGCAGCTCGCTCAGATCTACTTCCGCCTCGACCTCAAGGCCGTTATCCTGGAGGATGCGCCTGGTGCCGGGATTCCCGGCGACCATGACGATCCTGCGAGGGGCGATGGTGACGAAATTCATCGCCTGCCCGGCCCGAACCTCGGCGGTCTCGTCCAGGGCGATGCACCGGAACCCCAGGCCGCTGAGCGTGACCTTGAGGTCCGGAGGAGCGATGCCGGCCCTGACGACGACCAGGTCGTCATCGACGATCTGCAAGAGCCCCAACAGATGTTGCACACGGGCCGGGAGAGGGATTTCGACGGCCCTCACCCCCTGAAACTCGAGACACGACTTGACCTGCTCGAAGCCTGAACGGTTTGTCCGGTTTCCTACACCGACCAGGACCGTTTGCGCACCGGCCCACAGGGCGTCCGCGCCTTCAAAGGTACCCCACCCGCCCACGGTTCGAAGGATGGGGATCCCCAGGCCGATGAGGCTGCGCGCAGCCAACAGCTCCTCGCCGGCTCGAACCTCACTGGCCATGCGCGAAAGGATGGCGCCCTCCGGCGTCATCAAGAACAGGTCGCGCACGTACATCAGGTTGTGGAAAGGCCGGGCCTCACGATCCTCCCCGCCAGGGGCAGGATCGATAAGGACGACCTCGATGCTCAGTCCCCGGTACAGGTCAGACAGGCTCAGCATTTGCGCGTGCAGCACATCGTAATCGATGGGTTGCAAGTGTTGGATTGCATTCACGTCCGCAACCGGGGGCGTGTGGCGATCCGGGATGTGCAGCAAGACGGCCTCCAGGGGACGGTATTCGGTGTTGGAGCGATATGGAGACCAGTACCTACCCTCAGAGACCTCTTGCGCCAGGCTGCCTCGACGGGGCTGCCACCCCTGCCCCTGGTAGGCTGCCGGTAACGGTTCGCGTTCAAAGCCGGGTGTCACGTCCTTCACGCTGATATGCCTGCCCTTATGCCAAGCTCGTGTTCCCATCGCCGGTGGGTGAGCTGAGGCTGTTCCAGCCCGCATTATAACCCCGGGGCCGACCCGGCACAAGAGAGGGCAGCGAGAGAGCAGGGGCGCGCCGTCGCAGTCGCGGCGGAAACGCCGGTGCAGAACATCTAGAGTGGAGGGACCTATGGACCGCTCCGATACCCGCGGTCGCCCTTTGCCCGGCGGATCGGTCGGGACGGGTTTCTGGTCGCCTATCAGGGCCAATGGAAAGTGAGACCTGCAAACGTGTGCAGTTCCGTGGATTTGACAGCCGGCCTCGTTTCGGTTATAATTCTGCCATCGTACCTGGACCGACATGCAGCGCGCTGCTGCGCCGAGTGCTTACAAGGAGAAACGTTCGCCAAACCGGACGGATACAGGCCTTTGGAACCAGCTCCTGGGCACGCGCTGCCCGGAGCACCAGGGGCCTGTTTGTTTCTCGGGTCCTTATCGAGGCGCTATTCAACCGGAAAGGGGGTGATGCCTCCAACAACTGCCCAGCGGACGAATTGCACACTCGCCGACGATAGCCTTTGCCGAACACAGCGCTTGCGGCGCGCAACCCTGCTCCGAAGGAGGAGAAAGATGAGGACAAAACTCGCAGCTATCTTGGGGCTCCTGGTCGTGTTCAGCCTGCTCTTGGCTGCCTGTGGCCCGACTCCCGTTCCCCAGACCATCATCCAGACGGTCGAGGTCGAAAAGGAAGTCGAAAAAGAGGTCACGGTCGTCGAGACGGTAGAAGTGGAAAAGATGGTCGAGGTCGTGAAGGAAGTCACGGCCGTGCCCCCGCCAGAAGGCCCGGAAGGCACCCTGGTTCGAGCCCTGACGACCTTCCCCAACTCCCTGGATCTGCCCCAGTGCGCGGAGCGAAATGCTTCCACGACTGCCTGGCACATGTATGACACGCTGCTGTGGGTCAACGAAGAAGGCATACTCGAGCCTGCCCTTGCCAAAGAGTGGGAGGTCTCGGAAGATGGTAGTGAGTACACGTTCTACCTGCGTGACGACGTCACCTTCCACAATGGCGAGCCGTTCAACGCCGACGCCGTGGTCTTTTCCTGGGAGCGGGCCAAGGATGCCGGCTTTGAGTACAGCAACCTGTGGCAGCTGGCCACTACTGTAGAAAAGGTCGACGACTATACCGTCAAGATCACCACCGAGGGGCCAGACGCGCTCTTCCTGACCACTGTGGCCGACAACTGGGCCATCATCCCGCCCCAGTATTTCCAGGAAGTGGGCCAGGCAGGCTTTGACGAGCACCCGGTGGGCACTGGACCCTATGTGTTTGTGGAATGGGTCAAGGGCGACCGCATCGTCCTGAAGGCCAACCCCGACTATTGGCGGGAAGATACGCCCAAGCTCGAGAACCTCATCTTCCGGCCCATCCCTGAATCGGCGACTCGCGTGGCTGCCATCCAGACCGGTGAAGTTGACGTTGTGACGCGCCTGTCCTCGGAAGAGGCACAGAGCCTCCTCGGCGTGCCCAACGTCACAGTTATCAAGTATGCCCAGGCACGCGTGTATTACATCGCCTTCAACAATGTGAGCACCGGAGTTGGCCAGCCGACCGAAGATCCACTCGTGCGGCAGGCAATGAACTATGCCGTGGACATTGAGGCGATCATCGATTCCCTGTTCAACGGCTTTGCCAAGCCGGCCATCGGCTTTGTTGCCACGGGCGAGTTGGGCTACGACAATGTTGAGCCCTTTGGCTACGATCCGGACAAGGCTCGCGAGCTGCTGGCCCAGGCCGGCTATCCTGACGGCTTTGAGATGGACATGGCCTGCCCGGCGGGTGCCTACACCCACTTCGAAGAGGTGTGCGAAGCCGTTGCCGGCTACCTGGGCGAGGTAGGCATCCAGGCCAATCTCGAGATCATGGAGTCGGGCCACTACTGGGAACTTGAGGCGGCCAAAGAACTACCGCCCCTCTTTGGCGATAGCTGGTCGGCGACCGACGGCGAAGCGTACCGGCGGCTCATCGGCGCGCTGGGTGGTGAAGACGCGGCCTATTCATCCTGGACCGATGAGAAGATTATCGACATGCTGGTCGAGATCAAGTCCACCGTTGACCAGGAAGAGCGGGCCAAGTTATACGGCGAGCTGCAGGTCTACATGCGCGACAATCCCCCCTTCATCTATCTCTACGAGCCGTACACATTCGAAGCCATCAATACCCGCGTCCAGGACTACAAGCCTCGCCCGGCCGAGAACTATTTTCTGTTCGACACTTTTGTGGTTGGGGACTAGGATAGGTTAACAATCTGCTCTATTCTGCGGGCTTGGGAGGGCGCGTCAGGCGCACTCCCAAGCCCAATGAATAGGCGATACGGCTGGGGGGTCTGCCTTGGAGCGCTACTTCCTGTCACGGCTGGGGCAATCCATACTGCTTCTGTTTGGCATCATCATACTGGTCTTTGCCATGGTCCGCATCACCGGCGATCCGGCGGCGTTGATGATGCCACGCGAGGCAACAGCCGCCGACATCGAAGCATTCCGCGAAAGGATGGGCTTCAACGATCCGCTCATCGTCCAGTTCTGGGACTTTGCCAAAGGCGCCATCACGGGCGATTTCGGGAGCTCCTTGCATTTCAAGACGCCGGCCATGCCCCTGGTCCTGGAGCGACTGCCGGCCACGTTACAGCTAGCCAGCATCGCATTGCTCATGGCCCTGGTCGTGTCCATTCCCCTGGGGCTCATAGGCGGCTTTAACCCAGGCAGCCTCCCGGACTCCTTCGGCCGACTGTGGGCCCTCCTGGGGCAGAGCATCCCCAACTTCTGGCTGGGCCTGATGCTGATCATCTTCTTTGGCGTCAAGCTCCAGTGGTTCCCGACCTTTGGCCGCGACACCTGGAAGTCGGTGATCATGCCAGCTTTTGTCCTCGGCCTGCCGGTCATGGGCCAGCTTGTGCGCTTGACCCGATCGGCTGTCCTGGAGATCCGAAGCGAGGACTTTATCCGTACAGCCCACAGCAAAGGCCTGGAACCCCGAACCATCTATGTCAAGCACGTGCTGCGCAATGTGGCCATCCCGCTGGTGAGCGTCGTCGGCGTCCAGTTTGGCTACATGCTGGGTGGCTCGATTTACATCGAGGCCATATTCTCCTGGCCGGGAATGGGAGGGCTGTTAGAGCAGTCCATCGGTTGGCGCGACTACCCGTTGGTTCAGGCCATCGCAGTCTTTACCAGCGTCGTAGTCCTGGTTCTCAACCTGCTGACCGATCTGGCCTACGCCGTGATCGACCCGAGGATTCGCTATGGCAGTTGAGGCTAGACGCAAAACCCCAGAAAGTATGCTTGACGTTGAGCGCACCTTTGCGGACCGACTGGCCTACGTTGGCCGGCTGCTCTGGCGCGACCGCAGCGGGATGATCGGCCTCGTCGTCTTTGGCATCGTGGTACTCGCGGCCGTATTTGCCCCGCTGATCACGGTGCACGATCCCTTCCAGCAGAACCTGCGCGACAGCAAAATGCCGCCGGCCTGGATCGAAGGCGGCCGTGCGGATCACCTCTTTGGCACCGACTCGCTCGGCAAAGACCTCTTCAGTCGGGTCATCTATGGCGCGCGCGTGTCGTTATTGGTCGGCCTGTTTGGCGTGTTGATCGCTGCTGGCCTGGGCATGCTCATCGGTGCCATCGCGGGCTATGTCGGCGGGCGCGTGGATGCAGCCATCATGGGCTTTGTCAACCTGGTCCTGTCGCTGCCCTATCTGTTGTTTGTGGTGTTCATTGCGTCGGTCTTGGGCCGAAGCCTGATCAATGTCATCCTCATTTTCGGCATCACCGACTCGCCCATC
>JAAYZQ010000230.1 GCA_012514775.1 Anaerolineaceae bacterium
ACGCCCACGGCGATGGAGCCGACCGCGGCGCTGGCCACGGGCAGCAGCGCGATGAGCACGAACGAGATCAACAGCCGTGTACGAAGGGTGCCAAACCCCTGTTTGAACATTGGGCTCTCCTGGCACGGATTATAGCACCGGGCGGGCAGGGGCGCAAGCCGGGCGGTGGGCCGCTTGGTGCGCTCCCAGGCACGCCATCACACGCCCATAAGTTGACCGCACAGCCCATGCGCACTATACTGTGCTGCCTTGCGGCACGCAGGGAAATGAACGCTGCCCGGTAGAAGGGATGTCGTAGGAATGCTCGTCGAACGAACAGAAGTGCGCAATATTGCCATCATCGCGCACGTAGACCATGGCAAAACAACGCTCGTGGACAGCCTGCTCAAGCAGGCCCACGTCTTTCGCAGCAACCAGCAGGTGGCCGAGCGCGTGCTGGACTCGAACGACCTGGAACGGGAGCGCGGTATCACCATCCTGGCCAAGAACACGGCCATCAGCATCTATGATGCCGAGCGCGACCAGCAGGTCAAGATCAATATCGTGGACACGCCGGGCCACGCCGACTTTGGCGGCGAGGTGGAGCGGGTCCTGAACATGGTGGACGGCGTCCTGCTCCTGGTGGACGCCGCCGAGGGCCCCATGCCGCAGACGCGCTTTGTGCTGTGGAAGGCGCTGGAGATGGGCCATCGCGCCGTCGTGGTCATCAACAAGCTGGACCGCAAGAACGCGGACCTCAACCGGGCCCTCAACCAGACCTTTGACCTCTTTATCGAGCTGGGGGCCACCGACGAGCAGGCCGACTTTCCGGTGATCTATGCCGTGGCGACGACGGGCCAGGCAGGCCTGACGCCCGAGCTTGGCCCGGATCTGAAGCCCCTGTTCGACACAATCTTGCGCCAGATCCCCTGCCCCATCGTAGACGCCGACGCGCCACTCCAGATCCTGGTCACCACGCTGGATTATGACAACTATCGAGGTCTGACGGCCGTCGGTCGGGTGTCCGCCGGCCGGGTCCGCGCCGGGCAGCCCATCGTCCGCCTGACGCGAGACGGCCGGCAGCTCCCCGAAAGCGCACGCTACCTGTACGTGCACGACGGGCTGCAGCGGGTGGACGTGGCGTCGGCCGAGGCGGGCGACATCGTGGCCATTGCCGGCCTGGAAGAGACGGCCATCGGCGAGACCCTGGCAGACCCCGAGTTCCCGGTGGCGCTGCCCGTCATCAAGGTGGAAAAGCCCACGGTGCGCATGAGCTTCGGGGTGAACACCTCGCCCCTGGCCGGCCGGGAGGGGCGCTGGGGCACCTCGCGCCGGCTCCGGGAGCGCCTGTACGAGGAGCTGCGGCACAACGTGGCCTTGCAGGTGGAGGACACGGACCAGGCGGACACGTTCGTCGTCTCGGGCCGCGGCGAGCTGCACCTGGCGATCCTCATCGAGACCATGCGCCGCGAGGGCTACGAGTTCCAGGTGTCGCGCCCCACGGTGATTCTGCAAGAGCGCGATGGCGAGACCCTGGAGCCCTACGAAGAGGTCCACGTCCAGACACCGCCGGATACCGTGGGGGCCGTGGTCGAGATGCTCGGCAAGCGGCGGGGCGAGATGGTCCACATGGCCGATTCGTCCAACGGCACCGTGACAATGGTCTATCGTGTGCCCATCCGCGGTCTATTGGGCTTTCGCTACCAATTCCTGACCGCCACCCACGGCATGGGCATCATCAACAGCCTCTTTGCCGTGTACAGCCCCTTTGCCGGGCCCATCAACGGGCGATCTCGCGGGTCCCTGGTCGCCTGGGAGCCCGGGGTGACGACCACGTTTGGCCTGAAAAACGCCGAGGAGCGAGGGACGCTGTTCATTGGCCCGGGGACCGAGGTGTACGAGGGCATGGTCGTCGGCGAGCATCAGCGGCCGGGCGACCTGGGCATCAACGTCTGCAAGGCCAAGCACCTGACCAACATGCGCAACTCGATCCAGGACATCGAAGTCCGGCTGACCACGCCCCAGGACATGAGCCTGGACAAGTGCATCGAGTATCTAAACGAGGACGAGCTGCTGGAAGTGACCCCCCTCAGCCTGCGCCTCCGCAAGCGCATCCTGGACAGGCACGCGCGCGGGCAGCAGAACAAACGGGCGAAAGAAGTCCTGGCCTAGGTTCGTGGCAGAGTGGGAGAGACCCGCGGGCGCGGGTCTCTCCCACGCGCACCACCTACGGCGTTGCCTCGCGCATCACCAGAGGCAGGTAGAGCATCTGGGGCTCCAGTGCTCGATAGCCGCTGGCCGCACTGGTCAGCACGTCGGTGCCGGCAAAGAGCCCAACCACCTCGACCACGTCGTGAACCGGCGGCAGCTGCAGCGTGCCCTCGGCAGTGCCGTTCTCGTCCACGCGCAGCAGCAAGAAGATATCCGGCAAGAAGAACCGCTGCCCTCCCGGGCCGCGTCCCATTGCCTGGATCAGGATGGCGAACGGGTTCTGCGGGTCATAGTAAGGATCGGTCCCGTCGAGTTGGCAGCGCACAAAGACCTGTCCCTGGTCGGTCTCGCGTACCAGGCAGTTTAGCTTGGTCTCTTGCTGGAGGGCCGCCTGGACCACGACGCCGCCCAGCTCCTCGAAGACGGGGTGCTGGTCCGCCGGATCCAGGTCGCTTACCAACAGGTCCTGCCAGGACGCGCGCACCTCCACCGCGCCCACGATTGCCTCGACCGCAGTGATGGGGGCATTTGCCGTGATGGTGATGGGAATGTCGCGCAGCTCGCCGGGGCCCAGCTCCAGGCCCAGATCGCCGTCGTTGATGTTCACGTCAAACCAGTCGGGCAGGTTCGTCTCCCAGTCGAGGATAAAGAAGCGCGGCTCCGCAAAGTCGTCGTTGCGCAGGTGAATGATGGCGTCGTACACCGCGCCGGCGCCCCCGGCCTCGGGCACGGCAAAGTAAAAGATGTTCTCCTGCTCCATGTCGCCGTCCTGGTTGCCCAGCACCGTCTCGCCCGCCACGGGATCGATGGTCACGCGCAGGCAGGTATGGAAGGCAAAGCTCTCGCCCTCCAGCCCGCCCTCGGGCGGCGCTATGTCGGGGGTCCACTCGATAAAGACGTCCACGAACTCGCCCGGGTCGATGTTTGCCAGGTCGGGGAACTCGGCCGGCGTCACCGTGCCAAGGTTGACCCATCCGCTGGCGCCGGCGATGCCCAGGCCGGGGGGATCGGTGATCTCGAAGTTGACGACTACGTTACTGGCCGGCGCGCCACCGACGTTGCGCACCCGGGCATAGAGGCGGTTCACCAGGCCGATGGCCGGGTCGTCGCCGTTGCCGCGCGGCACGGGGTTGCCGTCCAGGGCGTTCCAGGTGCCGTAGCGATACGCGTTGTAGCCATTCACGGGGCTGTCGATCCAGATATCGGTCGTCTCCCACGTATTGCCTGGCGGCGACGTCCAGGGATAGATCATCACGTCAGGCTGCATGGATGCCTCCTGATCGTAAGAGACGCGCACCTCGTAGTTGTCGTCGTCCACCATCAAGGCGACCCCGATCTGGATGCCATCCGCCAGGCTGGAATACATGTCGCCCTGGTGCCACAGATCGTTGCGCGTCGGGTTGCCCATGACGGTCACCACCTGGCTTGCCCCATCTTCTACGCGCTCGATGAGCACGCCCTCGTCGGGGATGCCGTTGCTGCCGGGGGGCCCTCCCTGGAAGCCGCCGTTTAGCTCATCGCCGTTGACCCGCCGCCGCACACTGATGAGATAGTACAGATTGTCGGTGATGTACGCCTTGGCCGCCTGGGCGTTGGGCTTGCCGGCGGGATCGTACTCCATTGCCCACAGCAATGCCGTGCCGCCGCCGACGCCCACGCAAGGGCTGGGGCCGACGCTACAGACCGGGGTAAAGGTCTGGTACTTGGTCACGGGCAGCCAACCGGGAAAGGCGACGTCATCCTGCTTTTCGTACACGCCACTCTGCCCCGGGTAGTTGCTGTCCAGCAGCTCGAACTCGCTGTTGTAGTTGCTTGGATGGGCCGGCCCGGCCTGCTGAAAGGCGTGGCCGATCTCGTGGGCCCAACGTCCCCAGACTTGCAGGTCGGTCTCGGTTGGATTCTCGGAAAAGATGGCGCATCCCACGTTGGCGACGTCGCCACCCGGGCCCATGGGCAGGTTACACGAGCCGGCACCCTGCCCCCTGTGGAACTGCGTGGGGCTCGTCTCGGCCATGACCACCATCACCGCCTGGACGTCGGTCCAGTCCAGGCCGGCCGGCGAGTTGGCAATGGCATCGTTCAGGACCTTGGTGAACTTGGCCCCGCACGACAGGTCGCCGCTCGAGTCCTCGGCACAGGTGTCCACCGTGCCGCCGTCGTCGACGTAGGCGCTGCGATTGTCGGGCAACTGGAACAGATCCGAAACCTGGTAGCTGATGCTCATGGCGCCGTAAGCGATGTTCTGCCACAAGGCGTTGAGCTGATCGAACATGCCCTCCACCTCGGCGCGCGTGTAGCGTGTAGTCGCCGAGTAGTCCTGGAAATAGACCCGCAACACCACCACCCCCTGCGCGCCCAGGACGGGGTCGGCGGCGGGGGCAAAGGGCTCTTGGGCCGCGGCAGGCGCCGGGACGGTGCCGGATTGGCCCTGCGCTCCCACTGCCGGCTCGTGCGCCACAACAGGCGCGACGCCGAGGGGCAACAGCGAGACCGCAAGGAGGAGTGACACAAACAGCCGGTACTTCATGGATCACGTCCTTTCCACGTGTAAATGACGGCCAGACATCCGCTGATATGAGGGGCGTGCACAGCCCGATGGGAACGCGACGTTGCCCGGAAGGGAGGATAAGTGGTCCGCACATTGTACCGAGTTCGAAGCGACTTGTCAATTAATGTTACATTAATCTTGTGTAACTGCTCAGGCATCCGCTGCGCCGCCGGTTGAAACCGGCGTCTGAGATCAGAAACGCGTTAAAACGCGTTCGGGGTCAGTGCGGTGTGAACCCGTTTCAACGGGTTTTCGGTATAAGCCAGGCGTTTCAACGCCTGGCAAGCCGGGCCTGCACGGCCGGCCGCCAGGAAAAGAAGCGACAGGCTACCTGGGACTGCTACGGGAGCCTGCGGTAGATCTCACCCCACGGGGTCAGGCCGTCCTCATCGAACAGGGGCCGGCCCCAGACGCTGGAGGGCGTGATGCCATCGGGCACGCGGGCCAGAAACCAGGCATAGTACACGTTCTGCGCCTCCAGCCAGGGCACGAGCTCGGGGTCAAAGAACTCCTTGAGGACCACCGGGCCGGTCACACCCCGCTCCTGGCCCCACTGGCGAACGGCGGCGACGATGGCCTGGCAGTCGGCCGTTTCGGCATAGCAGTTGAGGCTCAGGCCGGCGACGCGAGCCCTTCCCGCCGGCGACAGGGCTGTCCACCAGCGGTCGAGCCACTGGCGCCAGTCGAGGTAGCCGTAGGCCGTCTGCGTGCGCATCGTCGGGGCCAGGAGATCGTGGGCCGGGTAGGCGGCCATGATCTCGGGCCACAGGGCCGCCGCCTCTTGAGGCGCGACGTCAGAGCCGCCTTCGTCTCGCGGCCCGTTTGGCTCGTTCAAGGTAAGGAGCCAGCCGCTCGCCGGCGTCGCCGGCCGGCCGATGTACTCCGGGATTCCAACCGTCGGCACGAACCCGGGCACGTCGATGGGGTCGGGGGCCAGGTACCAGTTGTGCCACCACGCAGCGCCGATGTCCCGAATGTCCTGGGCTACAGCGGCACCGACCTCCACGCCAACGCCCTTGCGCGGGCTCGAGGCCGCCGGTCCCGGTGCAGACCGCACCACCGGCAAAAAGGCGGTGTGCAGCCGCGTTGGCTCGGCAGCCACCCCGGCGGTGGCCACCGCCAGGGCGCCGGCGAGCACCAGCAATAGATAGAGCCGCTTGGCAACCATTTTCATGACCACCTCGTCTACGATGGTGAGCTTCGATGCGCGGCATTGTAGGCGCAGAGGTCAGGCGCAGGTTGCGGTCGGGGTTGGGAAGCGTCGTTATACGGGTCGGGTGCGATGGAGAGGGACTAGGAAGATCGGATTGCACGGTAGCATAGCGCAAGACGAGGTAATTGGCAAGCTTCGGATCGCGTCGGGCTATCCGGCCGTCGCCGTCTTCTAGAGGGGCCGACGCCGGGCGCCGAGAGCAAGAGGGGCTACTACGGGGGTGAACAAACAAAACGGCCATCCGTGCGGCTCTCGTTTTCTTGAACGAGAGGCCACGGACGGCCGTCCTGCCTGACGTGCGAACTGTGCTTGGTAACAGTCGGGGCGAGAGGATTTGAACCTCCGACCTCACGGACCCGAACCGTGCGCGCTAGCCGATCTGCGCTACGCCCCGAAACCACTCGGCATTATACCCTACCCCGTAGTATTTGACAAGTTGACGGGCGACAGTGGCGCGCCCGGGTGGACCTCTCGACAGATGCCGGTAGAAAACGAAGGGACCAGGAGTTGCCTCGATGCGGAGCCTGTGTTATACTCGGGGCCACGGGCCCGCAAGTGAGCGAGGTCAGGCCCGCCAGGCAGTGCCCCGCCAGTCAGGAGGCGCGAAGGAGACGCGGACATGGGTGCGGACAGGACAGAAGAAGTCAGGACCGGCAAGCGTCGAATCATGATCATCGAGGACGATCCCGACATGATCGAGCTGCTCAGCCTGATCGTCCGGCGTGGCGGATACGAGCCCGTCGCCGCCCTCGGCGGACAGGAGGGGGTGCGCAAGCTCCAGGAGCTGGGCGCCGATCTCGTCCTCCTGGACCTGATGATGGGCGACATGAGCGGCTGGCTGGTGCTGCAGACGGTCAAGGGCGACGAGACACTGCAGCACATTCCCGTCCTCATCGTCAGCGCCAAGCACCAGATGGAAGACCCGAGCCAGGCCGAAGCGTTTGCCCACCTCTTCGAGGGCTACCTGGTCAAGCCCTTTGTCGTTCAGGACCTGTTGAGCCAGATCACGGAGGCACTGTCATGACCGCGGAAAATTCCTCTGCTGTTGACGCCTTTGTCCCGCAAGAACCCGCATCCATCCAGGCCACAGGCCTGAGCCTCGGATTTCTGGCGGACCTGGTCATCAAGGTCCTCTACTTCCGGGGGTACGTCACGGGCGGAGACGTGGCGGAAGAGGTGCGCCTGCCCTTTAACGGGGTGATCGAGAACGTCCTGGAGTTCCTGAAGCGCGACCAGTTCTGCGAGGTCAAGGGCGCCGGGGGCATTGGCCGCTCGGCCTACCAGTACAGCATCACCGCCAAGGGCATTGCCCGCGCGCGCGAGGTGCTGGACCGGGGCCAGTACGTGGGCCCCGCCCCTGTGACCCTCGCCGACTATAACATGGCCCTCCGGCGCCAGCCCATGCTCACCGATTCCATCCACGAGCGCGAAATACGCCAGGCCCTCTCGCACCTGGTGGTGAGCGAAGACATGATGGAGATGCTCGGCCCGGCCATCAACTCCGGGCGCTCGATCTTTCTCTACGGCGCCCCGGGCAACGGCAAGACGGTGATGGCCGAAAGCATCGGAGCCATGATCCTGGGCAACGAGATGTACATCCCCTACGCCATCGAGGTAGGCGGGATGGTCATCAAGGTCTTTGACGAGGTCAACCACCGCCCCCTGCCCGAGGCCCCGTCGCGCAACTCGGGCCGGCCGCGCTACGACCGTCGCTGGGTGCGCATCAAGCGCCCGGTAATCACCACCGGCGGCGAGCTGACCCTGGAAACCCTGGACCTGGTGTGGGACGACGTCTCCAAGTACTACGAGGCCCCCTTTCAGATAAAGTCCAACGGCGGCATGTTTCTCATCGACGACTTCGGGCGGCAGTTGGTGCGCCCCCGCGACCTGTTGAACCGCTGGGTGGTGCCCCTGGAAAAGCGCTACGACTACCTGACCCTGCACACGGGGCAAAAGATCGAGGTGCCTTTTGAGGTCCTCATCGTCTTTTCCACGAACCTGGAGCCGCGCGACCTGGTGGACGAGGCCTTCCTGCGGCGCATCCGCCACAAGATCCCCGTCGGCGACCCGACCTTTGACCAGTTTCGCGAGATCATGCGCCGGGAATGCGCCCGGCGCAACGTGCCCTTTGACGAATCGGGCCTGGCCTACCTGCTCCACGAGTACTATATCAAGCCCGGCAATCCCCTGCGGGCCTGCCACGCCCGCGACCTGCTGGACGAGATCCTGGACATGGCGCGCTACAAGAACGTACCACCCACGCTGTCGACCGAGATGATCGACAGGGCGTGCAAATCGTATTTCGTGCCGCTGTAGCGGCTGTTGCGCTCCAGGTGTTTATGTCACGCCGCCGGCTGCAAACCGGCGGCGTTTCCCTTGATCAAGCGCTGGCGGTCACGGCCCGGTCAAAGATGTCCAGAGCAATTTCGATCTGCTCGAGGGTGACGACGAGGGGCGGGATCCAGCGGATCACGTTGCCATAGGTGCCGCACGTCAGGAGCAAGAGGTCCTGCTCCAGGCAGCGGGCGACGACCTCCTTGACCAGGGCCGTGGCCGGCGACCCGTCGGGCAGGGTGAACTCGGCACCGGCCATCAGCCCCAGGCCGCGTACGTCACCCAGGAGCGGGCAGCGCGCCTGGATGCCGCGCAGGCCGGCCAGGAGAACCTCGCCCAGGCGCGCCGCATTCTCCACCAGCCCCTCCTCCTGGAGCACCCGGACCGTGGCCTCGGCCGCCGCGCAGGCCACGGCATTGCCGCCGTAGGTGCCGCCGTGGGTGCCCGGGATCCAGCTCTCCATCAGCGCCCGGGGAGCAGCCACGCCCGAAAGGGGCAGGCCCGAAGCGAGTCCCTTGGCCATGGTCATGATGTCGGGCCGGATCTGAAAATGCTCCACGGCGAAAAACCTGCCCGTGCGCCCAAAGCCCGTCTGGACCTCGTCGGCCACGAGGAGGATGCCGTGCTCGTCGCACACGTCGCGCAGGCCCCGCAGGAAGGATGCCGGAGGCACGACGTATCCCCCCTCGCCCAACACCGGCTCGACGACGATGGCGGCCGTCTCGCCGGGGGCCGTCTGGCTCGCCAGGAGGTGCCGCAGCTCTTTCAGGCACCAGGCGCTGGTCTCCTCGGCGTCCCAGCCGTAGCGATAGGCGTAGGGATAGGGCGCCACGAACACTCCGGCCGCCAGGGGCTGGTAGTTCTGCCGGTAGACCGTCCGCGACGTGGTCATGGCCATGGTCAGGTTGGTCCGGCCGTGGAACGAGCCCTGGAAGACGACGACGTTGGGCCGGCCCGTGGCGTGGCGGGCCAGCTTGACCGCCCCTTCAAGCGCCTCGGCCCCGGAGTTGGAAAAGAAGAAACTGTCCAGGTGGGAAGGCACCACTTCGCGCAGCGCTTCCACCAGGCGCAAGAGAGGCTCGTGGTAGAGAATGTTCACCTGGGCGTGGCTGATCCTGCCCGCCTGCTCGCGGATGGCCTCCACGACGCGGGGATGGCAGTGCCCGGTGTTGGTCACGGCGATGCCGCAGGTAAAGTCCAGGTAGCGCCGGCCGTGGACGTCGTACAGGTAGGCGCCCTCCCCCCGTTCCACGACAATGTCGGTGATGCGACTCCAGACGGGCGACAGATGCCGGGTATCGTAGCTCATGCCTCGCTCCTCTCTCCGGGGCCGGACCCCCCACTCCCAACCGTTCGTAGCGCGCGATTCATCGCGCGGTCACGGCGCTGAAGCACCCACTACAAACCCAACCCGCTCGTAGTGCACCATTCATCGCGCGGTCACGGCGCTGAAGCGCCCACTACAAACCCAACCCGCTCGTTG
>JAAYZQ010000231.1 GCA_012514775.1 Anaerolineaceae bacterium
AACCTGCCCCGGCGCAAGGCCCAGACCGCCCTGGTCATCGGCGGCCTCGCCCTGTCGACGCTGATCATCACCAGCGCCCTGGGCATCGGCGACACCATCGACTATTCCACCCGCTCCGGCGTCTACGAGGACCTGGGCAGCGTGGACGTCCAGATCGCCACGACGCCCGTCGAGGCCGCCGGCGGCGCCGGGTTCGGCCTGCAGTCCGGCCCCGATTCGGCTGCCTCCCTCGACTGGTTCGACGCCGGCGGCGCCGGGCAGGTGGCCGCCCTGGTCGACGGTGACGCGCTGGACGGCGCCCTGCCGGCCATCGTCCAGAGCCTGCCCGTCGCCAGCCAGTCGTCCGGGCTCTCCGAGGCGGCCGTCGAGATCCGGGGCCTGGGCGCCGCCACCGGCGACGGTTTCGCCGTCGTGCCCGGCCTGGACGCCCTGCGGGCCGGCCAGGTGCTCATCAACGCCTCCCTGGCCCGCGCCATCGACGCCGCCGCCGGCGACACCCTGCTCCTGGTCAAGGGCATGCCGGCGCCCTACGACGTGGCCGGCGTCGTGCCCGACGGCGGGTTGGCGGGCAGCCGGCCGGCGCTCCTCATGGCCCTGGACGAGGCCCAGGCCTTTTTCGGGCAGGATGGCCGCATCAACACCATCCTCGTCTCCAACACCGGCGACGCCGAGACCGGGGTCGAGGCCAACGCCGCGGCCCTGGCCCGCCTGGAGCCCGTGGCCGCTGCCGCCGGCCTCGTCGCCAGCCCCGTCAAGGCCGATGCCCTGGAGGCGGCCGCGTCGGGCGCCGAGTTTGTCACCACCCTGTTTATTACCTTTGGCACCTTTTCCATCCTGGCCGGCGTCCTGCTCATCTTTCTCATCTTTACCGTGCTGGCCGCCGAGCGCCAGTCGGAGCTGGGCATCAGCCGCGCCGTGGGCCAGCAGCGCACCGACCTCGTCCGCCAGTTCGTCGTCGAGGGCCTGGCCTACAACCTGGTCGCCGCCGCCATCGGCGCCGCCCTGGGCGTGGCCGCCGCCCTGCTCCTGGCCGGCACCGTCCTGGAGCTCCTGGCCGGCTCCGCGGCGCTGGACATCACGCCGCGGGTCTCGCTGCGCTCCATCGGCATCGGCTACACCCTGGGCCTGGTCATCACCTTCCTGACCGTCACCGCCTCGGCGGTGCGCATCAGCAAGGTGAACATCATTGCCGCCATCCGCAACCTGAACCTGCCCCGCCTGCCCCGGCCCTCCCAGTGGACGCTGTTCCTGCACCCGCTGCGCGTCTACCGCCAGATGCTCCGCGAGGCCGGCCAGGGCAACGTCCTGAAGGCCGCCCGGCTCTTTCTCTTTGCCGCTCCGCGGGCCATCTGGGACTTCTGGATGGGCCTCCTGGCGCGCGGCCCCGTCCTCCTGGTCCTGGGCTTTCTCCTGGCGTGGGTGGGCGTTAACGTCGCCGAGCAGTCCGGCGTGTACGGCATGGGCGTGGCCCTGTTCTTTGTCGGCCTGGGCCAGCTCCTGGCCTGGATCGGCCTGCCCGTTCGCCTCGCCTACTCGCTGACCGGGCTGGCCCTCGTCCTGTACTGGTCGCTGCCCACCCGCGAGGCGGGCCGCCTGGCCGGCCTGGGCCAGAACCCCGGCGACTTTTTTATCGGCGGGCTCTTTATGGTCGGCGGCGCCATCCTCCTCTTTCTCTACAACGCCGACCAGCTCCTGGCCCTCTTTGCCGGGCTCCTGAGCCGCTTCGGGCGGCTGCTGCCTGTGGCCCGCGTGGCCATCTCTTACCCCGTGGCCGCCAAGGGCCGCACGGCCACGACGCTGGCCATGTTCAGCCTCATCATCTTTACCCTGGTGGGCACGGCCACCATCGCCAACACGTTCAGCAACTTTCTCGACGTGGAGAGCGGCAGCGGCGGCTACGACATCCTGGTGCAGACCAACCCCTTCAACCCCGTTTCGGCCGAGACCCTGTCGGGCCAGGTGGACGAGCTGGTGGCCGCCGGCGAGATGCCGGCCCCGCTGGCCCTGGCCGCCGCCGCCTTTGGCCCCGTGGAGGCCCAGGCGCCCGGCATGGCCGGCCCGGCGTCCTACGCCGTCCTCGGCGTGGACGAGTCCTTCCTCGACACCCAGCAACTGGAGCTGACCAGCGTGGCCCGCGGCTACGACTCGGCGGAGCAGGTGTGGGCTGCCCTGCGCGCCGACCCCAGCCTGGTGGTCGTGGACAACTTTTCCGTGGAGCGCAGCGGCGATCCGACCTTCCAGCGCGACGCGGACGCCTTTGCCATCAGCTCCATCAGCGCCGGCGACGACACCTTTGAGCCCGCACCCATCACCATCGCCGGCCGGGAGTTTACCGTCATCGGCGTCCTGGCCAGCGCGCCGGCCTTTTACGGGGCGACCATGAGCGCCGAGGCCGCCGCCGGCCTGGGCTTTGGCGAGGCCAACCGCCTCTACATGCGGCTGCCCGCCGGGTCCGACGCCCGCGCCGCGGCCAACGCCCTCGAGCGCAGCCTGAGCCGCAGCGGCCTTCAGTCGGTGCTCCTCAAGGAAGAGCTGGCCGAGAGCCGCCGTTCCACCGAGGGCATCTTTGCCCTGGTCCAGGGCTTTGTCGGGCTGGGGCTCCTCATCGGCATCGCCGCCCTGGGCGTCATCACCATCCGCGCCGTCGTGGAGCGCCGGCAGCAGATCGGCGTCCTGCGGGCCATCGGCTTTCAGACGGGCATGATCCAGGCCGTCTTTCTCCTGGAGAACCTGTTTGTCGCCGGCCTGGGCACCCTCATCGGCTATGCCCTGGCCCTGACCTTTTCCTACAACCTCTACCTGCAGGTCGCCGCCGACCAGGGCCTGGCCTTCCTGCCGCCGTGGGGCACGCTCATCGGCATCGGCGTGGCCGTCCTGGTTACCACGCTCCTCACCGCCTGGCTCCACGCCCGCCAGAGTGCCCGCGTCGTCATCGCCGAGGCGCTGCGCTACCAGGGATAGTCGCACGCGGGGGGCAGTGCCGTCTCCCTGCAAGCCTCCCCCGACAAGTCGTGGACTCCTACACGCACGCAACCCGGGACTCCCCCCTGGCCTGTCCGGCCAGGACGGGCGACTTGTCGGGGCCGGGCCGTCTCCCTGCCAGCCTGCCCCGACAAGTCGGGGACTCCTACACGCACGCAACCCGGACTCCCCGACTTGTCGGGGCCGGGCCGACACACCTGCAAGCCTGCCCCGACAAGTCGGGGACTCCACCCCGGCACGCAACCCGGACTCCCCGACTTGTCGGGGCCAGCCCGTCACACCTGCAAGCCTGCCCCGACAAGTCGTGGACTCCACCCCGGCACGCAACCTGGACTCCCCGACTCGTCGGGGCCAGGCCGACACACCTGCAAGCCTCCCCCGACAAGTCGTGGACTCCTACACGCACGCAACCCGGAGTCCCCGACTTGTCGGGGCCAGGCCGTCTCCCTGCAAGCCTCCCCCGACAAGTCGTGGACTCCTACACGCAC
>JAAYZQ010000232.1 GCA_012514775.1 Anaerolineaceae bacterium
ATTCTGGGCACCTTCGGCCTGATCGCGCTGATGTACGCGCTCCTGATCCTGGCCCAATTGGGAAAAAAGCTGGGTGCGGTAACCAAAATGCGCTCCACGTATCAGGGCTACTATGCCGCCGTAGTTCTGGTGGGTCTGGCGCTGGTCCTGCGCCTGGTAAGAGCCAGCGTCTTCTGGGCGAAGCGCGATACCTTGCCATCGGCGCTGAACGAGCCACTTCTCTATCTCTTTCTATATCATATCCCCCTCGCGGTGGGAGTGACTATCGGGCTGGCCATCACCTGGTATTACTGGAAGTGGCTTCTGAAAGAACGATAGTGGATGTCGATCTGAATGATCCCTCCGGCTGCAACGGTTCCGTCGCAACGTCGACGATACCCTTGCACCAGGTAGCCGATGCGCTCTGCCAGGCGGCGATCCTGAGCAATTCGGGCCAGGGCCCGGCGGTGGCCTTGCACGGAATCCTGGAGCAATTGCATCGGGTTATTGGCTACCACCGCGCCTCCATCTCCACCCTGGAAAAGCAGGGTTGGCAGGTGGTGGCCGAGTGTGCCTACCCCTCGAAGCCCAAGAAGCCCAAAACGAGCCCGGAGTGCTCGCCCCATGGACATCTTCCGGCCCCCGATGCCGTCCTGGATCGGATCGATCCCACAGCCCTGGACCTGGTCCAGAGGGTGCGTGAGCCCCTCATCGTCCCCGATCTTGGCTCCGGAAGCCCTCCCCGACGGCCGGGCCACGTAGGGGAGCCCGGGGCCAACGGCTCCGACGTGCCTGCTACCCCGCTGCGCCAGGAGGGAGCCAAGGGGAACGGCTCCTGGCTTGGGACTCCGCTGTTTGCCCGTGGCCAGGTGGTGGGAGTCATGAGCCTCATCAGGGACGAGCCCGAGAGCTTTTCGCCGCAGGACGTGCAACTGGCCATGGCCTTTGCCAGCCAGGCCGCCGTCGTGGTGGAAAACAACCGCCTCCTGGAGGCGGAACGCGCCCGGGCGGCGCAACTGCGACTCCTGGCCGACCTTAGCCAGCAGGTACTTTCCATCCTCGATCCCGATGCCTTGCTCGATTATGCGGTCCACGCCATCCAACGGCAGTTTGGCTACAGCCACGTAGACGTCTTTCTGACCGATGCGGCGGGGCAGTACGTTGTCTTCCAGGCCAGCAGCGACGACGATAATGCCAGGTTGTGGCACGAGAAGGGGCTGCG
Organism: Anaerolineaceae bacterium; assembly: GCA_012514775.1. The sequence goes on from JAAYZQ010000232.1 coordinate 1,202, forward strand.
CTTTCGCGTCGGCGAAGAGGGGATCACCGGGCAGGTGGCTGCCACGGGAGAGCCATTCCTGGCCCGCGACGTGTCCAAGGCGCCCTGCTACCTGGACGACTCGCTCCTACCCGAGACACGATCGGAGTTGGTGGTGCCCATCAAAGCAGGAGAGCGAGTCATCGGCGTCCTGGATCTGAACAGCAAAGAGCTGGATGGCTTTGGCGAAGAAGATCTCTTTGTGGCCCAGGGTCTAGCCGATCAGTTGGCGCTGGGCCTGGAGAATGCCCGCCTTTTCGCCGCCGAACACGAGAGCAGGCTGAAGCTGCAAAGCATCCAGGCGACGGCCACGGCGCTAAGCGCCGAGATGAACCCCGACACACTGCCGGAGCAGATCGTGGTGCAGGCCGCCAAGGCCTTCAAGGCTGAAGCGGCCAGCCTCATGCTCTGGAACGAAGACGAGTCGGCCCTCATCATCCGGGCGAGTTACGGGCTTTCGCCGAGATACGTTCGCGAACAGCGCATCCCCAGGGAGCGGGCGGAGAGCACCTTTGTCGACCGCGACGGGCCGGTGTTGCACTATGTCGCAGAGCTGGCCGCGTCGCCGCTGGGTGATCGCAGCCTGGTGGCCGACGAGGAGCTGCGCAGCGTCCTGACCGTGCCCCTCGCGTGCCCGGCTTCGGCGTCGAGGGCGACGCCGGAGACTGCATCGACCCGCGTCAGCCCCCTGGACCGCCTGACCGGCATCCTGAACATCTATTCCAAGGGGCGCCAGAGGGCCTTCGAGGAGCCCGAGATCGAGCTGGCCCATGCCTTTGCCTCGCAGGCCGCGGTGACGCTGGCCAACGCCCAGTGGTTCGCCGCCGAAGGCAGGCGCAGGCGCGAAGCCGAAACGCTGCAGGCAGCTACACAAGCCCTCAGCGGGACCCTGGACTTGCAGCAGGTGTTTGAAGTGATCCTCAGCGAGCTGCAAAAGGTGGTGCCCTACGACAGCGCCACAGTGCAGCAGTTGCAGGGCACCAAGCTGACCATCATCGGCGGGCGCGGCTTTCCCAGGCTCCAGGAGCTGATGCCCCCGCGGCGCCGCAGAGGCCGCGGGAGAGGTAGGAGCGGGTCAAAGGGCAAGAACGGCCCGAAGGGGGCCCGGCGCCAGGTCGAGTTTGACATCACGGCCACCAACAACCCCAACCGGGAGGTTATCCAGTCCCGGGCGCCGGTCATCCTCGACGATGCCCCTGCAGTGTACGAGGAATTCAAGCGCGAGCCCCATTCTCAGGTGTCCATTCGTTCCTGGCTGGGGGTCCCCCTGCTGTTTGGCGACCGCATCCTCGGCATGCTGGCCCTCGACCGCAAAGAGCCGAACTGCTACACCCAAGAACACGCCCGCCTGGCCATGGCCTTTGCCGCCCAGGCGGCCATCGCCATCGAAAACGCGCGCCTGCACGACGAAACGCAGCAGCGATTGAGCGAGCTGGCGCTCCTGTTCGAAACCAGCGCCGCCCTGTCGACGTCATTGGACATGGACACCGTACTGCAGATTACCGCCGAGCGGATTACGACGGCGATGGGCAGCCAGGGCTGCGCCATTTCGGCCTGGGAGCCCGATCGGGAGACGCTGGTCCTGCTGCGGGATTGGGTCGTGGACCAGCGACTGGACCCACCCGGCGCCGCCGGCGCCGCGTATCGCCTGGACGAACGGCCGGCCTCCCGGCAGGCGCTCGTCAGCCGGCAGCCCCTGGCGCTCCATGCCAGCAGGTCCGACGTCAACGAGGTGGAACGAGAGCTGATGCTCCACCGTGGCGTCAGCTCCAAGCTCATGGTGCCCATGATCGCCCGCGACAAGGTGGTCGGACTGCTGGAGCTTCTGGAGGCCGGCGCCGAGCGCGAGTTTCTGCCCAACGAGATCAACCTCTGCCAGACGCTGGCCAACCAGGCGGCAGCGGCCCTCGACAACGCTCGCCTGTTCCAGGAAACGACGGCTCGCGCCCG
>JAAYZQ010000233.1 GCA_012514775.1 Anaerolineaceae bacterium
AAGATCACCAGGGAATGGCCAAGGTGTACCAGGTGAGACAAGTGCTGAAGGCCATTGATCGGTTAGAGGCAGAGGGCTATGCTGAAGGATGATCGGTATACGTATCGCGTAACGTGGTCGGAAGAGGACGGCGAGTACGTTGGCCTGTGCGCCGAGTTTCCAAGCCTGAGCTGGTTGGCCTCGACACCAGAATCTGCGCTGGAAGGGATTCGTCAGCTTGTGGCCGACATCGTCGCCGATCTAGGGGCCAATGATGAGCCAATTCCAGAGCCGATTGCTGTGCGGCGCTATAGCGGCAGGTTCATGGTCCGGGTTCCGCCCGAGATTCATCGCCAGCTTGTGCTGGAGGCCGCCGAAAGTGGTGTGAGCTTGAATCGGATCGTGAGCGCCAAGCTGAGCCAGTGAGAAAGAAATGCATGTGAGCGAATACAGGTCAATCGGCACGGGCAGACAAGGGTACGGCATCCACTGGCCCAAGGCTGATAATCTCGCCATTTTTCCCATGTTAAAGCGCGCCGAACTCTGGCGCCAGAGAGCGTTCATTAATGCAGATGGCATGGATGGGCGTGCCCCTGCAAAAGCAAGGACCCTTGGGCGTGGACGGCTGGGTGAACCTCGCCGACGAGAGCGTGCGCCTGGAGATAGCTTCCTTTGCGACCAGTCTCGTCGAGGAGGCAGGCTTTGACGGCGTGCACCTGGACGTCGAGACGGTTCCAGATGGAGACCCCAGTTACCTCCTTCTTTTGGATGAGGTCAGGGCGGCTCTGCCGGCGGACCGGCTTCTGAGTGTGGCAAGCGGCTACTGGGTGCCGGCGGCCGTGAATTCGCTGCCTATCGTGGGCGGCTACAAGTGGAGTGAACACTACTATCGAGCAGTGGCAGCGCGCGTGGATCAGATCGCGGCCATGACCTATGACAGCCTGATGCCTTACCCCGCGCTCTACCGGGTCTGGATGCGCGAACAGGTCAGTGGGATTTCCAGCAGCCTGGAAGACACGGACGTCGAGCTGTTGGTCGGGGTTTCGGCGTCGCGAGAAAAGACGGACACTCACCATCCGGGGGCTGAGGGCGTGGCGAACGGCCTGGCCGGGTTGTGTGCAGCCCTGAAGGCTGGAAGCCATGCAGGCGGGGTGGCGGTCTATGCCGCGTGGGAAGCAACGGCAGAGGACTGGGAGACGTGGGATCGCTGGCAAGGCGGCCAGGAACCTACCCGTTAGCGTTCGCCGGCCTACAAAAAGGGACTTGATACCCTGAAAACTCGGAGTGTCAATACCGTCCGCCAAATAGCACGGCCTTGACGAGTGGGCCATCCATTCGCTTCAACCCATCCCCAACCTTCCTCCAACCAAAGGCAAAGGCGATCCCAACCCTTGCCAACAACAGGGGGTCATTCCTCCGTGGTACAATGTTGCGGACAGCCATTGGCGCTCGCCCGCCCGAGAAACGGCGGACTGACGAAAAGGAGGAAACGATGGCCTTTCGGTTTATTCCGGGGAGCAGCGTCCAGGTGCCCGACATACCATATCGGGCGGCCGTCGAGTTGCCCGCCGGCGACACGGCCCTGGTCGTGGTCGATATGCAAAACGACTTTGTCAAGGAGGGCGGCAGCCTGGTGGTCCCGGCCGCCATCGAAACCGTGCCCACCATCCGCCGCCTGCTGCGCGACGCGCGGGATGCGGGGGTCCGCATTGCCTACACGCAGGACACACAGGTGGAAGACGATCCGGAATTCGACATCTGGCCACCACACTGCCTGATCGATACCTGGGGCTGGCAGATCGTCGACGAGCTTGCCCCCCTTCCCGGCGACCTCATTTGCCGCAAGAACCGCTACGATGGCTTTTACGGAACCTGGCTCGACCATTTTCTGTCCAACATCTGGAAGGTCAACAACGTGGTCATCGTCGGGACCGTGTCCAACATCTGCGTGGCCCACACAGCGGCCTCGGCCGGGCTGCGCTGGTACCACGTCGTCCTGCCCGCCGATGGGATGTCGGCTCTCACCGAGTTCGACCAGGCGCTCACGCTCCGCCAGGTGTCGTCACTGTACAACGGCACCGTGCTTCGCCGCGCCGATGACCTGTCCTTTGCCGCCTCGCCAGAGCCGGAGGACTGAGGCATGGGCCGGAGAGGGGTGGCCCGCCGCCTGAGCCGGGCCGGCGCGCTGCTGCTGCTCACGGCGCTGCTGGCCTGCCAGGCAGGCCAGCAACAGCCCGCCGACCTGATGCCCGACCCGGGCTCGGGCTATCCCAACGCGCGCTTGTTGGTGGACGTCCACTGGCTGGCCGAGAACCTGGACGAGCCCGGCCTGCGCGTCGTGGACATGCGCAGCGCCGACGCCTATGCCCGCGGGCACGTACCCGGCGCCGTCAACGTCCCGGTGGGCCAGATTGCGTCCACGGTCGACGGCATACCCCTGGAGTTTGACCACGACAAGGTGCAGGACACCCTGAATCGGGCAGGGATTGGCCCGGAAACGACGGTGGTCATCTATGACAACCTGGGCATGATGGACGCCGCCCGCTTTTTCTGGACGCTGGAGTACGTGGGCCACGGCGACGTGCGGCTGGTGGATGGCGGTTGGAATGCCTGGCAGGCCAGCGGCCTCCCGACCGAGACAGAGACGCCCGAGGTAGAGCCGACGACGTATCCCCTGCGCGTGGACGCGGACAAGCTCGCGACCGCGGACGAGGTCCTGGCCCGCCTGCACGAGCCGGGCGTGACAATCGTCGATGCCCGCTCGCCCCAGGAGTACACCGGCGAGGTCGCCCTGGCCGAGCGAGGCGGCCACATTCCAGGGGCCGTCAACCTGGTGTGGCTGGAGGCACTGACCGGCGGCGACACGGTCTATACCGTCGATCCCCGCTGGCGCGCCGAGCTGGAGGACGAGGACGTAGAGCTGCTCAAGCCGGCGGACGAGATCCAGATGCTGCTGGACGACCTGGGCCTCACGCCGGAGCAGGAGGTCATCACCTACTGCCACACCCTGTGGCGCGGCGCCCACGTCTATTACCTGCTGCGCTTGATGGGTTACGAGGACGTGCGGGGCTACGACGGTTCCTGGGCCGAGTGGGGTAACCACCCCGATCTGCCCGTCGTCACCGGCCCTGACCCGCGTGGTCAAGAGTCGCCGGCCGAGCCGGGCCAGTAGCAAACACACCGTCCATCAATGGAGGCTTACGGGTTCTCGTACTGGCCCACCTCCTGCCAGTCCACCAGGGAGCGGGCCAGGTCGCCTTTCAGGTACTGCTCCGAGTAGAGGTACACGGCGCCGGTGGAGGCGCGGATCTGGCGAATGTCGTCGTAGCCCGGGTCCTGGAGCAGGGCGGCCACGCGCTGCTCGACGTCGCTGGGGTCCATGTCAAAGGGCGTGACGGTGAACAGCGAGACGTTGGTCGGCCGCGGATAGACCCGCGACTCTTCGCGCACGGTCTCGGCGATGGCTGCCAGGGGGTCGTCCTCTTCCATGCGGGCCAGGAGGGTGGCATAGTTGGCCGTGATGTGCCGCTCGGAGTAGAGGTAGACGCTGCCATTGGAGAGGGTGAGGGCGCGCACGTCGCCGTAGGCCTCGTCGGCTTGCAGGCGGGGCACGATGGCCAGGACGTCCGCCTCCAGGCCCAGCTCGGAGGGGATAAGGGCCAGCGACGTGGCGGCCGTAAGGTGGTTCATCTCTTTTGATTCCTGCCGCACCCTGGCCGCGATGCGGGCCTTGGCTTCTTCCGTAAGGGCCTGCTCCTCGGCCTGGGGCAGGGCCAGGTACTGCTCCGAATAGAAAAAGTAGGTGGCCTCGCTGGTGCGCAGGGCCTTCAGATCCTGGTTCTGCTCGTCCAGGAACAGGTCGGCGAGGACCGCCTCAACCTGGTCCCGCCCCAGGCCGGCAAAGAACGGGCCCAGGGCTTCGCTCGGCGTGACCTGGCCCAACTCCTGCGAGTCGTGCCGGATGAGGGCCGCGAGCTGGGCGCGCAGCTCGGCCATTTCGTCCTGTTCGGCCTCGGCGGGGGCCAGGGGTGCGTTTTCTTCCATCGTTCACCTCGTCTGTGCAGCCGTGGAGGCGAGGCCCGCCGGGCCTCGCCTCCTCCGGGTTATCGTTCTCCGGCTTCGGCCGGGCGGCTAGCCGGGAAGCAGGGACTGCTTGGCCAGGCCGTCGGCCACGTCCTGCATGCCCAGCTTTTCCAGGGTCTGGCGCGTGGGCGCGCCGCTTGCCTTGTCCCAGCCGAGCTGCTCGTAGAACATGTCCTTGGCCAACTCCATGTCCTCCCGGTCCATCTTGTCGTGGCCCGGGGTGAAGGGCTCCTTGTCGGCCCAGTCGGGATAGTCAAAGACCCAGTCGGGGATCATGTCGTGCTCGTTGCGCATGTCCAGGGTGCCCATCTGGCGCATGGTCAACGCTCGCAGCAGGGTCAGGTGCTTGACGCCGATCTCTTCCAGCTCCTCGCGCGTTTTCGTGTCGCCGGTGACCGCCGAGTAGAGCTTGGCGTCCATGTCGGGATCGCCCCGGTAGTTGTTCTCCTTGCTGGGCGAGGTCCAGGCCGGCAGGGTGTAGTTGCACAAGGTCATAGAGTTGTGCAACTCCAGGTAGGCGTAGGTCAGCTTGCCAAAGATGGCCTTGGCCTCGTTCATGGGCGTCCACTCGTGGAGCACGTCGACGGCGTCGGGCGAGCCAAAGATCTCGGCAGAGATCTCTTTTTTGATCTCGATGGGCAGGCCGCATCCGTAAAAGTTGCTGTGGGTGTGGCAGTTGGGGTCGCGGTTGTAGACCAGGTTGATGAGGGCGCCCACCTGCCCGGCGTTTTCCGTGGAGTGGTGGTAGGGATGGCCCATCTTCCAGTGCTTCTTGTGGAGCCTCCACTCCTCCGGGAACTTCCAGGCTTCCTGGAGATAGGCCGAGCCCTCGCCCAGTGCCTTGCCCATGTCGCCTTCCTTGTAGGCAATGCGCCGGAAGAACTCGAACTGGAAGCGGGGGTCGCCGGCGTCGAGGAGATCCCAGGGGATGGATTCGTACTCTTCTTCGCTCAGGGCTTCCTTGATGAGGCCGTTTTCGTAGGCGTAGGCAAAGTCACTGCCCATCTGCGAGTAGTTGTTCCAGACCCCGTAGTCGTCGGCCAGGATGGAGCCCAGGACCTTGGTCTCGGTATCGATCCACGGATCGCCCGAGTTCTTGGGGTACATCTGCCCCCCCTGCCAGCCCGAGCAGGTGTTGGACGAGTAGCGGGGCAGGCCGTACTTGGTTTCCATGGACGGCAGGTCGATGAGGATGTGGCAGCGGATGGGGCACGAGTGGCAGCCGCCCATGCGCACCGTGATCAGCTCGCCAATGGGCCGGCCCGTCGCGGGGTCGGCGGTACGGAAGTCGAGGACGCCCTTGTGGGTGCGATAGCCGATCTTGTTCAGGTCGTCGCCCGGGCACTCGCCCACCTCGATGGGCGGCTCGGCGGCTCCCCAGAACAGGCCCTTGCGCGCCGTC
>JAAYZQ010000234.1 GCA_012514775.1 Anaerolineaceae bacterium
CGGGGCTTTTCTTCGGCATCCAGGGCCAGGGCCACGGCCACGGCGGCCAGGGCAGCACGGCGCTGCATCTCCAGGCCGGCCGTCGTGACGGCCGGGCCGGCCTCCGTCTCGACGGCGGGCTTCTCCCGGTCGCGGCCGGCGATGAGGCGCATCATGAGGGACATCATGCCCCAGAACAGCACGATGGTGACAAACACCAGCCCCATGCCCGCCACGGTAATAAACAGGGCATTCGTCAGGTCGTTCACACTCGCCTCCTGCCCGCCTACATCGGGATGTTGCCGTGCTTGCGCGGCGGCCCGGAGGTTTGCTTGTCTCGCAGGACGGCCAGGGCGGCCACGATCTTGGGTCGGGTCTCGCGCGGCTCGATGACGTCGTCGATGTAGCCGGCGCTGGCGGCGTGGTAGGGATTGGAAAAGTTGCGGCGGTACTCTTCCACCAGGCGGGCCCGCTCGGCGTCGGGGTCGGCCGCGGCCTGGATCTGCTTGCGGTAGACAATGTTGACCGCGCCCTCGGCGCCCATGACGGCGATCTCGGCGCTGGGCCAGGCATAGTTGACGTCGGTGCCCAGGAACTTGCTGCTCATGACCACGTAGGCGCCGCCGTAGGCCTTGCGGGTTATGATGCTGATCTTGGGCACGGTGGCCTCGGAGTAGGCATACAGCACCTTGGCCCCGTGGCGGATGATGCCGCGGTGCTCCTGGTCGATGCCGGGCAGGAAGCCGGGCGAATCCACAAAGGTGACCAGGGGCAGGTTAAAGCAATCGCACATGCGCACAAAGCGCGAGATCTTGTCGGCGGCGTCCAGGTCGATGACGCCGGCCATGATGCTGGGCTCCTGGCCGACGATGCCCACGCTGTGGCCGCCCATGCGGGCAAAGCCGACGATCGAGTTGCGCGCCCAGCCGGGCTGGACCTCCTCGAAGGTGCCGGCGTCCACGACGTGGTAGATGACGTCGTGCATGTCGTAGGGCGCGGTGGGGTCGATGGGGACGAGGGTGTTCAGCTCGTCGTCCATGCGCAGGGGGTCGTCGGCCGGCACGACGTAGGGCGGGTCCTCGACGTTGTTGGAGGGAAAATACCCCAGGACGCGCCGGCAGAGGTCAAGGGCCTCCTGCTCGCCGGGCGCGGTCATGTGGGCCGTGCCGCTCATGGTCATGTGGACGTTGGTGCCGCCCAGGCTCTCGGCGTCGATCTCTTCGCCGGTGACGGCCTTGATGACCGCCGGGCCGGTGATAAACATGTAGGACTGCTTTTCGACCATGATGATGACGTCGGTGATGGCCGGCGAGTAGGACGCGCCGCCGGCGCAGGGACCGAGCATGACGCTGATCTGGGGCACGACGCCCGAGAATTGGGCGTTGCGCCGAAAGATCTCGGCATAGCCGCCCAGGGCCTTGACGCCCTGCTGGATGCGGGCGCCGCCCGAATCGATGAGGCCGATGATGGGGTCGCCGTTGCGCACGGCCAGGTCCATCACCCGGCAGATCTTGCGGCTGTGCATCTCGCTCAGGGTACCGCCAAAGACCGTAAAGTCCTGGGCATAGACGTACACCGAGCGGCCATCGATCTGCCCGTAGCCTGTCACCACGCCCTCGCCCAGGTACTTTTCCGAGTCGAGCCCCAGCTCGTCACCCTGGTGGGTGATAAAGGGCTCCAGCTCGTTAAAGGTACCGGGATCGAGGAGGTAGAGCAGCCGCTCGCGGGCAGTCATCTTGCCCTGGGCGTGGAGCCTGGCGATGCGTTCCACACCGCCGCCCAGCCGGGCCTTCTGACGCATCTCGCGTAGTTCGACGATTCTTGGATCCTCTTCGGTCATACTAACCTCTGTCTTTACGTTGCGGCTGCTGGCCCCGCGGCGGCGCGCCCCTACGCCGTGACGATGTCGTAGGTGTCGCGGGCGATGGCCAGCTCCTCGTTGGTGGGCACGATGAGCACGCGCGTGCGAGAACCGGGCGTGGACGCCTCTACGATCTCGCCCGCCGCGCGCCTGGCCTGTACCCCGTCGATGCCCAGGAACTCCAGGCCCTGGCACGACCATTCGACCACCTGGACGAAATTCTCGCCGACACCCCCGGTAAAGACGACGCAATCCAGCCCGCCCATGATGGCGGCATAGGCCCCGATAAAGCCCTTGACGCGCTGGGTGTACAGCTTGAGCACGAGGAGGGAGCGCTCGTAATGGGGGTGGTCGGGCCCGGCGCGGAGGGCCTCCTCGAAGGTGCGCATGTCGCTCGAAAGCTCCGACAGGCCCAGGACGCCGCTCTCCTTGTTCAGGACGCGGTTGATGCCCTCGACGTCCAGACCCTCCCGCTCCATGATCCAGGGGACAATGGCCGGGTCGACGTCGCCGCAGCGGGTGCCCATAGGCATGCCTTCCAGCGGGGTAAAGCCCATGCTCGTCATCACCGAGCGGCCGTGGCGCACGGCGGTGATGCTGGCGCCGTTGCCCAGGTGGCAGGTGACGATCTTGAGCTCGTCGATGGGCCGGCCCAGGTAGGCCGCGGCTCGCCGGGCGACGTACTGGTGGGAGGTGCCATGAAAGCCATAGCGCCGCACGCCATAGTCGCGATAGTAGCGGTAGGGCAGGGCATAGAGGTACGAATGGGGCTCCATCGTCTGGTGAAAGGCCGTGTCAAAGACGCCCACCTGGGCGATGTCGGGCAGGAGGGCGGTGACCGCCTCGATGCCCTGGATGTTGGGTGGGTTGTGCAGCGGCGCCAGGGGCACGTTGTCGTAGAGGGCGTCCATCACCTCGGCGTCGATGCGCACCGAGCCGGCAAAGCGCTCGCCACCGTGGACCACGCGATGGCCCACGGCGTCCAGCTCCTGGACGCTGCCCAGAACGCCATGCTCGGGGTCAACAAGGATGTCGAGGACCAGGCGAATGGCGTCGGTGTGGTTCTTGACCTCCAGCCTGGCCCGCTGCAGCTTGTCGTGGCCCGGGCGGCGGTGGGTCAGGCTCGGGCTACCGAGGCCCACCTCTTCGACGAGGCCACTAGCCAGAACCGTCTCTACCTCGTCGTTCAGGTCAAAGAGCTGATACTTGACGGAAGAACTGCCGCAGTTCAGAACCAGGATTTTCATTCACGCCGATTCCTTTCTCCAAAGCCGGTTGCCGGCAAAAAGAAAGAGGAATGCCCCTGTATTGCGCTGGCCTTCCTCCCTCCAGTGCCTCGCACCGGGCGGCGCGCGCTCGCGCCGGCCCGGCCCGACTTTGTGAAGTGTAGCACACACCCGGCCCCTCTGTCAAATGGACGGCGGGCGGTGGCGCGGCCGGCCCGGTCTCGTGTCATCCCTCGCTCCCCGGCCGTCAGGCCTGCTCTCGCGAGGTGAGGGTCAGGTAACACACCAGGAGGATGGCGGCAAAGAGCAGGGTGACGCCGTAGGTCTGGGCATAGTCCGTGGGATTGGCCAGGCGGACGGCCACGTCGGCCAGAACGCCCCGCGGGTTCAGCAACAAGTCCCAGCTATTCCACCGCAAGAACCGTCCCAGGTAGATGCCCAGGCCGCACAGGCCCAGGGAGACGAGGACAAAGAGCCAGCCCAGCAGCCGCCCAAAATAGTGCTCCACCACGCGCTGCATGGCCCGCAGCGACAGGATGCCGAGCAAGAGGCCGGTCACGGCCAGGAGCAACAAGAGGCCGATGTCGAACCATTCGGGCACAAAGGGCCGGGGGTGCAGGTGCCAGAAGCTGGTGAGGAGGTAGGGGGCATTGGGAAAGAAGGCCAGCCACAGCCCGCTGGGGATGAGAAGCGCCCACCAGCGGCCCGGCCGGGCGCGGTGCAGCCGCAGCACCCACAGGCTGGCCAGGTAGGGTATCCAGGCCAGGAACAGGTTCCAGGGCATACCGAGGAAGACGCGCTCCCCGCTGCGTACGAGCCGCATGGCCAGCAAAAGTACGACCAGGAATGAGGCCAAGAGCAACGGATAGAGCGAATGACGCGCCAGGAAACGGTGCACCCGGCGCAGACCTTCAGGATGCATGGATTAACTCCTTTACGCGGGCGGCATGCTGAATCGGTTATAAGACGATGGGCAGACGTGTAGGTTCCCGGGCCCACGGCGACCGCTGCCGGCTTTCGCCGTCGAGGCCGGAAGGGCGACTCTGCCAGTAAAACACAAGAAGGCGCCGCTGTCAAGCACCGGCGGCGATGGGACAGGGTTGTTTGCAAAGTCGGCAGCTCCCCAGCAAGCTCGCCGGGGATCGCCTGATCCCCGGGCTTGGTAGGCCGGGGATCTGCCGATCCCCGGCGAGCCTTCTCTGTTAAGCCGCTGTCAAGTGAACATGGAACAACCGTAGCGATGGGGCAGGGCCCGGTCAAGGCCGGCCCCGCCCGCAGTCGCCCCCGACTTGACAGGCGGCCCGGGCGCGGCTATGATGGGCTTGTCCGGCGACGATGGCAGCCTGGCAAACCCCCACGGCGTCCCCGCCCACGCTGGACGAGGCCACGGACAAATCAGTTCCCAATCGGAGGTCAATATGAGTCGCAAGCGCATGCCGCTGTGGCTGCAGGGGCTGGCAGCCGTTGCCTTGATCCTGGCCCTGGGGGCCGGGCCGGGAGGTGTCGCGGCGCAGCCGCCCGGCGTCGACATTCGCGTGAACCGCGTCGTGGCGTCGGGCCTGGACCGGCCCGTGCTGGTGACCCACGCCGGAGACGGATCGGGCCGGCTGTTCGTCGTCGAACAGGGGGGCCTCATCCGCATCGTCGAGGATCACGCCCTGCTGCCCGTTCCCTTCCTGGACCTGAGCCAACTGGTGATCTCGGGCGGCGAGCAGGGGCTCCTGGGCCTGGCCTTCCACCCGGAGTACGCGTCCAACGGATACTTTTACGTCAACTACACGCGGGTAGAGGATGGGGCGACGGTCGTCGCCCGCTACAGCGTCTCGGCGGCCGACCCCAACGTCGCCGACCCGGGGAGCGCCGTGCCGATCCTGACGGTCCCCCAGCCGGCGCCCAACCACAACGGCGGCCACCTGGCCTTTGGACCGAACGACGGCTACCTGTACATCGGCATGGGCGACGGCGGCGGAGCGGGCGACCCGGACGAAAACGCCCAGGACGTCGCCACACTGCTGGGGGCGCTGCTGCGGCTGGACGTGGACGGCGGCACGCCCTATGCCATCCCGGCCGACAATCCCTTTGCCGCCACCGCCGGCGCCGACGAGATCTGGGACTATGGCCTGCGCAATCCATGGCGCTTTTCCTTCGACCTGGATACAGGAGACCTGTACATCGGCGACGTGGGGCAGGCCGCGTGGGAAGAGATCGACTACCACGGGGCCGGCACCCCGGGCGGCGTCAACTTTGGCTGGGACTGCCGGGAGGGCACCCACGACTACGAGTTCACCGCCGAATGCGCCGCCGCGACGCTGACGGA
>JAAYZQ010000235.1 GCA_012514775.1 Anaerolineaceae bacterium
GGCGCTACGGCCTGCCCATCGTGGAGGTCATCCGCGGGCCCGAAGGCGAGGGCACGGCCGGCGACCGGGCCTACGAGGGACAGGGGATGATGGTCAACTCCGGGCCGTATGACGGCCAGCCGTCGACTGAGGCCGGGCAGGCCATCGCCCGGGCGCTGGAAGAGGCGGGCGTTGGCCGGCGCACGGTCCAATACCGCATGCGCGACTGGCTCATCAGCCGCCAGCGCTACTGGGGCGCGCCCATCCCCATCGTCCACTGCGAGGGCTGCGGGACGGTGCCCGTGCCCGAAGAGGACCTGCCTGTGCAGCTGCCGCACCTGCCCGACTTTTTGCCGCGGGGCGACGGGCGGTCGCCCCTGGCCAACGTGCCCGAATTCGTGGAAACCACCTGCCCGGCCTGCGGCGGCCCGGCAAGGCGCGAGACCGACACCATGGGCGGCTTTGCCTGTTCGAGCTGGTACTTCTTGCGGTTCGCCGATCCCTGGTACGACCAGGGGCCCTTCAATCCTGAAGCGGTCCGGCGCTGGCTGCCCGTCGACCTGTACGTCGGCGGCGCCGAGCACGCCGTCATGCACCTGCTGTACGCCCGCTTCTGGACCAAGGTGCTGGCCGACGCCGGGCTGATCGACTTTCGCGAGCCGTTCCCCCGGCTGCGCAGCCAGGGCATCGTCCACGCGGCCGACGGCAAGCGCATGTCCAAGAGCCGGGGCAACGTCGTGACGCCCGACGAGGTGGTGGCCCGCCACGGCGCCGACACGCTGCGCCTGCACCTGCTGTTCATGGCGCCATTTGACCGCAACGTGAACTGGGACGAGGAGGGCATCGCCGGCGCCGAGCGCTTTCTGCAGCGTGTCTGGCGCCTGGGCGAGGCAACAGGGCAAGCCTCCGCGCCGGCGGCCAACGGCCGGGACGACGACTCGCTGCGGCGGGCCATGCACAAGACGATCCGGCGCGTGACGGAGGACGTGGAGGCATACAAGTTCAACACCGCCGTGGCGGCCATGATGGAGTTCAGCAACAGCCTGGCCGCCTACCAGGAGCGCCACGGCTCCACGCCCGCTTTCTGCGAGGCCTTCGAGACGCTGATCCGGCTGTTGGCGCCCTTTGCACCGCACATCGCCGAAGAGATGTGGGCACGCCTGGGCCGCGCCTTTTCCGTGCATCAGCAGGCCTGGCCCGAGCACAACCCGGCCCTGGCCGCGGACGAAACGGTGACGCTGGTGGTGCAGGTAAACGGCAAGGTGCGGGATCGCATCCCGGTGGCGGCGGGCCTGGACGACGGCGAGGCCCGGGCGCGTGCCCTGGCCAGCGAGCGGGTGCGGCAGCACCTGGAGGGGCGCGACCCACGCCAGGTCATCGTGGTGGGCGGCCGCCTGGTCAACGTCGTGACCTGACCGCCGGCCGGCGAACCGCGCCCAGACGCAAGAAGAGCAGGACCCGGAGGCCCTGCTCTTCTTACTCACAAGGAGGAGAAAGGAGTGATTGTATTATACGACAAACCGGGCCTGGTACCGTAAGAATGATCACAATCTGGACCTTGTTTATCGGATTTTCAGCAGCAAACGGCCCAAATGCGGGGGCCGGCCCTTGCTGTCGCCCGGGTTTTGGAGTATAATCCATCGGGGCCTGCGGGGAAGCCAGGGGCGGCCGGCACCGCCGCCAATACCCCAGCATTGAGGAGGGCTGTCATGAGCCGAAAAAGCCAGCCGGTATCGTGGTACGTTGCCATCGAAGGTCCCATCGGCGTGGGCAAGACGACGCTGGCGCGCATGCTGCGCGATCACCTCGACACCGGCCTGCTCCTGGAGGTGTTCGAGGAAAACCCCTTTCTGAGCAAATTCTACGAGTCCCGGGCTCGCTATGCGTTCCAGACGCAGATGTTCTTTCTGCTGAGCCGCTACCGCCAGCAGCAACGGTTGCGGCGCCTCCTGGACGAGAACTCGCTCATCTCCGACTACATGTTTGCCAAGGATCGCCTCTTTGCTGCCCTGAACCTGGTGGGCGACGAATGGGAGATCTATGAGCAGTTGCACGGCGCCTTGGCGCTCCAGATCCCCACCCCCGACCTGGTGGTCTACCTCCAGGCCGATACCGACGTGCTGATGGCGCGCATCGCCCAGCGAGACCGGCCCTACGAGCGCGACATGGACCGGGAGTACATCGATGCCCTGCGCGTGGCCTACGAGCGTTTTTTCGAGGGCTACGAGGATACGCCGGTGCTTCCCATCGATACCAACGACCTGAACTTTGTAGCCGAGCCCGCCGACTTTCAGGCCGTCGCCGGCCGGATCCGCAGCGCCCTGACCGAGGGCTCTTACCAGCAGCGCCTGCCCCAGTTTGCCGGCCTCGCCGGGGCGCAGGCACCGCTCGAGCGCGCCGGCACCCTGGCCGACTACCAACGATTTCACGTGGAGCTGGACAGGACCAAAGGCTTTATCACCGACCCCTACTTTAACTACCTGTGCCTGAGCGAGGAGATGGGCGAGCTGGGCAGCGAGCTGGCCCAGTTGTGGCGCGAGGAGGCTCGCCTGCTCCGCCAGGGCCAGGACGTGGCCCAGACCCGCCAGGCGGTCCTGGCCGCGCGCCGCGAAAACCTGGAGTCGGAGCTGGCCGATTGCATGGCCTACCTCCTCAAGCTGGCCAACTATGCAGGCATCGACCTGGAGTCGGCATACGTTAACAAGATGCACATCAACGAGTCGCGGATCTGGAAAGAATAGAGTTTCCACATACCCTTGAATAGGAACTAGATCTTAGTCGTAGTAGTAGGCACGGTGGATATGTGGATAACCGGCGGGGGCGGCCGGCCAGGCTCTAGACCTTGTGGTTCTTCCGCCGGAGCCCACTACACCTGTCCGGGCGGGCGCGCACAAAGCTGTGGATAGAAGCGAGGAAACGGCGCCCATCTATGGCCCCGTGGCTGCTTCAGCCGGCGGGCTGTGGATAGGAGCAATGTTATCCAGAGAAAAGGGGGTCATTATCCACGGGATTGTCCACAGGCCTGGCCGGTTTTCCACCGTTTTTCCCGAGTTATCCACAGGCTGGCGACCGGCCCGGAGGCGGCAGCGACCATGAAAGGACGATTCACACCCGAGGGACATTGGCGAGGGACCCAGGTGCGGCTTATCCTGGGCGGCGCCCTTGTCCTGGTGTTGGTCGGCGGGGGCCTGATCTGGCTGTTCTACGGGCGCAGTGCCGCCCTGGTGGCCGCGAGCTGCTTCCTCGCGATCGTCGCCATCGGCGGCCTGCTGTGGCTCATCCTGCGCCTCATGGAGTTGTGGGTCCGCGGCGACGAGCCCTGACGCCGGCGAGGGATTACTGGAGGTCCAGCTCGCCGGCCAGCGCCTCAAAGTAGTCGCTGGGGCGGGCGACGACGACGACGCGGTGGCTGTTGCCCGGCCACTCGTAGGGCCAGCAGGTCACCAGGGTCAGCCGTTCCTCGCCGGCGGGCATCATCCACTGGGCGTTCTTCTGCCGCACCTCGAGGGGCATGCCGGCTTCTTTCAGGATATACTTCTCGGTGACCGTGTACTCGTAGGCCACCTCCCCGGCATAGATGGTCACCTTGTTGCCCGGCTCCAGGTCCACCAGGTAGCGGAACACCTTGCCGTCGATGTTGTTGTGCCCCGAGAGGACCACGTTCTCGTCGTTGCCCGGCAGGGCCGAGTTGGCGTGCCAGCCGGCGGCGTTGGCGGGCACGATCCACTCGGAAATCATCACCCCGCGGCGATCCACCATCTCCCAGGTCATGGGCACCACGTCGGCATCGAGGGCGATGTCGGGGGCGACGATGCGCGCCGGCGGCTCGGCGGCCGGCGGCGGGCCCGATGGCGTCGGGCTGGGTGTGGGGGGCAAGGGCGTCGCCGTCGGGCGCGTGGGCCGCGGCGTGGGCTCCTCGGGAGCCAGCTCGGGCAATGTGCGCAGCCGGTATTCCCCGGCGCCTGGCGGGCCAGGCATGAACCGCGGCACGCTGGGCGCGGTGGGTGTGATCGTGGCTATGGCGGGTACTCGCTCCACGCGGGCCGTCACGGCCACGACCACGGCACCGGCGTCCGAGATGGTGGGCGGCGGTGGAGCGGAAGCCAGCCTCCAGATACCCCAGCCCAAGCCGGCCAGAATCATCAGTGCGCCGATCATGGTCAGGGCCCTGGAAAGGGCCGGAGCATTGTTCGTCAAGTACGATCTCCTGACGGGAGGCAACGGGCCGGATGCCAGCCGGGTTGTTGCAAGATCTCTTGACAATTCACTCGCGCTCCGGCGGGATCGGCAGATCCGCCCGGAGCTTGTAAGGCCGGAATGTCGACTTGGCAACAACCCCGGGGTGCCAGCGCGGCGCGTTGCCGGATCCCAGGGAATGTGCTATAATGCTACACCAGTATCCTAAAGGGGAGGTGCGTCCATGTCTGTTATCGAGATTACCTATCACAGCCACGCCTGCTTTAGCATCGTCGTCGACGGCACACGCCTGATGATCGATCCCTACCTCAGCGGCAATCCCCTCGCGGACATCCGTCCCGAGGACGTGGAGGTGGATTATCTTCTGATCTCCCACGGCCACGACGACCACCTGGGCGACGGCGTCGAGATCGCAAAGCGGACCGGCGCGACGGTCATCTCCAACCACGAGATCTGCCGCTGGCTGGGCGAACAGGGCGTCGAGAAGCGGCACACCCTGCACATCGGCGGCGGCTACGACTTTCCCTTCGGCCGGGTCAAGCTGACCATTGCCCATCACGGCTCCATGCTGCCTGATGGTTCCTACGGCGGCAATCCGGCCGGCTTCCTGCTCTCCCTTGCCGGCAAAAAGATCTATCACGCCTGCGACACCGGCCTGTTCTACGACATGAAGCTCATCGGCGAAGAGGGCCTGGACCTGGCCATCCTGCCTATCGGCGACAATTACACCATGGGGCCCGACGACGCCCTGCGGGCCGTCAAGCTGTTGGAGCCCAGGGTCGTCATCCCCATCCACTACGATACGTTCGATCTCATCCGCCAGGACCCCGGCAGCTTTGCCCGCCGGGTGGAATCCGAGACGCCCGCCCGCGTGGTCATCCTGCAGCCTGGCGGGTCGTACCGCGTCTGACAGACATGCGCCGCCACTAAACGACGACGGGGGCCTGCCCAGGCTCAGGCGCGGCCCCCGTTCAGCTTGGAAAGAAATGTCCTAGCCGCCCAATACCCCCGTGGCGGCCGCGCCGCCACCGACGAGAAGCCCGATGGCAAAGGTGATGGCGAACGAGATGACCCAACTGATGAGCATCGTCAGGAGGGCCTTGCTGCTGTCAAACTCCATGGATTCGCGGACGGCAAAAAAGCCTGCGACAAGGGCCAGGATGGCGCCGGCGAGGGCTGCAATCCAGCCCAGGCAGGGGATGACGCCCAAAATGCCCAACAGCCGGGGCGCGCTGGCAAAGCCCAACACGCGCATCATTTCGGGAATGCTGCTCCGGCCCTGGAACAGCTTGCTCCCGACGAAATAGGTCAGGGCTGCCCAGACGATCCAGCCGATGACAATGGAAGTGATCCAGCTCACCAGCATGCTCACGATAAAGTTTCCGGTCCCGACGCTGCTGCCGATGGCCGACAGCAGGCTAACGACCACCACGATGATGGCCGCCTGGCTCATGGCTCCCTCGTCTTCGGCAATCTCCCGATAGACGGTTGGATCCAGACGAATGGCGCGCAGAATACGGTCGAACACTTGTGCCTCCTTTGCTTTCTGAACGAGGTTTTACCACCAGCAACTGGGGTTGATGCGGTCCTACTGTGTGTGCTGAGGCCACCTCCTTTCACCTGTCCGAGCAGGGTGATGCCCGCCGGGAGTTGGCCTCTCCGGTGGGCGATGCGCCCGGCTTACGGGCCACTGGCAACGTGGCTTCAATCCCTTTACGCAAATGGTCCGGCCTGGTTGCGCACCTTCCAGGAAATGAACTGCCGGCCTCATTGTATCATGCCCACGCCCCGTTGGCAAGGGGGTATAAAGGCCTATGTGCCCATGCAAGGCTACTGCAAAGCGGTCCTGTTGCCTGGGATCGCCGAGCGCCGGCTCGGCGTTTCTCTCTACACGCAACCTGCCGAGCTGGCGCTCGGCGCTCCCAGCAGTAATCAAGAGACTATGCAACAACCGTAAAGGCCTATGCCAAGTCGGCCGCCAGGGACTGGCGTCACACCCTCTGGATCCGGGCCCCCAGGGCCTGGAGCTTGGTCTCGATGCGCTCGTAGCCGCGGTCGATCTGGCTGATGTTCTGGACGACGCTCTCGCCCCGGGCGCACATGGCGGCGATGAGCAGGGCCATTCCGGCGCGGATATCGGGGCTGGTCAGCGTTTCGGCGTGGAGCTGTGCCGGTCCGACGACCACGGCGCGATGGGGGTCGCACAGA
This sequence comes from Anaerolineaceae bacterium, assembly GCA_012514775.1. The sequence goes on from JAAYZQ010000235.1 coordinate 6,385, forward strand.
ATAATGCGCGCTCCCATGGCGATGAGCCGGTCGACGAAATAGAGCCGGCTGTCAAACATCTTCTCGTGGATCAGGACGGTGCCTCGCGCCTGGGTGGCCACCACCAGGGCGATGCTCATCAGGTCGCTGGGGAAGCCCGGCCACGGGGCGTCGTCGATCTTGGGCACGGCGCCGCCCAGGTCGTCCACCACCGCCAGGTCCTGGCCGGCGGGCACCAGGACGTCCTCGCCCTGGACCTGGCACCGCACCCCCAGCCGCTCAAAGACCATGCGGATCATGCCCAGGTGCGCGGGAGCGGCGTTCTTGATGAGGATCTCGCCACCGGTCACGGCCGCCAGCCCGATCAAGCTGCCCACCTCCATAAAGTCGGGGCCGATGGTGCACTCGCCGCCCTCCAGGCGCTCCTTGCCCTGGATGCGCAGGACGTTGGAGCCGATGCCCTCGATCTCGGCCCCCATGCTCCGCAAGAAGTGGCACAGCTCCTGCACGTGGGGCTCCGATGCCGCGTTGCGGATGACCGTCTCGCCCCGGGCCAGGCAGGCCGCCATGACCGCGTTCTCCGTGCCGGTGACGCTGGCCTCGTCCAGCCAGACGTCGGTGCCGCGGAGCACGGGACCTTCTATGGCGAGGCGATCGTTGTGCTCGACCCGGGCGCCCAGGGCGCCCATCGCCAGCAGGTGGGTGTCGATGCGCCGCCGCCCGATACGGTCTCCGCCCGGCAGCGACAGCTCCACGCGCCCCGTCCGGGCCAGGAGGGGGCCCAGGAGCGTCATGGAGCCCCGGATTTCCCCAAAGAGCTGTGGGTCGGGCGAGGAGCGGGCCTTTCCCACCTGGATCGTGACCGAGTGGTTCCCGTGGCGCTCCACGCTCGCTCCCAGGTCTTCCAGGATCTCGAGCATGATGCGCACGTCCCCGATGTTGGGCAGATTGTGCAGGGTAACCGGCCTATCTGTGAGCAGCGTCGCCGCCAGGATCGGCAGCGCGGCGTTCTTGTTGCCGCTCGGCATCACCGTACCATTGAGGGGAATGCCCCCCTCGATGACAAATCGTTCCATCATTCACTCCCACGTTGAGTTGTTATCTGCTGGCCAGCCTCCACGGGCCGGCCCGCGGCCGCGAGCGTCGCGGCCGTCCTGGATGTCGCGAGGCACGGCCCCACCCTCGAGGGTCCGGGCAGGGCGGCCTCAGGGCAGGGCCTGCACCTGGACCGGCGTGCCGGGGCCGGCGCCCAGCCTCTGGCTGGCGCTGCCCTCGCGCACGGCGATCTCCAGGTAGCCGCTGCTGCCCACGTAGGCCAGGAGCTCCCCTGGCTCCACGTCGGCATAGGTGCGTGCCGGCCCTGCCAGTCGCACGCCCCCGACGGTGACTGCCAGCCGCGCCTGCCCGGCCGGCACCCGGTAGCTGGTGATAAGGTTGCCAAAGCGGTCTACGTGGAGCACCTCGGGCTGCCGGGCGGGGGCCAGGCGATACATCTCGGCCAGGGGCACGGCCGGGCCCATCTCGGCCAGCGACCGGCCACAGGCCAGGTGGGCGGCCGCCGGCGCAAAGATGTCGCGGCCGTGGAACGTGGCGCTCACCTCCGGCAGGCGGTAGCGCCCCTCGGCCAGCTCCACGGCCGACAGGGCCTCGTCGCCGGCCAGGGCCATCTCCAGGACGCCGTTGTCGGGCGCGACGTAGGTCGCCCGGCCGGTCTGCACGGCGATGGCCCGGCGCTGCGTGCCCACCCCGGGATCGACGACCACCAGGTGAACCGTGCCGGGCGGAAAGTAGGGAACCACCGTCGACAGCAAGTAGGCCGCCTGCCGGACGGCCTGGGGACGGACCTCGTGGCTCACGTCCACCAGGGTGGCCTGCGGACAGATGGTCAGGATGACGCCCTTCATGGCGGCCACGTAGGCGTCATCCAGGCCAAAGTCGGTGGTCAGGGTGATCACTGGCAGCGACATTTCCTCTCCTGGCAGGTATTGTACCGCAGAGCGCATGGAGCGTCAAACCGCCAACCCGACGGCTTGCCGGCTCCTGGCCGGCGCTTACGTAGCAGCGCGCCGGGTCTGTCCGGTTTCCGGTCCGGGGCGGTCCCGCGTGTGATATAGATCATAGTTCGGCGCGGGCTTGTCCCTTACAATGCGGATGGAGGTAGCAATCGTGCACGAATGGGAAAGCTGGCTAGACAAAGTAGCGGATGAGACGCTGCCCGGGGGCGTGTCGGTGGCGGCGGTGGCCGGGGCCATGGGCGCCGCCCTGGTGGCCAAGGCCATCCGCGTCACCCTATCGCGGGGCGATCTGCCGCCCGAGGAGCGGCAGCGGTTCGAGGATGCGGGCGCCGCGGCGCACAAGGCGCAGCGAGCGCTCGTGGGCCTGTCGGACGACGACGATGCGGCCTACCGCCGCCTGCTGGACACACAGAAGGCGCCCGATGACGCCGGCGAGAGCGAGGAGCGCCGCGAGGCCTGGTTGATGGTCACGCACGTGCCCCTCCAGGTGGCCGATGCCTGCCAGGCCCTCCTCCACCACGTCCTGCCCCTGGAGACGAATTGCCTGCCGGTCGTCCTGGTGGACCTGGAGATCGGCACCCGCCTGCTGCTGGCGGGCCTCGACGGCGGCGTGCGGGCCGGCCGGGCCAACGTCGAAGCGTGGAAGGCCGAGCTCAAGTCCGATCCCCAGCCGGCTGACCTGACGCGGCGCCTGGAACGGCTGGAGCGCAAGAGACTGTGAACGGGAAGGGAAGGGAGGCCGGGAATGAGCAACGTTCCCCTGTATGACGCCCTGGCGGCCGATTACGACCGCTTTGTGAACTGGGAGGCGCGCCTGGCCCACGAGATGCCCTTCCTGGAAGAGCTCTTTGCCGGGGCCGGGGTGCGCCGGGTCCTGGACGCGGCCTGTGGCAGCGGGCAGCATGCCATCGCCCTCGCCCGGCGGGGGTTCCAGGTGGTGGGCGCCGACCTCAGCGCGCCCATGGTGGCCCGCGCCCGGGAGAATGCCGCGGCCGCGGGCGTCGACGCGACGTTCGTCGTGGCCGGGCTGGGAGAGCTGGCTGCCATCGCCCGGCCTGCCGGCTCCGAGTCCCCCTTTGACGCCCTCCTTTGCCTGGGCAACTCGCTGCCCCACCTGTTGAGCGCCGAGGCCGTGGCCGGCGCCCTGGACGATTTTGCCGCCGTGCTGCGCCCCGGCGGCATCCTGGTCATCCAGAACCGCAACCTGGACCGGGTGTGGACCAGGCGCGAGCGCTTCATGGGACCCCAGGTCCACAGCGAAGGGGAGGGCCAGTGGCTCTTTGTCCGCTTCTACGACTTTCATCCCTCGACCCTCACCTTTAACATGGTGCGCCTGGTGCGGACCGGGGATGGCTGGGTCCAGGACATCGAGTCGACCGAGCTGCGCCCCATTTTCGCCGGCGAGCTGGCCGAGGGGCTGCGGTCGGCGGGCTTTGGCCAGATGGAGCTCCTGGGCGGCTACGACCGCTCCCCGTTCGACCCCGAAGAGAGCGGCGATCTCCTGGTCGTCGCCCGCAAGGACGATCGCGGATAGGCGCGGGCAGTCCGCCGCTCCGGCGGACCTTATCCCCCGGGGGCCAGGAGCGCCAGCCAGCGCGGATAGCCGTACGAGTCGCCCGCGTCCATGTGTGGCGGCTCGGCGCCGTCCAGGAACTGCCGGGCGGTGGCCATCAGCGCCTCGGGCAGGGCGCGCCCCTGCCCAAAGGCCTCGAAGCAGATGCTCCACCAGGCCTGGCCGCCGGCGTATAGCTCCACCATCTCTACCTCGCAGCCCTGGACGGGATAGACGTCAGGGGCGACGGCCGCCGGCGGCTCGTTGCCCGCTACCCGGTAGCGGGCCAGCCCGCGGTGCTTGTCCACCGGCAGCCAGAACGAGTCGGTGCTGGAGATGCCCGGGGGCTCTGCCTCCGGGTCGGCCAGGGCAAAGCTCCACTTCTGCCAGCGTTCCAGGACGCCCGTCACCCGGGGGTGCAGGCGCACAAACTCGCCCTGCTGCTGCCGGAGCTTGATCTCTATCCGGCCCTCGCGCAGCTTGACGCTCTGGGCGTCGCCGGGCAGGCCGAGATAGCGGTCGCGGCGAGGGGCCTGATAGGCCATGCGGCTGCCCCTCGCCTCGAACCACGCGCGCACAGCCGCCGGCAGCGGCCCCCGATAAAACCAGCGCACCTCGGCTGTGGCAATCATATCCCCTACTCCAGGCTACCCACGGCTTCTTCCACGGCTTCCAGGATGGCGCACGAGTGGACGAGGGCCTTCATGCTGTTGTGATCCGGGTAGAGGGGCCGGTCCTCGCCCAGGTGCTCCACGTGCTCGCGGATCACCTGGCGGGCGACCTGCACCCCCTGGCCGGGGCAAAAGTCACGAAAGTCCAGCGCCTGGGCGCCGGCCATGAACTCGATGCCCAACACGCCGTAGGCATTGTCCAGGATCTGGCCGTTCTTGAGGGCCGTGTTCATGCCCATGGACACAAAGTCCTCCTGGTCGGCGGCGGCGGGGATGGACTGGATGCTGGCCGGCATCGACAGGATGCGCTGCTCGACGATGAGCATGTCGGCCGTGTACTGGCTGAGCATCATGCCCGACATCATGCCTGCGCCTTTGGTCAGGAAGGGCGGCAGCCCGACGCTCAGGGCGGGGTTGGTGAGGCGGTTCATGCGCCGCTCCGACATGACGCACACCATGGTGATGGCCGCACCGGCCATGTCCATGGGCAGCGAGACGGGCGTGCCCTGGAAGTTGGCGCCGGTGAGGGTCAGGCGGTACTCGGGCAGAAAGATGGGGTTGTCGCCCACGCCGTTCAGCTCGATCTCGACCTGGCTGCGGGCATAGTCCAGCGCGTCGTGGGCGGCGCCGATGACCTGGGGGGAGGAGCGCATGGAATAGGCGTCCTGGACCTTGACCTTGAGCTTGCCGGTGACCAGGTCGCTGCCGGCGATGCACTTCATGATGGCCCGGGCGCTGCGGATGGCTCCCGGGAATCCCCGCACCTCGTGGAGGCGCTCGTCGTAGGGCTTCATGTTGGCCAGGAGCGCCTCCAGCGTCATGGCGCAGGCGATCTCGGCCTGCTTCAGCCAGCGGTTCATGTCGTAGAGGTGCAGGGCGCTCATGGCGGTCAGCAGATTCGAGCCGTTGATGGTCGCCAGGCCGTCGCGGGCCTGCAACCCGGGGATGGGGATGCCGGCGCGCTCCATGGCCTCGCGGCCCTGGAGGCGCTGTCCCTGGTAATAGGCCTCTCCCTCGCCCATGAGCAGCAGGGCGATCTGCGACATGGGCGCCAGGTCGCCGCTGGCGCCCACCGAGCCCTTCTGGCAGACCACGGGCGTGACCCCGCGGTTGAGCATCTCGACCAGGGTCATGGTGATCTCGGGCCGGCAGCCCGAGTTGCCGTGGGCGTGGACGTTGATGCGCCCGGCCATGGCGGCCCGCACCTGCTCGACGGGCACCGGGTCGCCGATGCCGGCGGCGTGGTTGTAGATCAGGTACTTCTGGAACTGCTCTACCTGCTCGTCGGTCAGCACCACTTCGGAGAATTCACCGATGCCGGTGTTCACGCCGTACATGATCTCGTTGGCCTGGATCTTTTCCTCGAGCATGGCGCGGCAGGTCTTGATGCGTTCCACCGCGTCGGGGGCAAGCTCGACCTTTTCCCCGTGGCGGGCGATGCGCACCAGCTTTTCCACGGTCAGCCCCGAGCCATCCAGAACGATCGTCATGGTTCACTCCTCTCTTGGTTGGTTGCGGCAGTGCAAAAGTTTGAAAGAACAGCGATAAGATTGTACCCGAAGTGGTGTAGGATGCAAGTTGTGCCGCTTCCGTCGTGCGCCAAGGGGGCATGGCCATGGCAAAGGGCGCGGCCCCGGGTTTGCAGGATTGTACAAGCAGTGGTAGAATTGCAAAAGCTTAAAAAGAAGCAGAACCGGTGTGGTTGTGTCTTCTGCCGTGCTATTCTGTTCGGTGGGCGGATAACTGATATGGGTAGATACGAATACTTGCGATTGTCGCCATACAGCACCAGCCGGACCCACACGTTCCTGACCATTGTCACCTCCGATGCCTACGTCGCGGACTATGTCATTGCTCTGGTGAGCAAGTTTGTCCGGCAGATGAGGGTCGTCAGCAAGAAGGATTTCGGGGACGAGCGATACAGCTACATCCTGCGCCAGCTCGACGGCAAGGATGCCGAGATCCTGGACTGGATCGTCAAGTGGCTGGTCCACCAGGGCTGGGAGCCCTTTGCCGTTCACCCCCTCAAGGGAGACTGGCGCGAGTTGGTCTACCACTTTAAAAAAGAGTGCTCGGACGTTATCCGCTGAGCCCTCACCAGGCCCCAAAAGCGGCGGGCCGGCCCGTGATGGCGACGACGTGACCGGCCCGCCGGCGTCTCAGGCCAGGGAAAAGATGACCGCGCTGTAGGGCGAGACGTTGACGGCCGCATGGTGGCCCATGCCGTCGCACTCGCCTTCGACGGCATCGACGCTCTGGCTCACCTGGCCGTCGTACTCGGCGTCATAGGCGGCGTGGTGGCTGTCAAAGCGCATCTCCCACTTGCCGCCCGCGGGAAAGCCGACGACATAGTCAGTCAGGGCGTTGTTGCTCAGATTTGCCACCACCACCACGCTGTCGCCCGGGCCGCCATCGGACCAACGGTGAAAGGCCAGGGCCCGGGTCTCGACGTTGCAGTGGTGGACCTCCACGTTCTGGCCGGTGAGGCCCTTGCTGATCCCCTCCAGGTTGCGGCGCAGGGCGATTAGGTCGCGGTAGAGGTGGGTGATGCCCGTCATGCGCTCGGCGTACTCCCAATCCAGGGGCTGCTCGTCCTCGAACCAGCGGTCGGTGAGGAACTCCTGTCCCTGGAAGATCATGGGCACGCCCGGCGCGGTAAACACCAGGGCCGCCCCCAGGGTGGAGCGCTTCTTGGCGAACCAGTGCTCGCTGTTGTCGGGCCAGATCTCTTCCGGGAGGCGGGCCTTGCCGTTGGCCACCTCGTCGTGCGACTCGGTATAGATGACGCGCTTGAAGGCGTCGCCTTCGTAGCGGTGCAGGATGGCATCGCGGACCACCTCCACGTTGCGGTCGGCGTCGTCGCCGGCGACGAGGTTGGCGCGCACGGGGTGCACAAAGGCCGCGTCCCACTGGCTGTTAAAGCCGGCGCCGCCCGCCCCCACGTCCCGCGTGACAAACTCTTCGTCGCGCAGGTCCTCGGCGATGCTGATCTTCCACGGAAAGCGCTCGCGAATCTCCTCGTGCACCCACTGCATCAGCGACCAGCCGTCGGGCAGGTCGCCTTCCGGATCGCCGGGGGTGCCGTTTACGTGGCGGACGTAGGCCGTGCCATCCCAGCGCAGACCGTCGATGTGATACTCCTCCATCCACATCAGGGCATTGTCGCGGATGTACTGGCGCACCGGGTCGTAGCCATAGTTGGGGCGCGTGTCGCCCCAGGGCGTGTTGGCGCGGTCGTCGTTGTAGAAATAGATGCCGCCCAGGCCGTTCTCCTGCCAGCCGTCAAACTGCCACAGGGCCAGGTCGCCGGGGCCGAGGTGGTTGTAGACCACGTCGAGGATGACGGCGATGCCGTGCCGGTGGGCCTCCAGGACGAACTCTTTCAGGGCGTCGGGGCCGCCCCAGTCGCTCTCGACGGCAAAGGGCAGGCCCGGGTTATAACCCCAGGAGATGCCGCCGGGGAACTCCATCACCGGCATGAGCTGGATGGCGTTGACGCCCAGCTCCTGCAGGTAGGGCAACTTCTCGATGGCCGTCAGGAGCGTGCCGCCGCCCGGCCCGGGCTGGGCGTGAAAGGTGCCCACGTGCATCTCGTAGATGACCATCTCGTTCCAGGATGGCATCTGGAAGTCGTCGTCGCTCCAGTCGAAGGACCGGTCGTAGACGACCGCGTTGCCCACAGAGTTCGTCACCTGGCGGGCGTGGGGGTCCAGCCGCTCCAGCCGCTGCTCGCCGTTGGTCAGGACGTACTTGTACTTGTCGCCCGGCCGTACGCCGGGCACGTTCACCGCCCAGAAGCCGTCCTCCTCGGGCGCGAGGGGGTTCGCCTCGCCGGACCAATCATTAAAATCGCCCATGACGGACACCGACTCGGCGTGGGGTGCCCAGACGCGAAAGGTGGTGCCGCCCTCGTGGGGAATGGCGCCCATGCCGGGCACCGGCTCGCCCTTCTCATCTGGTCGGGCCTCTTTTGCTGCCACTCTTGCCTCCCTGTTCTCCTGGCGTGGATTGACGCGCGGTCGGGAAACGGCCGCCCTTCGATCTTAGCATAAAGATCGGGGGGAAACAGGCGGGTTTGGTTTGAAGAAGCGGCGGCCTCGGTGGACCGGCGTTGGAATGGCGTTGGCGATAGTCCGGCAGGGCATCGCCGCCCTGCCCCGGGCGGGCTGATGCCAGGCAAAAGTCTGCGGGCGGAACCCGCGGCAGGATGTGCCGCCCGTGGCAAGCCAGAGCTCAGGGACCGGGCCTGAGCGCCCGCGTGGCGATAAAGGTGGGCATGTATTGGTCCAGGAGGACGTCCTCCTCCCCGCTATAGTCTTCGTAGAAACCGGCCAGGAGCAGGCCGGCGTCGAGCTGCCCGCCGATCTGATCCTCCAGGGTGTGGCTCCACTCCAGCGGCTCGCCGGCGCGGCTGCTCTCCCGCACCTCTTCCGGCAGGCTCTCCAGGTCGGAGAAGGGCAGGCTGTAGCGCACCTGCAGCACGCCCTGCTCCCAGAGGCTCCAGTCAAAGAGGTAGAGCATGGGGTTTGTGAAGCCGGCCAGGAGGGCGCCGCCGGGCCGCAGGACACGGTGCGCCTCGCGCCACACGGGCCGGACGTCGGGCACAAAGGTGTTGGACACGGGGTGGACGATCAGGTCAAAGCTGGCCGCCGGAAAGGCCGACAGGTCCCTCATGTCGCCCTCTACGATTTCGATCTCCAGCCCGTCCCTCTCGGCGACCATGCGGTCCTGGTCCAGTTGGCGGGGCGAGTTGTCATAGACGGTGACGCGGGCGCCGGCCGCGGCCAGGATGGGTCCCTGCTGGCCGCCACCCGACGCCAGGCAGAGCACGTCGCGGCCGGGCAGGGCGGGGAACCACGCCCGGGGCACGGGTTTGGTCGGCGTCAAAAAGATCTGCCACTCGCCGCGCCGCGCGGCGGCCGTGACCTCGGGGCTAACCGGCACGGTCCAGCGGTTGCCCTTCTCCACCTGGCGGTTCCAGGCCCGCCGATTGTAATCTCGAACGTCCATAGGTATCTCCATCCAGCAACTGCGGGGCGCAAGGCCGGGCGCCGTCGTTGGGGCTCGAGCGCATGGCCGCCCCTACGCTCTCAGGCACGCAGCTCGACAATGTCGCCCTCGTGGAGGACGTGATCGCGGCCCACCATCTGGCCGTCGTGCACCCCCGACCCCCAGACCCGCGCCGCTTTCAGGTTGTAGAGGAAATCGCGGTGCACCTTGCCCGCCAGGTCCTCCACGGTGCCGCCCAACGGCAGGACAAAGGGGGCCGACAGGTCGGGCGGCTGGCCCGGCGGCTTGGCATAGACGCGCATGACGCCCAGCCTGTCAAAGACGGCCTGCTTGAGGCCATCCAGGCCGCGGCCCGTCAGCGCCGAGACGGGGATGAGGGGCCAGTCGCCCTCCATCAGCTCGCACAGCACCTCAAAGTCCTCCTCCAGGCTCTCGTCGTCCAGCCGGTTGACGACGATGATCACCTGTTTCCGCGCCAGGCGGCGCTCGTCGCCCTTCTGCACCTCGTACTGCTCGGGCACGATGCGGTTTTCCTCCAGGATGGCCAGGGCGTCGTCCATCTGCTGCAGGGGATAGGTCTGCAGGTCGATGACCAGGAGCAGGAGGTCGGCGCGGCGGATGAGGTTGAGCATCTCCGGGTCGACGAACTCGGGCGTCAAGGGGGGCGTGTCGATGAGCTGCACTGGCACGTTGTCAACGTCCATCATGCCCGGCGTCGGCTCCCAGGTGGTGTAGGGCGCCTCCGACACCTGGGGCTCGGCGTTGGTCAGGGCCACGACCAGCGACGACTTGCCGGTGTTGGTCATGCCGGCGATGACGACCTGGCCGGCTCCCTCGCGGTCGATGTGAAAGGGAGAGGCCTGCTTGGCGCTCTTTTTGCGGGTCTGGGCTGCTTCCTTGAGCTTGGACAGCTTGCGCCGCAGGTCGGCCCGCAAGCGGTCGGTGCCCTTGTGCTTGGGAATGAGGCTGATATACTCTTCGAGAGTCGCAACCTTTTCCTCGACGGTCTCGGCCTCGCGGTACCGGCGCTCGGCCTCCTGCGCGTCGGGCGGCAGGTTGGTCGGCATGGTCCTTCGCTTTCCTCGTTCTCCTGGCTCTGGGGCTCCGGCTCCTGGCCGGGATGCCTCGCAGGCGATATGGCCCCATTATAACACGAACGGACCGCATTCTCAACCATGCGTCGCGCAGGTGAGGGCTTGCAAAGCCGGTCCTGCTGGGCTCGCCGAGCGCCGGCTCGGCGTTTCTCTCCACACGCAACCTGCCGAGGTAGCGCTCGGCGATCCCAGCGGCAGTCAAGGGACGATGCGACAGCCGCGGCGCAGGTGACGCAGTGCGGCTGGCAGCACGGCGGTCGCGGTTGGCGGCGCGGGCCGCCGCTAGCGCGCGGACCTGGCGATCAGGGGCAGGTAAAGGCTCTCGTCGACGTCGGCCGGGTTGGGCCAGGTGCGCGACATGGCGAGATTGCTGTAGGGCGAGCTGCCCGCGTCGTTAAAGGCCTGCACCCGGTAGTAGTAGGTGGTGGCGACGGGCAGGCTCGTGTCGGACCAGGCCTGGACGTTGGCGCCCACGGTGGCCATCGGCTTCCACTCGCTGCTTCCGTCGGTCGAGCGCTCGATGCGAAAGCCGAGCTCGTTGCCGCTGGTGTCGATCCAGCTCAGATCGATCTGGCTCGTCGACCTGCCCGCGGCCTGCAGGCCGGCGGGCGCCGAGGGCTCGTGGGGCATGCTGCCGCGCACGACGTAGGTGGCCCCGTAGCCCACGTTCGAGATGCCGTAGGCGATGTTCATGTAGCCAGCCTCGCCCCATTTCGGCCCCCACGAATTGCGCAGGATCCAGGCGCCGTTGGGGCCCAGGCTGTCGTCCCAGCCGACGAGGATCACACCGTGGTTCACGGGGTTGTCGCAGGTGTCGCCGGCCGTCAGGACGCCCCCGCTGTAGCTGCTAAACCGGGAGCCGGCACACACCGCCACGGCGATGGGACCATGGTCATAGATGGCCTGCTTCAGCTCGGCCACGGAAGGCACGCCGTTGGCCGTGGTGACATACTTCCAGTCGCCGATGGTCTCGTAGTGGCTGTGGGGCGGGTTGCAGTCGACCCCGGTTGCCACGTAGGCAAAGTCGCCCTCGTACACGGCGCCCGGCCCGGGCTCGCCGGGAGGGACCTTGGACATGTGGTAGTTGTGGGCCCACCAGCCGCCGGCACAGGACCAGCCATCGACGTTGCACGACAGCAGGTACTGCTCCGACAGGTCCTTGCTCACGCCCTCCAGGATGCGGATGTTTTGCTCCAGGACGCCTGCGGTCCCAAAGGCCCAGCAACTGCCACAGTTCCCCTGATCGCGGACGGGGGTGCAGCCCACCTCGGTGCACCAGTTCAGGGCCGAAGGCAGGCCGGCGGCGGCCGTGTCGCCGGCCGCGGCTGCCGGAGCGGCCACGGCGGGCGCCTGGGCCGCGGCGTCCAGGTCGACGAGGCCCTGGTAGGCGCCGGCGGCGCTGACCTGGACCGAATAGGTCCGCAGGGGCGCGGCCTCTTCCCACGGCCGGCGGTAGGCCAGCACCAGGGGGCTCTGGCCGGCGGCCTGGGGCGAGAAGCGCAGCGTGACGGTGGTGGGCGCGCCCAGGATGGCGGGCGTGCCGTCTATCTCGGGCTCGCCCACCTGCCGCAGCACGGCGGCGTCCATGTCCTCGACGTACCAGCCATAGCCGGCGGCAGGGTTGGCCTCGAGGCGCAGCTCCAGGAATTGGTCCGCTCGCAGTTCTACCCGGCGGCCCTCGTCCGATGGGCCGAGGAGAACCGGGCCGGAAGTGCCGGCCTGGAGAAGGGCGGTCGGTGGATTGACAAGGGTTGCGACGGCCAGGACGAGGGAGAGCAGGGCAGCAGAGACGATCCACCTTGGTAATCGGTTCAATCTCATCTGTGCACCTTTGCCTTTCTAACCTCTTCTGTAGTCTGCAACGACCGGCGAGAGGGCACGCGTGCCTCTCAATGCTCCCAGGCAACGGGTCGGGATTGATGGTGGGGAAAGAAGACCGGGGGCCTGGACGGGCCCGAAGCCCCCGCGCCGGGACACGGGCTCGAATGGAGGGCCGATTATACCACGCTGTAGGAGAAGCGGCAACTTGGAAGGGCCCCGGTGACCGGCCGAATCCAGGACTTGACGCCAGGAGAAAAAGAGACTATAATGGTCCAAGTAGGGTATCGTACCCCTCCCCGTGATGGCTGTACGTCGAGGAAGGCGTTTCAGCCAGCGAGCCGATGGCCCGGCTTATCAACCGTTGTCTGCGCGTCGTGCGGCCGGTCCATCTCTATCCTGACCATCCAGGCAGGACCCGTTGTAACAAGGACATCCCAGGGCGAACCATTGTACCCAGCGTCCCTCCCGGGACACGTCGATCCCGGGCGATTTGGATGGCCTGGCCGGGCGGCCGGCATCTGTACCGCCGCCTCATCGAGCCTACTCCTGTAGATGAGGCCTGGAACTGACATCACCTCCCGAGCCGCGGTCGGGCGCCCTTCGATGGGCGCCCGGCCGCCTGGCCCGGGGTTCCTCCCCCCGCCCTTCAGGAACGAGGCGCAGACAGGAGCCCTCCGAGAGAGGAGAATTTGGAATGCACACCTATCCGTTGCAGTTCCGCTCTATGTCGTTGCGTCGTTTTCTGATCGCTGTGCTGTTGCTGGCCGTAGCGCTTCAGGCGCCGGCGCCCATCGTCGCTGCCCAGGGGGCCGGAGTTCTGCACGTGGATGCCGGCGCCGCCCCCGGGGGCGACGGCGCGTCGTGGGCCACGGCATTCGACGATCTGCAGGACGCCCTGGCCCGGGCGGAATCCGGCAGCCAGGTCTGGCTGGCCGCCGGCGTCTACCGCTTGCAGGCCAGGCCTGCCGGTTCCCTGCGCGACGTCACCTTTTCCGTCTCGCCAGGGGTGTCGCTGTACGGCGGCTTTGCCCCGGCCGCCGGGCTGGACACCTGGGAAGAGCGCGACCCCATCGCCTACCCCGCGGTTCTGAGCGGCGACCTCGACGGCGACGACGTGGACGCCGATGGCGACGGCGTCGTCGAAAGCTGGCGGGACCTGGTGGGCGACAATGCCTACCACGTGGTGACCCTGGATGGCGCCGGCGGCGTCCCCCTGGATCGGGAGACGGTCCTCGACGGGCTCGTCGTCACGGGCGGCATGGCCGACGGGCAAGGGCCCGGGCGCCAGGGAGGGGGCATCTATTGCGCCGGGTTCGAGGGTACGTGCAGCCCGACCCTTGCCAACGTGGTGGTATCGGGCAACCGCGCCATCGACGGCGGGGGCATCTATAACGACGGCAGCGGCGGGGGCGAGAGCAGCCCCTTCCTGGCCCACGTGCTCATCCGCGGGAACTATGCGGCCCACGACGGCGGCGGCATGGTCAACAGCGGCAACCTGGGCAACAGCTCCCCCGTTCTGGTGGACGTCACCTTCGAGGGCAACGAGGCAGCCTACGGAGGCGGCGGCCTGCTGAACTATGGCTACCAGGGCATCAGCAACCCCACGCTGCTCAACGTCAGCTTCTATGCCAACCGGGCAGGCACCTGGGGCGGCGGCATCCTGAGCGCGGCCCACTATGGCGGCACGAGCAACGTGACGCTGGCCAACGGCGTGTTCGTGGGCAACTACGCCCTGTGGGGCGGGGGCGGCATCCACAACAGCGCCTACGGCAGCGACAGCAGCCACACCATCGCCAACGCCACCTTTGTCGCCAACCACGCCCAGCGCGGGGGCGGGCTGTTCAGCGAAAGTGAGCTGGCCACCCACCAACTGGCCCTGAGCAACGCCATTTTCTGGGGCAACACCGCCACCGATGCCGGATCCCAGGCGTTCAACGGCGGCGCCGACGTGGTCATCAGCCACAGCGACGTCGAGGGCTCGGGCGGCAGCGCGGCCTGGGACGCCGGGCTGGGCGCCGACGGCGGCGGCAACCTGGACGAGCCCCCCGGCTTCTTGCGGGAGCCCGACCCCGGCGACGGCGATTGGGCAACCCTGACCGACAACGACTATGGCGACCTGCGGCCGGGCGCCGGATCGCCGGCCGCCGACGCGGGCGACAACGCCGCCCTGCCCGCCGACGCCTACGACCTGGATGGCGACGGCGACACTGCCGAGCCGCTGCCCGTGGACCGGGATGGCAACCCGCGCCTGGTGGCCGGGAGCGGCGGGTCCGCCATCGTCGACATGGGCGCCTACGAAGCTACCGGCGTCACCGGCAGCGCCGCTGATCTTTCGCTGGAGGCGGCCGTCTCCCGGGAGCCGCTGGGCGCGGGCTCCAGGCTGGTCTACCGCTTCTCGGTCGCCAACCTGGGGCCGAGCGATGCCAGCCAGGTGGTCCTGATCCACGACCTTCCCCCCGCCGTCGTCTTCGAGTCGGCCACGGCCGGCTGCCTGGAGGCGGGCGGCGAGGTGACGTGCGGGCCGGCGCCGCTGCCCACGGGGACGGAGGCCACCTACGAGGTGACGGTCACGCTGGAAGCCGGCGGCTCTCCACGCCTGGTGAGCACGGCCAGCGTCTCGGCCGCCGAGCCCGACCCGAACCCGGACAACAACGTGGTCACCGTCAGCACGATCATCGGCACGACCCGGTTCCTGCTCTACCTGCCGGTCCTGATGGCTGCGCCGTAGGGGCGGGCCCGCGCAGCACGTCCGTCCGAGCAAAACGCCGGATTGCCCCTCCGCAATCCGGCGTTTACTTTTTTCCTTACTGCTCAGCCGCCCTGCCTGCCAGGCGTTGAAACGCCTGGCTGATACCGAAAACCCGTTGAAACGGGTTCACACCGCACTGACCCCGAACGCGTTTTAACGCGTTTCTGGTCTCAGACGCCGGTTTCAACCGGCGGTGCAGCGGATGCCTGAGCAGTTGCCTTTTTTCCTTCATGGGGCCTGCAAGGCGAGCCCCGCGAGGGCCCTGCTACTTGAGTGGGGTGACGACGATGTTGTCGTAATAGACAGGCTCCGACTCGAAGGTCTTGAACCCCACGGTGCCCTGCAGGAAGGGATGCTCGTTGTCCACGTGCTCGAAGGCGAACACGCCATCCACCCAGATTTTGATCGAGTTGCCGCGCACCTCCACGGCCAGCCGGTGCCAGGCGCCCCTGGTCAGCTCGATGCCTTCGATCTTTTCTTCGCGCAGGATGTAGGGGTTGTTGAAGGCATACTGGTTCTGAGGATTCTGGCAGGCCCTCTCCCGGCAGTCTTCGGCGGTCTGCAACTGGAGCAGCTTGACCACGCGATTGCGCCCCAGCATGACATAGTAGCCCGTCACCCACTGGGCGGCCTCCTTTCTCGACCGCTCCTCGAACTGGCCGCGGAACCAGAGGCCCTGCCACTGGCCCTTTTCCGTGGGCACCAGGATGTCGACCTCCACGCGATAGTCCTTCCAGCTCTCGGCGCCTTCGCCCAGGTACATCATCAGGGCGTCTTCGGCCTGCCCGCCGTTGGCGCAGCAGTTGTGGCCCAGGGCCCCACTGCCATTGACGCCGGCGCCCCCGTCCCAGAACCAGTTCCAGTCGGCCAGGCGCCAGTAGTTCAGGAAGGGCTTCCAGGCGCCCCCCAGGCTCCCGTCAAAGTTGTCCCTCAGGAGGAAGGGGTTCGGCGTCGGTGTGGGCGGTACGGGGGTGGCGGCCGGCTTCCTGGTGGGGCCGGCGGTGGCGGTGGGCGGCGCGGGCGTGTCGGTGGGCAGGGGGGTGTCGGTGGGTGGCGGCGTGTCGGTGGGTGGTGGTGTGTCGGTGGGTGGCGGTGTGTCGGTCGGCGGGAGGGGCGTATCGGTCGGCGGGATGGGCGTGTCGGTGGGCGTCGGGGACGTGGGGGTAAAGGTGGGCCGCAGGGTGGCCCGCACCTGCGCGATGGCCCCCTGGGCGCCCGGGTCCTGGCCACAGGCGAGCACCAGGCCGAGCAGAAGTAAGAGCGCGATCAGGGGCGGGCGAAAGTGTCTCATCGCGGCCCCGGTCCGTGCTTGATTGTCAGTCATATCGACCCTCCGGTCTCATGGTCGCCCTGGATGCTGCCACGGCGCAGGGCCTAACGTGCGGGCTATTGTATGCCAGGTTGCGGAGAAGGGCAAACCGGGGCAACGATGCCGCGCTGGTCCAACTTGACAGGGTAGCGCCTGTCTGTTAGAATTCTCCTGCCGTTCAGTTCAATGTCCTGTAGTTCCTGCCGTCTGCTGTGGTTTTCCGTCCATTGGAGTGAGTTTCACCCCTTGAACCGGGACTCGGTCCCTCAAAGGAGAGAGGAAAAATGGCTGGCAAGTACGTTGTCGCGAGCTGCGTGGCGGTCTTGATCTTGCTCGTCGGGCCGGCCCTGGGCGTCTGCGCCTCCTCGCCCCATGCCGGGCAGGCCTTGCCCCAGGGGCTCGACGTGGCGGTCCAGGAGAGACTCTTTGAATGGCAAAAGCTGGTCTTCGAGTCGCGTCGCGACGGAAACTGGGAGATCTATTTGGCCGACGGCGACGGGTCCAACCCGGTCCGGCTGACGAACCACCCGGCGGACGACATCCAGGCCCGCCTCAACCCGGGCTGCACCCGCATTGCCTTTGTCTCCAAGCGGAGCGGCGATTACGAGATCTATGCTATGGGGGTGGACGGCTCGGGCCTGGTGCAGTTGACGCATAGCCCAGGCGATGACCTGGAGCCGTTGTGGTCGCCCGACGGCACGCGGATCGCCTTCGAGTCCAGGCGCCACGGCCAGTCCGAGGTTTACGTCATGAATGCCGATGGCTCCAACGCCGTGCGCCTGACGTCGAACACCTCTTACGACGGCCACCCCAGTTGGTCCCCCGATGGCGGCCGCCTTGTCTTTGCCTCGAACCGCAACGGCTCCGACGGTATCTGGATCATGAACGCCGACGGCAGCGGCGCGACTTTGTACTATTCAGTCGCAGACAGCCATCGCCCCATGTGGTCGCCCGACGGCACGCACATTGCCTTTGACGCGGACGAGGATCAGGATGGAGACCGAGAGCTGTGGATCACGTCCCTTGAGGGTATGGCCAGGCAGGTGGGCACGGCCGAAAGGGCCGCCACTTGCGACCGTCAGGTGCGGAGCTGGTCCCGTGACGGCCTCTACCTGGCCTTTACCTACCTATGCCCGGTCGATGGCGGGCTGACCTCCGACCTGTACGCCCACGACCTCACCTTTCACAGCACTGTTCGCCTGGGGAGTGGCGGGCTGGACGCGCGTCCCGGCTGGGAGACCCTCGACCTCCTGCCTCCCGTTTCGAGCGTCGAGCCCCTCCCGGTCCGGTCACCCGGCCCCTTCACCGTGTCCTGGTCGGCCGTGGACGCCGGACCGTCGGGCATCAAAAACTATGACGTCCAGGTGTGGGATGCGTCGGGCGGCACGTGGACCGATTGGCAGGTGGACACCGAAGAAACGTCGGCCTCCTATCCCGGCGTTGGAGGCCAGCTCTACGCGTTCCGCATCCGGGCCCGCGATCGCGCGGGCAACGTCGAGGCGTGGCCGGCGGCGGCCGATGTCCAGACGCGCGTCGAGAGCTGCCCGCCCGTCACGAGCATCGATCCGTTGTCGCCACACGCGGCGTTGAGCGCGATGGTGAGCTGGAGCGGCACCGAGCAGTGCGGGTCGACCATCGCCGGCTACGATATCCAGGCCCGCGATCTGGACGGTGGGACCTGGACCGATCTCCTGGTTGGCACCAGCAGCACCTGGACCCGGTTCGCGGGCCTGCCCGGGCATCGCTACAGTTTTCGCAGCCGGGCCACTGACAGTGCCTACAACGTCGAGCCCTGGCCTGATGAAGGTGACGCCTCGACCACTTTTTATTCCTGGTCGGTATCGGGCCAGGCCACCGACAACGCAGGCCGGCCCGTTGCCGGCCCAACCGTGACGATCATGCCGGCTGCCAGCCACGCCGAGAGCGGTGCGGATGGGACCTATGCCGCCTATGCCCTGGCGCCGTCGCCGAGTTTCGTCACCTCCTGGGAGCGGGCCGGCTACGGCACGCTGCCCGCGACGTCGCTGGGCGGCGTGATGCCGGCCACGGTGGACATCGTCCTGCCGCCCGCCGACAATGCCGTCGGCGACTGGGGCTTTGAAAGTGGGAGCCTGGCCGCCTGGCAGCCGGAGGGCACCTACTTACCCCAGATCGATCCCGCGGCCCACACCGGCGCGTGGGCGGCGCGCCTTGGCCGGCCGCCGCAGGGCTTTGGCCCGCTCGAGGTGGTCGCCGATCTCGGCGAGGGCACTCACGGTGTCCCGGCAATCGCGGTGGACGCGCAGGGGCGCGTTCACGCGGTGTGGAGCGATGGCTCGGAGATCTGGCACGCCGAGCGCAGAGCCGGCGTCTGGTCGGCGCCCGAGAACATCTCGAACACACCCGACCTGTCGACAATGGCCCGGCTTGTCGTCGATCCGCTGGACACCCTGCACGTTGCCTGGTCGGACGAGAATGGTGGATACCCGGACGTATTTTACCGGCAGCGGCCCGCGTCCGGAAGCTGGGGGGCGGTGGAGAACGTCACGCAGAACTGGGATGCTTGCTCCCTGTCGGGCCTGGCCGTGGATGGCCAGGGGGTGGCGCATGTCACCTTTGGCTATCACAGCATGGCCTACGCCCGCCGCGGCACCGATGGCAACTGGTCCACGCCGTCGATTCTCGCCCAATACGCCAATTTGCACATGCTGCTGGTGGCCGAGGATGAAGGGGCCGTGCATGCCGTTAGGCACGACACGGAATCGCTGTATTATGCCCGATCCGACGGCAGTGGCTCCTGGGAGCCGGAAACTACCTTGACTCCGGAGACCGACAGGGGAGGCTCACCGCACCTGGTTGTGGATGCCCTGGGCGGCGTCCACGCTGTGTGGTCCCAGGCTCCCCTGGACGGGTCGTCACCACCCAGGATCACCTATGCCCACATGGATCCTGGCGGCAATTGGTCAGCGCGCGAGCCGGTCTCCGACGGCAGTGCCGAGTGTGGGGGAGCCCAGGTTGCCGTCGACGATGCCACGGGGGTCGTCCACGTCGTGTGGGGCCAGTGGCCCGCCGGCGACATCGATCTGCTCCACGCCTGGCGCGCTGCCGACAGAACCTGGTCGGCCCCTCAACGGCTGGGCCCCCCGGGCGGCGACGCCCGCTGGCATTCTCTGGCGGTCGACGACGAGGGAACTGCGACCGTCGTCTGGAACTATGAAAACTCGGGCCTGGCCGAGAC
>JAAYZQ010000236.1 GCA_012514775.1 Anaerolineaceae bacterium
AGGTCCCAGGCCGGGTCCAGCGCCGCCATGCCCAGCACCAGGACCGAGCGCGCCCAGCCCGGCACGCCCGGGAAATCGGCGGCCGGCGCCACCCCGCACAGGTCGAACCCCAGCCCCCGCGCCACGCCCCTGATCTCGTCCAGGCCCACGTCCATCGCGTTCCACACCTTATCCCCTTGCCCCACCGGGCATCGTGATCGGGACCAGTGTATCACGCGGCGGGGCGGGCGTCAAGGCGCACATCCGCGCTTTTGCCTCGAGGACGTCCCAGCACCGCTCGCGCCGGATAACAATCCGGCGCCCTGATGCGCAACACGGGTACAAATCGCCAGTCTTGAGCGGGCGCGGATTATTATCCGCGCCGAGCAGGAACAAGCTCGCGCCATGCCTGGAGGTTCGCCGGGGCATAGCAGTTATGTTTTGACAGCTACGCCCACCCGTGCTATACTCACCGGGCTGGCTCCTGGCAGTTTAACGTTGGCGAGGTGTGAGCTTGTCTCCGCTCATCCGCTCCGCCCGGATCGCCAGATCCGGGCAGAAACCGCCAGATGTGGCGATCTGCGAGGGGGCCAAAGGCGAGTTATACCTGGAATCGCTGAGGCTGGTTCAGTTTGGGCGCGATTCCACCGGGCTCGCCATAGCTACTATCAGGTTCGAGCGTTTGAGACCCTTCGAGATGTGACAGGACGCGTGGAGTGTTCCAATGCCAAACAAGCATAGTCCCGTTGTCGATGGCAAGCCGGTCCGTCCCTTGCCGGCGGCCGGGAGGTGGGCATGAGCCGGGAGCCAGGGGGCGAGGCGCTGAAGGCCATCCACGAGCTGCTGCTCGCGTCGTTCGACGCCGAGGGGCTGGAACGCTTCTGCTGCTTCCGCGACCCATTCGCGCCCGTGGTGCACGAGTTTGCGCCGCGCGACGGGCTGGCGGCTCGCGTGGACAGGCTGCTGGTGTTCTGCCAGAAGCGAGGCCTCCTGGACAGGCTGCTGGCCGACCTCGCCCGGGAGCGGCCGGACCTGTCGGAGCGCATCGATAAGCTGACGCGCAGGGTGCCGGTGCGGGCGGCGGGGCCGGGAGAGCTTCCGGCAGTCTCGCGGCTGCCCTTTGACCGCAACGCGCTGTTTACCGGGCGGGTCGAAGTGCTGGAGACGCTGGCGCGGGGCCTGCTGGCCGGCGACGGGACGGCCGCCGTGGTGACGCAGGCGGTACACGGCATGGGCGGCGTGGGCAAGACCCAGGCGGCCGTGGAGTTCGCCTACCGCTACGGGCACCAATTCCGGGGCGTTCACTGGCTCAACGCCCGGGAGCCGGCCGGGATCGCGGCCGAGATCGCGGCCTGCGGGGAGAGGATGGGCTTGCAGCCGTGGCCCGCCGAGCAGCCCGAGCAGGTGGCCGCCACCCTCGCTGCCTGGCGCGACGGCGGGCCGCGGCTGGTGGTGCTGGACAACCTGGAGGACATGGGCGCGGCCCGGGAGTGGCTGCTGCGGCTGCGGCAGGAGAGCGGGGCGCGGGTGCTGCTCACCGCCCGGCGGGGCGATTGGCCCCCGGACCTGGGCCTGTCGCTCCTGCCCCTGGCGGTGTTCAGCGCCGGGGAGAGCCTGGCTTTTCTGCGGCGATACCTGCCCGCGGAGCGGTCGAGCGACGGGGAGCTGGGGGCGCTGGCGGAGCGGCTGGGGCGCCTGCCGCTGGCCCTGGAGCTGGCGGGGCGCTACCTGGCGGGCCACCGGCGGCTGACCGTGGGCGATTACCTGGCGCGCCTGGAGCGGGCCCTGGACGACCCGAGCATGCAGGCATGGAAGGCCGAGATGGGCAACCCCACGGGGCACGACCTGGATCTCATGGCCACCTTTGCCGCGAGCTGGGCCGTGGATGAGATCGGGCCGGCGGCGCGGCGCGCCTTCCGGGCGGCGAGCTGGTGCGCGGCCAACGAGACCATCCCCTGCACCTTGCTGGAGCGGGCAGCCGGGCTGGAGACCGAGGCATGCGACGAGGCGCTGTCGCAACTGGTGGGCCTGGGGCTGCTGGCCTGGCCGGCCGGCGAGGCGGGGCCGGCCATCCATCCGCTCCTGGGCGAGTTCGGGCAGGCGATGGACCGGCTTCAGCCCGAGGGGGAGGGCGTGCTAGGGGGGGTGGCCGAAGCGCTTGCCCGTCTCACCTTTGACGCCAACGAGACAGGCCTGCCAGGACGCTTTGCGCCACTGCGGGCGCACGCCGAGGCCGTGGCGCCGGCGGTGGAGGGGGCAAGGCCGGAAGTGGCCAGTACGTTGTGGAACAACCTGGGCTTTCACCTGCGGATGATCGCCGACCTGGCCGCGTCACGTTCGGCCCTCGAGCGGGCACTGGCCATCGACGAGCAGGCCTACGGGCCGGAGCATCCGGAGGTGGCCATCCGCGTCAACAACCTGGGCAGCGTGCTGCGGGCCCTCGGGGACCTGGCCGGGGCGCGGGCGGCCTTCGAGCGGGCGCTGGCCATCGACGAGGAGGCCTACGGGCCGGACCATCCGAACGTGGCCATCCACGTCAACAACCTGGGCA
>JAAYZQ010000237.1 GCA_012514775.1 Anaerolineaceae bacterium
CAGGTGGTCCGCGAGATCGAGGCCGGAGCAGGCCGGGCCCTGGCGGTACGCGCCGACGTCACGCGGCCGGCCGACGCCGAAGCCATCGTCCAGGCGGCGGTGGAGACCTTTGGCCGGCTGGACATCCTGGTGAACAATGCCGGAACCTATCCCAGTGCCGACATCGTGGATATGGACGAGGCCCAGTGGGACCTGGTGCTGGCCGTGAACCTGAAGGGCACGTTCCTCTGCTCCCAAGCGGCAGTCCGGCGGATGATCGCCCAGGGGCGGGGGACCATCGTGAACGTTGCCTCGGTGGACGCCAAGACGCGGACGACGGGCAACGCCCACTACGCGGCGGCCAAGGCGGGGGTCATCAGCTTTACCCGAACCCTGGCCTGCGAGATGGCCCCCCACGGCATCCGGGTCAATGCCGTGGCGCCCGGCTGGATCGCCACCAAGACGTTAAAAGCCAAGTCGGACCGGTGGAAACGGGCCATCGAGGAGATCCCCGTGGGCCGCCTGGGCACCCCTGAGGACGTGGCAGAGGCCGTGCTGTTCCTCGTCTCGGACGTGGCCGGCTATATCACCGGCGAGGTCCTGGACGTCAACGGCGGCATGGTGATGGATTGAGGACAGCGAGGAAAAGGGAAGAGGAAAGAAGATGAGCCCTGGGGAAATGAGCGACATCGCCCTGATCAAGGGCATCGACCTGGACGGCCAGGTGGCCATCGTCACCGGGGGTGGCATGGGCATCGGCAAGGCGACGGCGCGGGTCCTGGCCTTGGCCGGGTGCCGGGTGGTCATCGGCGACATAGACGGCCAAGCCGGCGCGGCGACGGCCCGCACCATCCAGGAGAGCGGCGGCACGGCCGTGGCGGTGACCATGGACGTGGCCAGCCGGCAGGACGCCCAGCGGCTGGCCGACACGGCGCTGGCCGAGTTTCGCACGATAGACATCCTGGCCAACATCGCCGGCATCTATCCCGCTGCCCTGGTGACCGAGATGAGCGAGGAAGAGTGGGATCGGGTCTATGCCGTGAACGTCAAGGGCACCTTTAACTGCTGCCAGGCGGTGCTCCCGACCATGATGGCCAAAGGCAGCGGGCGGATCATCAACATCGGCTCGGTGGACGGCATGCAGCCGGGGATCATGCCCGGCCGCTCGGGCTATGGCCTGGCGCACTATTCGTCGTCCAAGGGGGCGGTGTTGACCTTTACCAAGTGCCTGGCGGCCGAGATGGCGCCCCACGGGGTGAACGTCAACGCCATCTCTCCCGGCTGGGTGGCCACCGAGCGGGCGGTGGGCGGCGGGCGATTCTACGAGGGCCTCAAGCACGTACCCCTGGGCCGCGGCGCCGCCCCCGAAGAGATCGGCCAGGTGGTGCTCTTTCTGGCGTCGCCGGCCGCCGCGTTCATGACGGGCGAGAACGTGGTGGTTGCCGGCGGCTGTGTCATGGATTGAGCCGATGGCAGGGGGTTGCCACCCACTACAGACAGGGGAGGTTCGGGATGCGAAAGGTTGAATTGTCGCCGCGCGTCGCCGCTCTTCTGGCGGGCTTTTACGCTGCCCGGCCGGAGGTGTTTGCCGAGCGCGCGTTGTTGGTGACGCGGGCGTATGCCGAGACGGAGGGCCAGCCGATGCTCCTGCGGCGGGCCAGGGCCATGGCCGAGATCCTGGGCGGCGTGACCGTCCTCATCCGCGACGGCGAGCTGATCGTTGGCTGCAAAACACCGGCGATCCTTGGCTCGCCCCTGTACCCGGAGGTGGCCTGCGACTGGGTGGAGCAGGAGCTGGACACGATGGCGGCCCGGCCCGAGGCCCCCTTCGAGGTCAGTGAGGAGACCAAGGAGGTGCTCCGCACCCACGTCCTGGACTACTGGCAGGGCAAGCAGGTCTATAATCGGATCATGGAGGCCCTCTCGGACGATCTGCTGCGGGCCACCGAAGAAGGGCTGTTCTTCCATTATTTTCTGAACCGGACCATCGGGCACATCACCGTCGATTACCAGCGGGTGCTGGAAAAGGGATTCCTGGGGCTGAAGGCCGAGGTGGAGGCCGAGCTGGCGCGGGTGGATTACGAGGCGGCGGGCTGCCTGAAAAAGATCCACCTGCTGCGGGCCATGGCCATCTGCTGCGACGCGGCCATCTGCTTTGCCGGGCGCTACGCGGCCGAGGCGAAGCGGCTGGCGGCGGCGGAATCCAACCCGGCGCGCCAGGCGGAGCTGATCCGGATGGCCGAGATCTGCCGCCGGGTGCCGGCCCATCCCGCCCGCACGTTTCACGAGGCGCTCCAGTCGTTCTACTTTGTGCACCTGATGCTGAACCTGGAGACCAACGGCTACGCCATCGGCCCGGGCCGGTTCGACCAGTACCTGTACCCCTACTACCGGGCCGACGTGGATGCGAACAGGCTGACGCGCGAGGAGGCCTTCGAGTTGCTGGCGTGCCTGTGGATCAAGCTCAACGAGCTGACGGTGGTCAAGGAGGGGGGCACGGCCAAGGCGAGCACGACGTACAACGACTTTCAGAACCTGAACCTGGCGGGGCAGACGGTGGACGGGCGCGACGCCACGAACGAGCTGTCGTACCTGTGCCTGGACGTGACGGGCGCGCTGCGGTTGCCCCAACCCCAGATTTCGGTGCTCATCTCGGAAAAGACGCCGGACCGCTTCCTGGCGCGGGCGTGCGAGGTGGTCAGCCAGGGGTTTGGCATGCCGGCCGTGTTCAACGACGACGAGAAGGTGCAGGCGCTGCTGGACAAGGGCAAGACACTGGAGGACGCGCGGCTGGGGGGCATCAACGGCTGCGTGGAGCTGGTGGTGCCGGGAAAGGACATGATGGCCTCCAGCGGCTACTTTAACCTGCCCAAGTGCCTGGAGCTGGCGCTGAACGACGGTATCAACCCCCAGACGGGCAGCCGCCTGGGCCCGGCCACGGGCGGACCCTCGAAGCTGGCGACGTTCGAGGATCTCATGGAGGCGTTTCGCCAACAGGTGGAGGCCGGCTTGCGGCTAAAGATGCGGTACGACGCCATTGCCCGGCAAGCCTATGCCCAGTTCTGCCCCGTGCCCTTTACGTCGCTGCTGATGGATGACTGCCTGGCCAGGGGCCGCGACTATCACGACGGTGGGGCCCACTACAACCTGCCGCTGGTGTGCGGGGTGGGCACGGGGACGATGGCCGATTCGCTGGCAGCCATCAAGCAGGTGGTCTACGACGAGGGCCGCGTCTCGCTGCCGGAGCTGGTGGAGGCGCTGAACGCCAACTTCCAGGGGCACGAGAGGCTGCGCCAGATGCTGCTCAACCGGACGCCCAAGTGGGGCAACGGCGACGAGCGCGCCGACGGCCTGGCCCACGACGTGGTGGACCTCTTTATCGAGGAGGTGGGTGAGCACCACAACGAGGAGGGGGTGCCCTACGCGGCCAACATGATCCCGACGACGACCCACATCTGGTTCGGCGACCTGACGGGGGCGACGCCCGACGGCCGGCTGGCGCGCGCGCCGCAGTCGGAGGGCATCTCGCCGGTGCAGGGCATGGATCGCAACGGGCCGACGGCGGTGGTGCGCTCCATGGCGCGGCTGGACCACGCGCGCTGCTGCGGCACGCTGCTGAACATGAAGTTCCACCCCTCGGCGCTGAGCGGGGAGGAGGGCCTGGTCAAGTTCGCGCAACTGGTGCGCACCTATTTCAAGCTGGGTGGCCACCACATGCAGTTCAACGTCCTGTCGGCCGAGACACTGCGGGCAGCCCAGGAGAGGCCGGAGGAGCACGGAGACGTCATCGTCCGGGTGGCGGGCTACAGCGACTATTTCGTGCGGCTGAGCCGCGACCTGCAGGACGAGATCATCTCCAGGACGGAGCACGGCTGGTAGGCGATGACGAGCCGAAGGGAAGGCCTTGAGGAGACAACGCGGGGCTGGATCCTGAACCTGCAGCGCTTTTCCGTGCACGACGGGCCGGGCATCCGCACGACGGTCTTTTTGAAGGGCTGTCCGCTGCGCTGCCTGTGGTGCGACAACCCGGAATCGCAGTGCTTCGAGCCCCAGATCCTCTTCTGGGAGGATCGCTGTATCCGCTGTGGGGCGTGCGTCGCCGTCTGCCCCGAAGGCGCCGTGATTGAGGTCGAGGGGCGGCGCCGGATCGATGACGCGCGCTGCACGACGTGCGGCCAGTGCGTGGCCGAGTGCTACGCCGGCGCGCTGGAGCAGGTGGGCCGGCTGATGACGGCCGAGGAGGTCCTGGCCGAGGTGGAGGCCGACCGGCCGTTCTACGAGGAGTCGGGCGGGGGGATGACGCTTTCGGGGGGCGAGCCGACGGCCCAGCCGGCCTTTGCCCGGGCCCTGCTGGCCGGCGCAAAGGCGCGCCACATCCACACGGCCATCGAGAGCTGTGGCTACGCCCCCTGGGATGTGTGGGAGGAGCTGCTGCCCTTCCTGGACCTGATCCTGTACGACGTTAAGGAGGTGGACCCGGCACTGCACCAGGAACTGACGGGCGTGTCCAGCGAGCCAATTCTGGACAACCTGGCGCGCCTGGCGCGCAGCGGCAAGCCGCTCATCGTGCGGCGGCCGGTGATCCCCGGCTACAACGACAGCCCGGAGAGCATCCACCGGCTGGCGCGCGCCGTGCGCGAGCTGGGCACCGTGGAAGAGATCGATTTACTGCCCTACCACCGGATGGGCGAGGGCAAGTACGACCGCCTGGAACAGGAGTACGCCCTGCACGGCCAGGTGTCGTTGAAGGAAGAGGACGTCGCGGGGCTGCGGGACATCTTGTTGTCGTACGGCTTTCGAGTCAAAATCGGAGGATAACGGAGGCGAGAACATGGTGACAAAATCGCGGGTGCTGCTGCCCGGCGACGACGTTTGCCTGGTGACGGGCGGGGCGGGTTTCATCGGCTCGCACCTGGTCCGGGAGCTGGTCAGCCAGGGGAAACATGTGGTCGTCTATGATCTGGCGCCCGATACGAGCTACATCGCCGACTGCCTCGACGCCGTGACCTTTTACCACGGCGACGTGGCCGACATGTCCAACCTGCTGGGCGTCATGGGCGACCACGGGGTGAGCCTGGTGTTCCACCTGGCGTACATGCTGGTGCCCGACAGCCACGAGCGGATGGGCTGGGCCATCCAGACCAACTGCGCCGGGTTTCACAACGTCCTGGAGGCGGCGCGCGTCCTGAAGGTGCGGCGCGTGGTGTGGGCCAGCAGCCAGACGGTCTATGGCCTGGCCGATTCCTATCCGCCCGGTCCGGTAAGCGAAGATGTCTGCCCCAACACGGTGCTGTTCTACGGCGCCTGCAAGAGGTTCAACGAGCACATCGCCCTGCGCTATCGGACGGTCCACGGCCTGGACAACTTGGGGTTTCGCAAGTCGGTGGCGTTTGGCCTGGGCAAGAGCCGCCTGCGCGACTACAGCATCGCCCACCTGCTGGTGGAGAATGCCATCCTGGGCCGCCCGGTGGAGATGCCGCCCGTGGACTATCCGGCCAACTGGCTGTACATCAAGGACATCGTGCGGGCCTACCTGCTGGCCGCCGGGTCGGCGCCCACGGAGCACACCATCTTTAACGTCGGCGGCTTTGTGCACCGCTGCAGCGAGGTGATCGAGATCCTGAAGGGCATCCTGCCCGACCTCACGGTGAACTACCAGGACAACTACACGCTGTCCCATCCCATCGAGGTCTATGACCAGGATCAGGGACGGGCGCTGGCGGAATTTGGCTACGAGCCGGTCTACAGCCTGGCCGAGGCGGTGCGCGACTACCAGGAGATGGTCCGGGAGTTTGGTCAGCAGTACTGCGCGGCGTGGACCCGCTATCGGTCCACCCCCCTGCCCTAGCCGGCTGCTGGCCTGTTTCTCGAGGAGGAGAGCCAATGGGTCTGGTACAGGATCGGGTGGTCCTGGTGACGGGCGGTAGCCGGGGCATTGGGCGAGCCATCGCCCTCGACCTGGCGGCCGGGGGCGCCGACGTGGCCTTTACCTATCAGAGCAACGAGCCCCAGGCGCTGGAGGTGGTGCAGACGATTCAGTGGCTGGGCCGGCGGGCCCTGGCCGTGCGGGCCGACGTGGCCAACATGGCGCTGGCCACGTCCACGGTGCAGCAGGTCCTGGGCGACTGGGGCCGGTTGGACATCCTGGTCAACAACGCCGGGATCCACCGCAACGTGCCCATCTGGGACATATCCGAGGCCGATTGGGATTCGGTCGTGGCCGTCAACCTCAAGGGCGCCTTCAACTATATCCGCGCCGTCGCGCCGCACTTTCGCCAGCAGCGGGCAGGCAAGATCATCAGCATCGCCTCCATCCACGCCCTGCGCGGCCGCGCCCAAGGTCCCAACTATTCCGCGGCCAAGGCGGGCATCATCGGCCTGAGCAAGTCGGTGGCCCGCGATCTCGGGCCCTACGGCGTGAATGTGAACGTGGTGGCGCCGGGCATCGTCGAGACCGAAATGGTGCTCGGGCTGCCGCAAGAGGTCAGGGCCGACTTTCTGTCCCAGATCGTCCTGGGCCGCATCGGGCAGCCAGAGGACGTGGCCCACGTCGTCACCTTCCTGGCCTCCGACATGGCGCGCCACGTCCATGGCGAGGTGATCAAGGTCGATGGCGGCCAATACATCTGAGGGGGGAGCCTTGAGATCAAAGCTGGCCATCGTCGTCGACGCCAGAGACAACGTGGCGACCGCCATCCGGGACCTGAAGGCGGGCGACTGCGTGGAGTTGGAGGGTGGCGCCGTCACCCTGGTGAGTGACGTGCCCTTTGGTCACAAGTTCGCCCTGGTCGATATCGCCCGGGGCGGGCGCGTGATCAAGTACGGGGCCTGGATTGGCCGCGCCGTGGAAGACATTGCCCGCGGCGCCCACGTCCACGTGCACAACGTGGAGGACATCACCGATGAGGTGCGCAAGGGGACCTGAGGCCATGGAGCTTATGGGATACCGGCGTCCGGACGGCCGGGTGGGCATTCGCAACCACGTCATCGTCGTATCCACCGTCCTTTGCAGCTCGACGGTGGTGCAGGCCATCGCCCGGGCCACCGGCGCCGTGCCCGTCACCCACGAGGGCGGCTGCCTGGAGCTGGGTCCGGGCCGAGAGCACACGGAGCGCGTCCTGCGGGGCGTCGTCTCGCATCCCAACGTGGGCGGCGTGCTGGTGGTGGGCCTGGGCTGCGAGCAGGTATCAGCCGAAGCGCTCGCCGGGGCGACCGGCGGCCGGCCGGCCCGCGCCCTCGAGATCCGCAAGGCGGGCGGCACCGAAGCGGCCACCGAACAGGGCATCGCCCTGGCCCGCGATCTGCTGGTCAAAGCCGCCCGGGCAGCCCGCGAGCCCGCGCACCTGAGAGAGCTGACGCTGGCCACCCAGTGCGGCAGCTCGGACACCGGCTCGGGGCTGGCCTCCAACCCCGCCGTCGGGCTGGTTGCCGACGAGTTGGTGGCCATGGGTGGCACGGTGTTGCTGGGTGAGACGGGCAGCCTGTATGGCGCCGCAGGGCTCATGGCGCAGCGGGCAGCATCGCCCGAGGTGGCGCGGCGCATCCTGGAGATCACGGACGCCGTGGAGAGGCACTCCCGCGCCATGGGCCACAGCTTCACGGCCGCCAACCCGACGCCGGGCAACATTGCCGCCGGGCTCACCACCCTGGTGGAAAAGTCGCTGGGCGGGGTGCGCAAAGGAGGCACGTCGCCCATCATGGGCGTCCTGCGGCCGGGCGAGGCGGTGCCGGCCGGCAGCCGGGGCCTGTGGATCATGGATACGGCCCTGGGGCTGGGCACCCACGTGACCACCGACATGGTGGCCGGCGGCGCCCAGATGGTGGTCTATACCACCGGCAGTGGCAACCCCGTCGGCTCGGCCCTTGCCCCTGTCCTAAAGGTCACCGCCACCCCGGCGACGATGCAGGCCATGGGCGGCAACGTGGACCTGGATGCCAGCCCCGTGCTCCTGGGCGAGGAGAGCCTGGAATCGTGCGCTGCCCGGCTCCTGGCCGAGATCGTGGCCGTGGCCAACGGCAAGCAAGTGCGGGCCGAGGTCCTGGGCCACGGCCTCTTTGCCATCGGGCAGGTGCCCGCCCCCTGAGGAAGGGCAGACGTCAGGAGCCCGAACGGCCGGCCGTGTAGGTCCTGTGCCCCTGGGACAGCTTGGCCACCAGGGCGCGCACGAACGATTCGCCCGGGGACCGGTGAGGAAGGCCCGCCAGGCGCTGCCAGGCGGCCAGCAGG
>JAAYZQ010000238.1 GCA_012514775.1 Anaerolineaceae bacterium
CAGGATGAGAGTCACAGCCACGGCGCCTAAACCTGCCGGCAGGGGGCGAGCCGGCAGAATGCCGGCATTCCCAGGTGACATCGAGTTCCTCCACCGGCTTTACGGCCGTGCCGGCCGCACCCGCTCGCGCGCCCTCTTGAAGGGCAACAGGCGAAAGAGCAAGTCCATGTCGGGCTGGCGAAAGCCGCCCACCAGGGCCAGCACGACAAAGTAGACGGCGCCGCCCACGGGGATGAGGAGCGGCCAGAATAGGTCGCGGGCCAGCCACATGACCACGGCCATGGCCGCCGAGGCGACGGCCGGCTGCCATACCAGGGAAACCCACGGCAGCGGGCCCAGGTGCTTGCGCACCGAGTAATAGAAGGGTACGAGGAGCGCGAATTCGGAGAGGATGGTCACCACCGCCGCGCCTTTGTAGCTCCAGATGGGGATGGCCACCAGGTTGGCGACGACGTTAAAGCTGACGCCGATGAGAAATGCCTTGGTCAGGAACCGCTGCTGGTCGATGGCGATGAGGACGTACTGCGTCACGCTGTTGACAAAGCTCAAGGGCAGGAATCCGATGAGAAGCTGCAGGGCGATCATCGAGTCGGGCAGGTACTGGCCGCCGCCCAGGACGAGGATCAGCCCGCGGGCGATGAACGGCGTGCCGGCGGCTACGGGCAGAGCGATGATGAGCAGCAGCCGCAGCGACAGCACATAGGCCCGCATCAACGAGTCGCGGGCCGAAGTGGCGTAGCGGCTCATCAACGGAAAGATGGCCTGGGTAAAGTACTGGGGGATGATGAGCAGGCCGTCCACGTACTTGTAGGCGGCGCCGTAATAGCCTACGACGGTGTCACCCTTCATGGGCTTCAGGAACAGGACGTCGATGCGGAAAAACACGCTGGCCAGCAGATGGTTGATCATCAGCGGGAACGAGGTGCCCATCATCCAACGGCCGGTGCCCGGTTCCCAGGTGGGCCGCGGCCGGAAACAGTGCCTGGCGAGGAGCAGGCCCAGCACCACGGCGCTGACGACGTTGGCCACCACCGAGACCCCCGCCAGGCCCACGAAACCCCAGCCCAGGAGGAGGACCAGCACACCCAGGCTCACCCGGGTGAGGGCTGTAACGGTGGCGATGGCCGCGGGATATTCCATCTTCTCGTAGGCGTAAAACAGGGCGGTGAACCCGTCGGCCAGCATGGAGAACACCATGCCCAGGGCAAAAAGGGCGATGGCCGCCACGATGTCGGGCGTCATCTGGCCAAAGAAGGCATAGACCAGGATGACGCCGGCCATGAGGGGCAACGAGCCCGCCAAGAGCAGCCCGCGCAGCACCGTCGTCGTGCCCAGCAGCCGGTTGGCCTGTTCCCGGTCCTTGGACACCTCACGGGTGAGCAAAGTGCCGAGGCCAAAACGCACCAGGATATCAAAGTAGCCGATAAAGATCACGGCAAACTGGTAGCGGCCAGCCATCTCGGGCGCCAGGATGCGCAGCATGAGCATGGCAAAGGCAAAGTCGATGACCTTGTTGAGGAGCTGGAGGCCCATGGGGATGAGGCTGTTCTTGGCCACACGCTTGACGGTGGAATCCTGGTCGCTCTCGCGATAGAAACGGCCCCACAGCCAAAAGGCGAGCAGGAGCAGGCCGACGACCGCGGCCATAAACGTGCCGTACAGACCCAGCTTGAAGCTCATGGGCGTGTACTTGTAGCGGACGCGGTGGGAACCGGCTTCCAGGCGGACGGCCCGAAAGTTGCCGTCGGCCCGCAGGATCTCTAGCTCGGTCTCGCCCTCCGGCTCGTAGCCGGGCTCGGGAGCGGCCGCCGACGGGTCGGCCGGCACGTCGGAGCGGTATGCCTTCCAGCCGGGAAAGTAGCTGTCGGTCAGGACCAGCCAGCCGGGGCCCGGCATCTGCACGTCGATAAAGACGCCGTTGGGCGCGTAGGTGACAATCTCGGCGGGCTGGAGGGCCCAGTCCCCATCCTGGGGCTCGAGCTGGCCCCCGGCGCCGGCATCCAGGAGGACCACCTGCCGCGGATCCAGGCTCGCCAGGCGGGCCGCGAGGTCCTCCTCGGCCACGGCCTCGGCCCGGGGCAGGGCAAAGGCGCGGGGCAGCACGTCGCCGTTCTCGTAGACGCGTATCTCGCCCTCGTAGACCAGGCGATAGTCGGGGTTCGGGATCTGGCCCTCCGTCGCCACGTAGCGCACGCCCAACAGGTCGAGGAGGGGCGAGCTAAGGTTCTCCAGCCCATAGATGGGCGCCACCCGGTTGTAGAGGAGCTCCCCCTGCTCTTCGATGGCCCGCATGTACGCCACGTACTGGGCCGGGATGATGGAATCGTAGCCGCGCACGTCGTACAACCCGTGGAGCCAGGGAATGTTGGCGTTGAGCGTCTTGGTGGCACCCTCGGCCTGGTAGGTCGTCACCCGCCACGGCCCGCCCTCGTCCGTGCGCTCTTGCAAGAAGGCCACGGACGGCGGCGTGAACTCGAGCCAGGCCGGCTCGGCGGCCGGGTTAAAGCCCCAGCCAAAGGCCAGGAGGTCGGCGGCGATGACCGCCAGGGCCAGGGGCTTCCACAGGGGGATGCGCCAACCGGCCGCGCTCGATCCGAGCCGCGGGAGCGCGACCGTCACCCGGCGGCGGGCCAGGAGCAGGACCAGGCCGCTGCCCGCCAGGGCCAGCCCCAGGGCCAGCAGGTTGCGCCATTGGTAGGAGAGGAGCATCTGCCCGCTGCCAAACGCCTCCCGTGCCGATTCCACGGCCGCCAGGAAGCGGTCGGCCAGGGGGACAAAGGGGCCGGGCGCGACGAACACGACGGCCAGCACGGCCAGGAGGGCCAGCCCGCCCCCCAGAAATCCCCAGGCCAGGAGCGAGCGGAGCCGGGCGATGCCTCCCCGCGCCGTGCCGGCTCCCCAATTCTGTAGCTCGCGGGCGCCATAGCCCGCCAGGACGGCCACGCTCAAGGTATAGGCAAAGACCCAGCGAAAGGGCGAATGGAGCTGCTTGACGCCGGGCAGCCCGTAGTACAGCACGGCATAGAGGGGCGTGCCAAAGACCAGCAGGAGCGAGACGGCGGCCAGGACGGCCATGATCCAGGCGGGCCGGCGATCGACGCCAGGCCCCCCGGGCTCCTCGGTGGGCGCGGCCCCTCGCAGGCTCGATCCGGCCCGGGCGCCGTTCCGCCGCAACCCGCCAAGCATGGGCACCAGGGCCACGAGGGCCAGGGCGAGGGGCAGGATGCCCACGTAGCTGCCCGCCTCGACGTAATTCTTGATCCCCCAGAAGATGCGCTCGGCGGGGACCCACTGCCGCGAGACCAGGTCCCAGTAACCGTGGTGCGCCGGGTTCCCGAAAAAGTCGGGCAGGAAGAAGGTGAGGATCTGCCGCGTGGGATAGGCCCAGCCGACGACGTCGGCGTAGGTCACCGAGCCCTCGCGAAAGTTCCGTGTGACGAGCTCCAGAAGAGGGATGAGCTGCACCGAGCCGAGGGCCAGCCCCAGGACGCCCATGCAGGCGAACCAGAAGGCCAGGCGCAGCGCCGGTCGCCAGGAGCCGACGCGGCGGACCAGGAAGAGCAGCCGCACCACGCCATAGGCTGCCGTCACCAGGACCGTATGGACCAAGATCTCGGCGTGGCCCGCCAGGATGTGGAGGCCCAGGGCCAGGCCTCCAAGGAGGACATAGACGATGGGCACAAAGGGACCCGAGCCCTTTTCCTCCTGCCGGCGCACGGTCCACTCCACCACGGCCAGGAGGAGGGGCAGCCAGGCAGCGGCGGCAATGATCATGGAAAAGACGACGCTGACCAGGAAAAAGGCGGCAAGCTGGTAGGTGATGCCGGCCACGAGGGCCGGGAACCGGCCCAGGCGCAACGCCCGCACCAACAAGTACATGTTGATCCCGGCCAGCCACAATTGCAGCACCGTAAAGAGGCCGTAGGCCCGCTCCACGGGCAGGACGTAAAACAGGGCGCTGAAGGGGTAGAGGGCCGAGTGCTGGCCGGCCGCCAGGAATGGCACGCCGGCAAAGAGGTGTGGGTTCCAGAGGGGCACGTCGCCGGAGCGCAGCGAGCCGACGATGAACCGCTTCCAGGCCAGGTTCTCCAGCACCAGGTCGCTCAGGAGCTCGTTGTGGGCCGGCTGCGGCACCCCCTGCTCGGAGGCAAAGGCGGCGTAGGGCTGCCACTGGTAGAGGTTATCGGCCGGAACGAGCGTCCTTGAGCCGGCGGACACCGGCCAGAAGAGGATGAGGGGCAGGAACAAAAGGGCAAAAATCGCCCCCAATTCGACGAGCAATCGTCGCAGTCGCAAGAGCCAACCCTCAGACCCGAGCTTCGGACTCGACCCGGCGCAGGGCGGAGCGATGCCGGTAGCGGATCTGCCAGGTGCGCAGGGCCGCTTCCAGCTTGATGGGCATGTTCATCTTGGAGCGGCCGATGCGCCTGTCCTCGAAATAGATGGGCAACTCCAGGACCTGATAGCCCAGTTTCTCGGTGAGATAGGCCATCTCGATCTGGAAGACATAGCCGTTGGAGCGCACGCGATCCAGGCCGATGCCCTCCAGCGTCGCGCGCTTCCAGCACTTGAAGCCCGCCGTGGCATCCTTGACCTTGATGCCGAGGATGAGCCGGGTGTAGACGCTGTTGGCCCACCAGCTCAGGAGGTAGCGCGACCAACCCCAGCGCTCGTCCAGGCGCCCCCCCGAGACGTATCGCGAGCCGACGACGACGTCGAAATTGCCGATAGCCTCCAGGAAATCGGGGATGTAGCGGGGCGAGTGGGAAAAGTCGGCGTCCATCTGCACCACGTACTCGGCACCCTGATCCAGGGCATAGCCGAAACCGGTGACGTAGGCCGTGCCCAGGCCCAGCTTGCC
Organism: Anaerolineaceae bacterium; assembly: GCA_012514775.1. The sequence continues at coordinate 4,862 of JAAYZQ010000238.1, forward strand.
GGAACGGTGCATGACGTGGATCTCTCCGGGGTAACGGGCTGCGAGCTCATCCGCTATCTGCCCTGTGCCGTCGGGCGAGTTGTCATCGACAATCAGGATCTCGAGCCCGGGCACACCCAGGGCCAACAGCTCACCGGCCATGGCCCGCAGATTGTCGGCCTCGTTGTAGGTCGGTATCACGACCATCACTTTTGCATCGGCCATAAACACCTGCTCGCTACGTTGCTCCCGGTCGCCATCGCCGCGCCGCCGGGGCGGAAACTGGCTGATTATACTATGACCGGGGAGAAAGGTCAATCACACCGGCACAAGTTGACGAAACGGCACTTTGGAGTATAATGATGCCGCCGCCGTCGCGGGCGAGCAAAAAATATGAGGAGGCTCCTCCCATGATCGTTATCACGGAAGAGTGCATCGAATGCGGTTCCTGCGCCGAAGTCTGCCCTGAAGGCGCCATCAGCCAGGGCGACGGCCGGTACATCATCGACCAGGACCTGTGCATCGAATGCCAGACCTGCATGGACGAGTGCCCGAACGAAGCCATCGTCGAACAATAAACCAAGAAAAATCCCCGGACGTGGAAACACCATCCGGGGATTGGTTTTTCTTATACAATAGGTTAGCTCTGGGTATTGCCCAGGACCTCGCGCCCGGCGAAAAAGGCCTGGCGGTTTAGCTCCACGTACCTGGGCGGCACCCGCTTCTCGATGACCGCCAGCCAGGTCTCGGCCGGCAGATCGAAAAAGCTGGACAGGACCCCCAGCAGGACGACGTTCGCCGCCCGGGCGTTGCCCAGCTTCTCGGCCAGCTCGGCGCCGGGCACCAGGTGAAACCGGTCCGTGATCCGGTCGTACACGGCTCGCAGCTCTTCCTCGCTGGGATAGTGGGCCCCGCCCGAGGTTACGGTGATGGGCTTGATGGCCTGCCGGTTGACGACGACCACCCCACCCCGCCGCAAATAGCGCGCATAGCGTAGGGCCTCGGCCTCCTCGAAGGCCAGCAGGATATCGGCCTCTCCCTCACCGATGAGGGGCGAGTGGACCTGCCCAGCATTCCAACGCACGTGGGTGTTGACACTGCCGCCCCGCTGGGCCATGCCGTGCACCTCGGATTTTTTCACGTCCAGCCCGGCGGCCAGGGCGACCTCGGCCAGGACGTCGCTGGCCAGGATGGTGCCCTGGCCCCCCACGCCGGCGAGCAGAAAATTGCAGGCTTGCATCACTCTTTCCCTCCCTGGCCCGATCCGGCCGCCGCCTGTGCCCTTTGGGCCTCCACCTGCTCGCGGAACAGGATGGCGTCGCGAGGGCACACCTGGGCGCAGACCTCGCAGCCCGTGCACAGCGAGGCGTCGATGAGGGCCTTGGGCCGTTGGGTCTTTTCGTCCAGCTCGTCGCTCTTGAGGATGGCGGGGCAGCCGATGCGGAAGCACATGGTGCAGCCGTTGCACTTTTCGGCCACCACCTCCAGGGGCAGCCAGCGCTTGCGGGCCACGGGCAGGAGGGCGCACGCCTCGCGGGCAATGAGGACGCTGGGACCCTCTTCCTGGAGAAAAGCCTTCAACGTCTGGTCCAGGCCCTTGACGTCGTAGGCCGGCACCGTGACCACGCGCTCGATGCCCAACGCCCGCACCACGGCCTCCAGGTCCAGGGGCGGCACCTCCTGCCGTTGCAGCGTCCAGCCCGTGCCGGGGTTGTCCTGGTGCCCGGTCATGCCCGTGATGCGGTTGTCCAGGATGATGGTCACCACGTTGCTCCGGTTGTAGGCCACGTTGGCCAGGGCCGGCATGCCGGTGTGGAAAAAGGTCGAATCGCCGATGACGGCCACCATGCGCTCGCCGATGCCCGCCTGGGCGGCGCCGTGGGCCACGCCAATGCCGGCCCCCATGCAGCCGCAGGTGTGGATGGCCGACAGGGGCGGCAGCAGGCCCAGGGTGTAGCAGCCGATGTCGCCGGCCACGGGCACCTTGCGCTTGTTCAGGACGTGAAAGACGGCGCGGTGGGGGCAGCCGGGGCAGAGGACCGGCGGCCGCGGGGGGATGCCGGGCATCTCCAGGTCGGTGGCCTGCTCCAGGGGCAGGGGCACGCTGGCCGAGGCGGGCAGCAGGCCGCCGGCCACGGCGCTCTCGCGGACCACGCGGGCGTCAAACTCGCCGACCATGGGAAAGATGCTCTTGCCCTCGCACTCGATGCCCAAAAGCCTGCACTCTTCTTCCAGGAAGGGATCCAGTTCCTCGATGACCACCAGGCGCTTGACCCGCGCGGCGAACGCGCGCAGCAGGCGCGGGGGTACGGGGTAGGTCATGCCCAGGCGCAGGATGGAGGCCCGGGGAAAGACCTCGCGGGCATACTGGTAGGCGACACCACAGGTCACGATCCCCAGGTCGTCGTCGCCCCATTCGATGCGGTTGAAGGCAAAGGTCTCGGCGAACTCGGCCACGCGCCCGACGCGCTCCTCGATGACCGGGTGCCGCTGCCGGGCGTTGCCGGGGATCATGACGTACTTGGCGGGGTTGCGGGGGAACGCTTCCACGGCCGGCGGATGGTCCGCCCGCTCGCCCAACTCCACCGGCGTGCTGGAGTGGCAGATGCGCGTCGTGAGCCGCAAGAAAACCGGCGTGTCGAACTGCTCACTGATCTCGAAGGCCACCGGCACCAGGTCCTTGGCCTCCTGGCTGTCGGACGGCTCGACGCAGGGGATGCGGGCGAACTTGGCGTAACGGCGATTGTCCTGCTCGTTCTGGGAGGAGTGCATGGCCGGGTCGTCGGAGGTGACGATGACCAGCCCGGCCTCCATGCCCGTCATGGAGGCGTAAAAGACCGAATCGGCCGCGACGTTGACGCCCACGTGCTTCATGGTCGCCAGCGCCCGCCGCCCGGCATAGGCCGCGCCCACGGCCACGTCCACGGCCACCTTTTCGTTGGGCGACCACTCGGCATAGACGTTGGGGTAGCGGGCAAACTCCTCGAGGATCTCGGTGCTTGGGGTGCCGGGGTAGGCGGCGGCGACGACCACACCCGCTTCCCAGGCGCCGCGGGCCACCGCTTCGTTCCCCGATAGCAAGCGTTTCATCGGCTTGACCTCCCTCGTGTGTAACTAGATTATACCATGGATGGGAGAGGATACAACTTGTGCGGGTTTCAATGCGCCGGCGCGCCCGAAAGGGGGCGCGCCGGCCTGCATGGTATCGTTTCCAGGCCCACCGCGGGCGCGATGGGCAGGGGGGGGGGCTGGGTTAGCCTCCGTGTGTTCGTCCTACGAGTTGCGGCTCGAAGACTGGCGCTGCCCCAGGAACAGGCCGCCCGCCAGGGCGCCCAGGCCCGCGACGCCAAGGATCACCGCCGCGAGGGGAAAGCCCGTGCCGCCCGTCTCGGGCAACTGCGAAGGCTGCTGGACTGACGCGCCCACAGGGATGACGCCGCAGGCCACATTCTCGCCGCCCGACTGGACGATGATGATGTGCTCGCCGTCGGCGATGGTGGCCAGGGCGACGTTCTCCGACCCCTGGAAGAGGATCGTGCCGCTGCCCGACGCGCTGCCGTCCGCATCCGCCGTCAGGTTGGGCAGGGCCGCGAAACTGGCGCTTGGCATGTCACAGGTGCCCGAGTGCAAGCTGGCCTGGGCTTCGGCGTTCGGCTCCAGGCCCGAAACGTTCAGGTTCACCTCCGACCCCTCACCGGCGGCCGTGACGCGGGCCGTGCCGCTGACGCCCGAGTCATTCACGGGGTCGAGCTGGACGTCTACGTACTCCTGGGCCAGGGCCACGCCCCCCAGCGACAGTAGGGCCACGGCCACGACGAGCATTCCAATCCGGGCAAACTTCACACCCATCTTCCCGACATCCATTTGTACCTCCTGCGTTCTCTTGAAGTTTTCGAAGGACGACACGCTGCTGGCATAGAACCCGGCTGCTGCGATGTACTACGGCTCGCGACAATGGGCGGGGTGTTGCGAACGAGCGCGCCGCACCTTCCAATGGGTTGGTCTGCACAGGCATTGCTGCCGGGCAGCAGGGGCACTCCTCCCTGTGCGGCGCCGCACCGCCTCCCTGGCGTTGGGCAGCGGCCCGCCAGGGTAAAGCTACATCATCTTAGTCGCTTCTCGGCCGAGGCGCAAGAGGCAAATGACCAATTTCGGGGAGAGACAAATGACGTAGCCCTCAGGGCCGCGCCGCGGCCCGCACCATTTCGCGCAGGCCCTCCACCAGGCGCTCCGCCTCGGGGCTGAGGTAGCCGGCACGGGCCAGCTCGTCGATCCGGCCCTGGAGCAGGCTCTGACCAAGGGGAGAGCGGCCCAGCTCGCGCAGGTCTTCGGTCAGAGGGTCGACCATGGCGTGGTCGTCGGTGATCTGCCCGTCGCGCATGGTGAGGATGCGCCGCGTGGCCCGCGCGACGCGCCGGTCGTGGGTGACGACGACGACCGTCGTGCCCATGCTCTCATTTAGCTCGTTCAGAAGGCGCATGATCTCTTCGCCGGCGGCGGTGTCCAGGTTGCCCGTGGGCTCGTCGGCCAGGATCAGACGCGGCCGGTTGGCCAGAGCGCGGGCAATGGCCACCCGTTGTCGCTGCCCGCCCGAGAGCTGCGCGGGCAGGTGGTCCCGGCGGTCCGACAGGCCCACCAGCTCCAGGAGCTCGATGGCGCGCTTGCGCCGCTCGCCGCGGCCCAGTGGCTGGCCCCGCATGGGCACCTCCACGTTTTCCAGCGCGGTGAGGGTGGGCAACAGGTTGTGGAGCTGGAAGACAAAGCCCACCGTTCGCGCCCGAAAGGCGTCCAGGCTCCGCACCGTCGCCAGGTCCTGCCCGGCGACGATGACCTGCCCGCTGGTGGGCTGGTCCAGGCCGCCCAGCAGGTGCAGCAGCGTGCTCTTGCCGCTGCCGGAAGGCCCCATGATGGCGACCATCTCGCCGGCGTCCAGGGCCAGGTCCACGCCGTCCAGGGCGCGGACGGCCGCGCCGTCACCGTATACCTTGACCAATGCGTGGGTTTCGACGATCCTATCCGCCTGTTCCATCCTGTCCACCTTATTCGTAGCGCAGCGCTTCCACCGGGCTCATCCTGGTGGCGCGCCACGCCGGGTAGAGGCCACCGGCGATGCCCATCCCCAGGGCAATGGCCAGCACCCGCGCCATGAGCACCGGGCTGTATTGCGGCGCCATCATGCTGCCCACGGCCGGGGCCAGGGTGATCGCCCAGGCAAGGCCTGTGCCCAGCAGCAAACCCAGCAGGCCGCCCGCCAGTCCCAGGGCCAGCGCCTCTTGCAGGATCATGCCCACCACTTGCCGCCTCCGCCAGCCCAGCGCCCGCAGCACACCGATCTCGCGCGTGCGCTCCAGGACGCTCATGAGCATGGTGTTCAACATGCCCAGGCCACCGATGAGCACCGCCAGGAAAGAGATGTTGTCCAGCAGGCCCTGGGACGCCTGCATGTCGGGCAGGTTCTCGGCGAACTCGGCAGTCAGCGAGACGTCGACCTCGTCCACGGTGGCGTTGAGCTCGTCGCGCACCGCCTCGGCTTGCTCCGGGTCCCGCAGGCGGATGCCGTACATGGACACCTGGTGCGGGCGGCCCGCCAGGCGCTGGGCGTCGCGCAAGCTGACCACGGCCGAGCCCTCTTCCCAGCTCACGCCTGTCTCGTAGATGCCCACCACGCGAAAGGTGCTCTCCAACAGCCGCAGCGTGTCGCCCACGCCGACCTCCAGGGTCTCGGCCGCCTGCCGTCCGAGAATGATCTGCCGGTTGGTCTCCAGGGGACGCCCCTCCACGATGCGAAAGTGCTCGATGCCAAACTCGCGGGGATTGTAGCCCATGAGGAACAGCAGGGGCGTCTTGGGCGTACTGGCGAAGGCAAAGCCGATGCCCGCCACCCCTTCCACGCCTGGCATGGCCTCCAGCCTGGCGCCCACCCGCTCGTCGATGGTGCTGTAGCCCGTGTCCGACGCGTCGCGCTCCAGGGCCATGAGGTCGACGTTGCTGCCGCGGGCCATGGCCGTCAGATCGTCGGTGAAGCCATCCACCAGGCCGGTGAGGGCCACGATGGCGGCAATTGCCACGGCGATGCCCAGCAGTGTCAGCGCCGTGCGCGTGCGCCGCCGCCAGAGATTGCGCAGGGTGGCGCCGGGCAGGCGCGGCGAAGCACCACCCCCGCCGCCGCCCTCGTAGCGCAGAGCTTCCAGGGGCAGCAGGCGGCTGGCCCACCAGCCCGGGTAGGCGCCGCCGACCAGGCCCAGAACCAGGACGGTGACCAGGGCCTGGACAAAGAGACCAGGTGTGAAATGGGAGCCCATCATCCCCAGAAAGCCCGTGGAGCCGCGCAGTGCGCTCGCGGCGACGACCCCCAGGGCGCTGCCCAATGCGCCGCCCAGCAGCGAGAGGGCCAGCGACTCGCCCAGCACGAGCGCCAGCACCTGGCCCCGCCGCCAGCCGACGGCCCGCAGCAGGCCGATCTCGCGGGTGCGCTCAAACACCGACATGAACAGGGCGTTCGTCATGCCCACGCCGCCGATGAGGATGGCCAGGACGGCGATGCCCCAGCCAAAGGCCTCGGTGTAGAGGATCATCTCCTGGCGGTCGGCGAACTCGTTGGTGGCGCTGAGGATCAGGTCGTCAAAGCTGCGCTCCACCCGCTGGCGGAGCCGGACGTCGTCCTCGGGGCTGCGCAGCCGAAGGTAGTACAGTGACACGCGCCGCGGCTGGAGCAACAGCGACTGGGCCTCATCCAGGGAGATGACCGCCCCGCCGTCCTCCAGGCCGTCGCCGGTCTCGTAGATGCCCACGATGCGAAAGGTGCCGCCGGTGAGGCGCAGGGTGTCGCCGACGGTCTTGCCCATGCCCTGGGCCGCCGCTCGCCCCAGGAGCAGGGGCTTGCCCCGCACGCGCTGGGCTTCGGCCAGCGACTGGCCCTCCACAATCCGGTAGTGGCCGATGGCGAACCCGGCCGGGTCGTAGCCAAAGACGAAAAAGTAGGCCGAGCCCTCGGCCTGGACGTTGCCCATGAGCATGCCGTCTACGGCGGCGACCTCGGGATAGCGGGCCAGTTCGGCGCCGACCTCCTCTTCCACGCCGCCCATGGTGATGTCCATGGCGCTGGCCTGGGAGAGGATCAGGTCCGCCTCGCTGCCCCCCGCGATGGAGGTATAGCCGGCGCGCATGCCAGATGCCAGGGCGCCCAGGGCAATGATGGCCGCGACGCCCAGGGCGATGCCCGCCAGGGTCAGAAAGGTTCGCCCCTTGCGACGAAACAGGTTCTTCCAGATCATGGCCGTTCCACCAGCCACCCGGTGTCGTGAGCGGCACGGTACCGGGCAGGTCAGTCCACCCAGATATCGACAAAGGCCGTCATGCCCCAGCGCAGGGCCGGGTCCGTCTCCTCGAACTCGACGATGACTTTGTAGGTTGCGGCCGTCTGGCCGGGCGTCGAGACGGGCGCCACGCTCAAGACGCGGCCGGCCAGCACCCGGTTGGGCAGGGCGTCAAAGGTGAGGTCCACCCGCTGGCCGGCCTCCACGCGGGCGACGTCGATCTCGTCCAGGTCGGTGGTCTCCACGCGGAGGGCAGTCAGGTCGCCGAACAGGAGCACCGCCTGGTTGGGCAGCACCAGTTCGCCGGGGCGCACCTGGAGGAGGGCCGCCGTGCCGTCAAAGGGAGCGACGAGGATGGCCTGGCCCAGCAGTGCCTCGGCCGTGGACAGGGCCTCGCGGGCGCCGTCGACGCTCGCCCGGGCGACGTCCACCTCCGCTTCAGATGGGCCAGCCTCCAGCCTTTCCACGGCTGCCTGGGCCTGGGCAACCTGGGCACGGGCGGCGGCCAGTCCGGCCTGCGCCTGGGCCAGGCCGGCCTCGGCCTGCGTCACCAGGCTGGCGGCCTGGTCAGCCTGGGCCTGGGCCAGGGGCACCTGCGCCTGGGCCGACTCCACAGCGGCGCGCAGAGGAGCCAGGTCGGCCGCCCTGGGCCCCGTGGAGAGCCTCTCGTAATCCGCCTCGGCCATCTCCAGGTCGAGGGTCGCCACCTCCAGGGCCAGGGCCTGGGGGGTATCGCTGGCGCCGCCGGCGCGGTCGTAGGCGGTTTGCGCCTGGCGCACGGCGGCACGGGCTTTGTCCAGCGCGGCGCCCGCCGCTGCCAGCTCCTGGGGCGTCGCCCCGGCCTGGGCGCGGCTCAGCTCGGCCTGGGCCACCTTGACGCCCGCCTGGGCGATGGCCACGCCGGCCTGAGCGATGGACACACCGGCCTCGGCCCGCTCCAGCTCGGCGCCGGCGGCCGTGACCTGGGCCTCGGCCACGCCGGCGTTGGCCTGGGCGACCGCCACCGCCTCCCGGGCGGCGGCCAGGTCTTCGGGCCGGGGAGCCGCCTGCACCCGGGCGAGGCCTGCTTCCGCGGCTGCCAGGGCTGCCCGCGCCTCGGCCACGGCCCTTTCCAATTGCACCGCCTCCAGTGCCGCCAATGGCAGCCCGGCGGCCACCTGTTGCCCTTCTTCCACGTCGACCCGCGCCAGCGTGCCGCCGACGGGGAAGCTGAGGCTTGCCCAGCGCGTGGGCCGCACCTCGCCCGTGGCCGAGACCACGTCTTCTGTCTCTTCGGGCAGCGAGACGGCTGTGGGCTGGACGTCGCGGCCACCGCCGTCCGGCGAGCAGGCAGCCAGAAGCGGCAGCAATGCCAGGAGCAAGGAACAAAGGAGCAGCCGCCGGTTTGCCATGAAATACCTCCTTGTGTGTCGGTCCGTTGCCCCACCCCGCAACCAGGCGCGGTGGGTGCGTTCCGCTCCCCAATTGTAGGGCTGGTGGCCGGGCGGGACTTGACGCCTGCGTGCCACCCCCCTGACAAACGAGCGCCAGTTGCCTGACGGTCCCTGTCAGGCCGCTGCCGTGGCGCACTCCCACCCGAACCGCGGGCCTGCCGGGAAGGCGCAAGGCTATTCTAGCACCGCTGCCAACCCTGGTCAAGCCGGGCAGGGACAGGTCCGGGCGCTTCGGCAGCCGGGGACCGGGGCAGAGCCAGGCTTGGGCCCTCTATTACGGCCTGGCCGCCATTTGCCAGGGAAACCGCCCACGGCTATAATGTGCCCCTGATTCTGAATTGATGAGTTCGAGGAGGCAGTGTGAGCGAGGACTACCTTTCGACGACCGAGATCGAGGCCCGCCTGGAGGACGTGCTGGCCTCTCCCCGGGATGGCGGCCGGCTGGAAGCCATCGTCGCCCGCCCGGGCACCGACCTGCGCGAGCTGCGTGCCGCGGCGCGGCTGTCGCCAGAGGGTGGCATGGAAGGCGACCGCTGGCTGGCGGCCGGGGAATCGCCGGAGCAGCAGATATCGCTGATGAACGCCCGGTTGCTGCGCTACCTGGCCGGCGACGACGAGGAGCGCATGGCCCTCGCCGGCGACAATCTGGTGGTGGACATGGAACTGGGCGCCGAAAACATGCCCGCGGGCCAGAGGCTGCGCATTGGCGACGCCGTCCTGGAAATGACCGACGCGCCCCACACGGGCTGCAACAAGTTTGTCGCCCGCTTCGGGCGCGACGCGGCGCGTTTCGTCAACGCGGCCGAGCGGCGGTCGCTGCACCTGCGGGGCCGCTACGCGCGCATCGTACAGGCCGGCACCGTGCGCGTGGGCGACAGCGTGGAAAAGGTAGCGGCGGCCTAGATCAAAAGAGCGCCGGGGAGAATAATCTCGCCTCTCCCCGGCGCATACCTGTTTGGTTCTTCTGGCCCCAATCCGCACGTGCGGCTGGGCCGTGGTGGCAGCGCGCAAGGGTCACGCCCTGCCTCGTTCCTAAGAGCGGATCCGTGTGGATCTCTGGTGCACCGACCCGGTGGGCCTTTCTTCTCGAGTACTCCTACTCGTTCGGTTCCGGCCTGGTCCGTGGGCCAACGGCCGGCTATGCACTCGGAGGAACCCTCCGGGCCGCCGTTACCGCTGCTTCCGTGTAGTCGATGTGCCCTCCTTTCGCCCGCCAGGGCCCTTGCCCGGCGTCCCGGGCAGTGGGGCCGCCCTTGTATTTGTGCAGGGCTTCGGTTTTTCCCTGCGGTGGCGAGCAACCTTATTGTAGCACAAGACGGCGATCCCTGCTGTACGCCAGGCCAACGCCAAGCCTACGCTGGCAGCCACCCCGACAAGAATCCGGTGGCCCCTCCCGTAGGGGCGTGCCGGTTCATCGTTGTACTTTGCCTCCCTGAGTTGACTTTCACCCCACTTGGCCTTATAATAGAAAGCGCCGTTGAAGAAGCAAAAGTCCCTGACAAGGAGGTACACTCAATGGCAGAGCCAAGTCGCATGCCAAACTATGACGTTCGGAACGACGGGATCGGCCCCTACGCGGTCTTTTACTGTGAATCTTGCAGCAGGGAGTACCGCAGCCGGCCCGACACGACGGCGACCATCGCCAAGGACATTGGCCGCAAGGCCATGGGCGGCCTGTTGCGCAACATCCCCCTGGTGGGCAGCAGCGTGGCCTCCAACGTGGCCGCCGAGGATCCGCGCTACACCCTCAGTCTCACGAACGAACAACTCGACAAGGCCTGGGATCAGGTCAAGCACCAGTTCCGCGAGTGCCCCACCTGCCTGCGCATCGTCTGCCTCTCCGACTGGGATGAACAATCTGGTTATTGCAACGAGGACACGCCGCGCCGCAACGAGATCGCACAGGCCGAGGCCGAGCAGGCCGGGCACGTGCTCAAGGGCTTTGCCAGCGCCCTGGGGCTGGGCGAGGCCTTCAAGCAGGTGAGCCAGGCGACGCAGCAGGCGCAGGCCGCCACGGCTCGCTGCCCCAAGGACGGCACCGTGGCGCCGGCCGGCACCAAGTTCTGCCCGGAGTGCGGCAGCCCCATGACCCAGCCCGCGCCCGCCGCCGGCACCTGCCCAAGCTGTGGGGCCCAGGTGGGCACGGCCAAGTTCTGCCCGGAATGCGGCGCCAAGATCGAGCGCGCTCCGTCCGGGCTGTGCCCCTCCTGTGGCGCCGACGCCAAGGGCGCCAAGTTCTGCCCGGAGTGCGGCACCAAGTTGAGCTGATGGCTGCCATGGCAGCCGAAAATCGAAAAAGGCCGCTTCCAGGGCATGATCCGGAAGCGGCTTTCGTTTGTCGGCTACCGGAGCGGCCTGCAGGCAATTGACTTATTCTAAACCTTGTGATACTATCTTGCCATATCCGCCTCTCGGGGCCACCGCCGCGCCCGGAGGGTCCTCCAACCCGGAAGGAGATCCATGACCGCACCAGGTACCCGACAACCAGGCCATTCCAGGCGCCCGGCAGCCAGGATGCTCCTCATCCTGGCCTTTGTGGCAGGGCTGCTGTCCGCCTGCGGGCTGACTGCCGACAATGTTGCCACGCCCACGCCGGGCGCCGCGCTGCCCTCCGCGACCAAGGGGACCAACGGCGACGCCGTGGCCGAGGCGACGGCCGCCCCGACCTCCCCGCCCACGGCCAGCCCACAGCCCACGGACAGCCCGGTGCCGACGGCCACGGCGAGGCCGGCGGCGACTTCCAGGCCCTCGCCCGCGGTGGAGGCAGAGCCGGGGGCCGTGGGCATCGGCGATGCCTACTTTCCCGAGATGGGCAACGGCGGTTACGACGCCTTGCACTACGACCTGACCTTGGCCGTCAACCCCGGCGTCCAGCAGATCGAAGGGACCAGTCTCATGCAGGCCCGGGCCATCCATGCCCTGAGCGCCTTTTACCTGGACTTCGAACAGCTCACCATCCACGAGCTGCTGGTGGACGGCCAGCCGGCGGACTATGAGCACGACGGGGACCAACTCCTGGTCACGCCGGCAGAGCCCTTGCCCGCGGGCGCCGAGTTCAACGTGCAGGTGAGCTACCAGGGCCGGCCGGTGCCGAGCAACGATCCGGCAGTGACCGCCGGCTGGTTCTGGACCGCGGGCGCGGCCACCGTCGCGGGCGAGCCCTTTGGCGCCCAGACCTGGTTCCCGGCCAACGATCATCCCCTGGACAAGGCCACCTACCGCCTGCAAGTCACCGTGCCGCAGCCCCTCGTCGTCGCGTCAAACGGCCTCCTCGTCGAGACCATCGAGGAGGACGGGCTGGCCACCTACGTCTGGCAGGCGCGCGATCCGATGGCCAGCTACCTGGTCACGGTCAGTATCGACGAGTACGAGATCCACGAGGCCGAGACGTCCGGCGGCCTGCCCCTGGTCAGCTTTTTCCCGGCCGACGGGCCGGCGGGCATGCAGGCGGCCGCGGACCAGATGGGCCTCATGATCGACTATTTCGAGGAGTTGTTTGGCCCATATCCCTTCGAGACCTATGGCGTGGTCGCGGTGCAGGGGCGGCTGCCAGGGTTTGCCGCGCTGGAGACCCAGACACGTTCCCTGTTTTTCAACGTGCCCCTGAACGCGGACATCATGGCCCACGAGCTGGCGCACCAGTGGTTCGGCAACAGCGTGAGCCTGGAGACCTGGCAGGACCTGTGGCTCAAGGAGGGGATGGCCACCTACGCCGAGCTCCTGTGGCTGGAGCGCAGCGAAGGGCGGGCAGCGGTGGACGAGATCGTGGCATCCTACTACGACCAGATGGCCAGGGGCGCGCGGGCCGGCTTCTATTCGCCGCCCGGAAGTCCCTCACCCGACGATCTCTATGGCTTTCCGGTATACCAGGGGGGTGCCGTGGTCCTGCACGCCCTGCGGGCGCGGGTGGGCGACGACGCCTTTTTCCAGACGCTGCGGGCGTACACTGAACGATTTGCCTACGCCAATGCCAGCACGGCCGACCTGCTGACCGTGGCCGAGGAGGTCAGCGGCCAGGAGCTGTCGGATTTCCTGGACGCGTGGCTCTATGACAGCCAGCCTCCCGCGATGCCAGAGCCCCTCGAAGAACAGGTGGCCGGCCTCCTCTCACCGTGACCGCCTGACCCTGCAGGCCCATGATTTTCCAATTCTTTTCTTTTCGAGTACAATGGAGGGCGTGCAGGGCAGCGATTTATGTCCAGGAGGAGCGACGGAGCCGTGAGCGACACCGGAGAAGGGCAGGTTCAGGGCACGGCGCGGGAAGAAGGGGCCGCGGACGTGCCCCTTGGCCGCCTGCGCCTCGCCCTGGGGGAGCACCGGGAGTTCCTGCTGATCCTGGGGCTGTTCCTGGCCTTCCGCCTGATGTTCGTCCTCGTCGTGCGGCCCGGGGGCTACCTGGGCGTCATGACCACCTTCCACTACTACCACCTGCTGCAGAGCCTTTCCAACCAGGGCTACCTTCCCCTGGTCGACTTCTGGGTCGAGTACCCGCCCCTGGCACCCTGGCTGCTCCTGGCCGTCTATCGCCTGAGCCTGCTCATCCCGGCCTGGACAGAGCCGGGCACGTGGTACCTGATCCTGCTGGGCGCCACATTTGCCCTTTTTGAGGCCGGCAACCTGATCCTGTTCTACGGCATCGGCCGGCGCCTCCACGACCGGGCGGAGGCGGTGCGACGGGCCTGGATCTATGGCGCGCTGTTCATCCCCATTATCGTCCTACTCAACACCTTTGACAACGTCGTCCTCTTTTTCCTCCTTTCGATCGTGCTGCTGACCCTGGACCGCCGACCCGCCGGCGCGGGCGTCGCGGCCGGGTTGGGGTTCATGACCAAGCTCGTGCCCGCCGTGGGCCTGCCTGCCGCCTGGCTGCACCTGCCGGCCTGGTCACAGCGCGCCCGGCTCGTGGCCGCCGTCGTCCTGGTGGTGCTGCTCATCGCCCTGCCCTTCTTGCTGGCCGGGCCCGAGCATTTCCTGCCGGCCTTTACCGCCATGGTGGACCGGGGCAGTTGGGAGACGGTCTGGGCCCTCCTCGACGGCTACTATTCCTTTGGGGTGGCCGGCGGCCCTGATCGCTTCGATCCGGCCCACGCTGGGGTCGCGCAGCACCCCCCGGCGCTGCCAACCCTGCCCATCACCGTCGCCTTTGGCCTGCTCTACCTGTGGCTGCTGACCCGCCGCGCGCGGTGGCAGGAGCAGCGGGTGGCCGTCGCCTTTGTGGCCCTGAGCCAGAACCTGCTCCTCCTCTACTCCCGGGGCTACAGCCCGCAGTTCCTGGTCATGGTCCTGCCCTTTGTGCTGTTGTTGCTGCCCGCCTGGCGCGGGGTTGTCTACGCCCTGCTCCTGAGCGCCGCCAGCCTGGTGGAGTATCCCATCTATTTCGTCATCCTGCCCGACGAGCCCTGGCTCCTGGCCGGCGCCGTCCTGTTCCGCACCCTGCTGTTGGTCGTGCTCAGCCTGGAGTTTGCCGCCCAGGTCTTTGCCTGGCGCGTGTCCCCGCGGCGCTGGCGCCAGGTGGCGGCGGGCAGCCTGGCCCTGGGCCTCGTCCTGGCGGTGGCCGGGGGCGTGGCCGGCTTTCGCGCCTATTGGCAGGCCCGCTACGAGGCGAACCCGCACCGCGCCGCCATGGAGACGCTCAGCGCCTCGGCGGAGCGGGGCGCCACCGTGGTCGTGGACGAGCAAGAGGTCTACGAACAGCTCTATCCCTACCTCCATCGCCGCTTCCAGGTCACGAGCGTAGAGACCCACGACTATTTGCCCGCGTGGCAGCCGCGCCTCGAAGTGGCTGCCCGCGAGGCAGGCGAGGTGTGGCTCTATTCCCGGGCCGGCTCGCCGCTCCACGATTGGCTGGCAGCCCACCGCGCGCTGCTGTCCGAGCGCGAGTTCGACGGCTGGGTGCTCTCGGCCTGGGAGGGGGGCGGTTAGCCGGGCATGGGTGAATCTCGTTTGCCGCCCGGCGGGCGGCGGCAGCAGGCAGAGGGGGCAAAGGGGCACCGTCCACCCACCGTCCATGGTGCCGGCGGCGGCGACGCCCCCCTTGTCCTGGGCGTGGCCTGCCTGCTCTTTGCCGTCTATCTGTTCACCTTCAGCGGCAGCTACCATTCCAGCGACGAGATGAGCATGCTGGTCGCCACCGACAGCCTGGCCCGCCGCGGCGCCTGGGACATCGACCTCTTGCGCTGGATGGAAGAGCAGCAGGGCTCCTTCGGGCCCGACGGCCACCTTTACTCCCGCAAGGGCATCGGCACCACGCTGGCCGCCCTGCCCCTCTATTGGCTGGCGCTGCGCCTGCAGGAGCTGGGCAACGTCCAGGCGGCCATGCTGACCAACGCCGTGGTCACGGGCCTGACGGGCGCCC
>JAAYZQ010000239.1 GCA_012514775.1 Anaerolineaceae bacterium
AGGAGGTACCGGGCAACCTGGCGTTCCAGACACACTATACCCTTCGCACGCGGGAAAAGGTCGATCTGCTCCTGGAGCGCATGGCCCGGGGCCGGCCCTACTTTCTGGGCACCAAGGGTTTTTACCTGGGCCTGGCGGTCATCTACGGCCTGCTTCTCCTACTCCTGATCTGGCGCGTGGCGGGGAGGATCGCGTCGGAGGACAGGTGAAAGGAGCCGGAGCCTTCAATCAGGGCGCAGTTCCGTCCCCTCGCACGACGTACACGGGATCGCCAGTGAGGACGAGAGCGCCATCGATGGGGATGGGCTGGCCGAGATGATCATAGGCCAACGTTCCTTCCGGCAGCTCTACCTCCCGCGCTTGCCCATCCCGCGACCACACAACGTCCAGCAATTCCCCTCCAGCGGCCGTAACAAAGGCTAGCCCTTGCACCCCTGCGGGATAGCCGGCTGCAGGCCCGCGGTAAGAGGCACCCGCCAGAAAGGAAGCAGCCGCCTGGTAGGCATAGTATACAGGCTTGGTCTCCAGGTCGGGCATGACGAGCCCTGTGTGCCTCCAGTGCTCGTTGATCCAGGCGTAATGAATCTGGGCCGCCAGCCCCAGGGACATCGCCTCGGCATAGCTGCGGGCGGCGTGGACGGCCTGCATGTCCAGGCATTCCGCCGTGGGCTCCCCGCACTGAAGTGCCGACTCGGTGTTCATCAGCGGCTTGTCTCCGTGCCCATAACGTGCCAGCAGATCGCGGATAAAGGCTACCTTGGCCGGCATCACTGTGGGCGAGCCCGGCCAGGAAGGGTTACCCATCTGCCGGGGACCCAGATAGTGGCTATAGGCGTGGAAGCTGAGGATGTCGAAATAGTCGCCTCCCCCGCCCTCCAGGATGCCTTCCAGGAAGCGGGGGTGGGTGTCGTTCCCGCCCGAGGGCCGGTCCAGAAGCAGCCCGCCGTTGAGCACGAGGGCTGACGGATCCTGGGCCTTGATGGCCGGATAGGCTACCTTGAGCATCTGGGCGTACGCCCGCCCACCATAATACTCGTCGGCGGGGTCTCCCCAGCAACCAAACACAGAACGAGGAGGAACGAGCCCCAGGCCCGCATCGGGCTCGTTGCCCAGCTCCCAGTAGCGTACGTGGTAGGGAGCACCGCTGTAACGGGCGACAGCCGCTTGCAGAAAGCGAGCCAGGTCCGGGAAGGCCTCGTCCTTGATCGGCCCACAGAACGAGCCAGGGACCGCTTGGGCCCATTCAGGGGCGAACTGCACCTGGGCAATGACGGTTATCCCACGCCGCGCCATCTCCTGAAGGCCGGCCTCGTCCACCACCTCCCAGTGATAGGTAGGTGGATCGGTACGCTGTGGCTCGATCCTGTCCCAGTCCAGGAGGCGATAGCGCACCCAACGAAGGCCGGCGTCCATCGCCAGATCCAGCGCTCCGCCGCGGGCCATCTCACCCTCCATGTGCATGCCAAAGATGGAGGCGGCCGGCGTTAGAGTGCGGGAAGGTGTCGGAGAGGGTACAGGACCTGGGGTGGTGCTTGGCACGGGGCTAGGCGTGGCCGAGGGGCGGGGCGTGCCGGTCGGCCGGCGTGTCGGCGAGGGCAGAGGACTGGGAGTGGTGCTCGGCGTGGGGCTGGCTGTGGCTGAGGGCTGGAGCGTGCGGGTCAGGCGAACTGTCGCACTGGGCGCGACCTCGGCCACGGCCGTCGCTGACGGAACGACGGAAGCGGTCGCCGCCGGCACCGGAGTGGGCGTAGCGCTTTGAGCACAGCACAGCACGAGACCGATGAGCAGCCCCGCGTTCAAGACATACGCCATGAGTGTCCGCAAAACATCCTCTCCTTCTCACCGAAACCTGGGCGGAATTATAGCACAACTGGCAGCTTGCGCCAATGGTTATGCACTGCTAGCGCGAGGACTGTGGCTCCCCACTTGCAACCACGACCGACTTCGGATATAATCAGGCACGCACCCGTTGGAAAACAACACGCCGCGCCGGAGGCCGGCTCGAGCGTCCGTGGCAGGAGATGATACTTGAATAGACGGGATTTGTCCGGTGAGCTTCGGTAGCCTGTTGCACCGCTACCTGAAGTACCTGGACGTCCATGTGACGGAACGGAATCAGGAGACTTTTCTCGATTGCCTGGAGCCAGACGCCGGGGCGCTGGTCCTGGATTGCGGCTGTCATGCAGGCTACAATGCCCGAAAGCGCGGCGACGCCAAGGGTTTGAAATCCATCGTTGGCCTGGAACGGAACCTGTCTGTGACTCGAGAGGCGAGCGAGCGGGGCATCTGGATCGCACAGGCGGATCTTAACTGCCCGATGCCGTTGGCGGCAGCCAGTCTGGACGTGGTGATGGTCTCGGACGTCCTGGAGCACCTGGTGGAGTTGAGCGTCTTTGTCGGCGAAGCGTTCCGGGTCTTGAAGCCGGGCGGCTATGCCGTCATCAGCACGCCCAATCTTGCCTCGTGGCACAACATCTTTGCCCTCTTGATCGGCATCCAACCCTTCTCTGGGCCCCACCTGAGCAACTTTGCCCAGGCCGATCTGGGGCCGGTGCGCCGCCTGCACGAGGAGATGTGCCAGGCGCTGGCCGACGAGGGCTGGGCCGAAGGGGAGGGCGACCCGGCGATGTACCGGCACATCGTCGTCGGTGCCTACCGTTCTCTGTGCCGGCTGTTTGTCACAGAGGGATTTCACCTGGAGAGGGTCATCGGCGTCGGCTACCATCCGCTTCCTCCACTCCTCGAGCGTGTCATGACGCGGCTCGACCGCGTGCATGCCAACCACCTGGTCTTCAAACTACGCAAGCCGCCTGTCAATTCCTGATCCGCCGAAAGCCGCCGCCGGTGCGGGGTCCGGCGCGAGGGGCCGGGCCTGCCTGGATCCTCGGGGAATACGGTCCGTGAGGATTTGGCATCGTGCACGGGTCGTGGTAGGATAGCTTGCAAGAATCGCGGGAGACCAAGAGGGACAACGGCATGAAGCTCGTAATCCAGATCCCATGCTTCAACGAGGCAGAGACCCTGCCCCGTACGCTCGAGGCGTTGCCCCGTACCCTGCCCGGGATCGATCAGATCGAAGTATTGGTCATCGACGATGGGAGCACGGATGGAACGGCCGAGCTGGCGGAAGTGCTGGGTGTCGAGCACGTGGTGCGCCTCCATCGCAACCAGGGGTTAACCAAGGCCTTTCTTACGGGCCTGGAGAGCGCCCTGCGCCTGGAAGCCGACGTCATCGTCAACACCGACGGCGACAACCAGTACCGGGGCGAGGACGTCGAGTGTCTTGTGGCGCCCATCCTGGCCGGCCAGGCGGACATTGTCGTCGGAGATCGGGGGGTTGCCAGCCTTGCCCACTTTACTCCACTGAAAAGAGGGTTACAGCGGCTTGGCAGTTGGGTGGTGCAGCAGGCAGCCGGCATCCAGGTGCCCGATGCCACCAGCGGCTTCCGGGCCCTGACGCGCGAGGCCGCGTTGCGCACCCTGATCCTCAGCAAGTACTCGTACACCCTGGAGTCATTGATCCAGGCCGGCGCCAGCCAGATGGCCATTACCTACGTGCCGGTCCGCACCAATCCCCAGACCCGGCCCTCGCGTCTCATGCGCAGCCTGCCCGAGTACCTGACCCAGTCGAGCATCATCATCCTGCGCACCTATGGCCTCTACCGGCCCCTGCGCATCTTTATGCCCCTCGGCATGGTCATGATCGCGGCCGGAGTGCTCATTGGGTTGCGCTTTCTCTACTTCTTTATCACCCGGGCCGGCGCGGCGGGCAACCTGCAATCCCTCATCCTGGCGGCGATCCTGTCCATCGTCGGCTTCCAGGTGTGTCTCATCGGCCTTGTGGCCGACCTCATTCGCTTCAACCGCAAGATCATGGAAGAGACGCTCTACCGCGTGCGCTCCTTGGAGCTGGAGTGGGAGCAAGAGAAGAGGAAATGAGCCGCGCCCTGATTCGACTGGTCGGGCTTTTGCTCCTCCTGACGCTGGCCGGTTGTTCCTTCTCCGGTGGCAGGCTGTTGGATGCCGAACAGCCCCTTTGGGAACAGGGCAGCGAGCTGTCGCTGGCACCTGGCAGGCCCGTGGGGCAAACGTTCGTGGCCCAACACGGCGGCCTGGCGGGCGTCGAGTTGCTGCTGGCGGCCGATCCCGGCGCCGACCCAACGCTGACGCTGCACCTGCGCAGTGACCCTCAGTCCGCAACGGACCTGGCCACCGCCAGTTTGCAGGTGCCCGGGGGCCAGCCGCCGCGCTTTTACCGGTTCTCGTTTCCAGTCCAGGGCAATTCCCACGGCCGCTACTATTACGCCTTCCTGGAGGCAGACGAGGCGGGGGCACGCGTCGCCACTGGCGGCGGCGAGGCCTACCTGAACGGCGCCGCCTACGCGGGCCACGAGCCACAGGACCGGCAACTCGCCTTCGGCCTGGCGTACGATCCGGGGCGAACCCTCCTGGATCTGGTGGGTGCGGGTGTAGCCGGGCTGGGACTGCTGCTGGCGGCCGGAATTCTGTTCGTGGTGCCCGGTTGGGCACTCCTCAACTGGCTCCTCGGCGGGCAGGCTTTGAGCTGGCCGGTCAGGCTGGGACTGGCGGCCGGCATCAGCCTGGCGCTCTACCCGGTGTTGCTCCTGTGGACCGACCTGGTGGGGCTGCACCTTGGCTCCCTCTACGCCTGGCTGCCGGCGGGGCTGGGCGTGGCGGCCCTGGCCTGGCAGAACCGCACCTGGCGGCCGCGGCAGGCATGGACCGGGTTCCGGCGGTGGCTCCACTCGGAAGCCGCCTGGCCCGACCTGGCCCTGCTGCTGGTGCTCGGTCTTGTCATGGCCGTTCGCCTGCTGCCCGCGCGCTCTCTGGACGCGCCGCTGTGGGGCGACTCGTACCAGCACACCATGATCGTCCAACTGCTCATCGACAACCGAGGGCTGTTCGATTCCTGGGCGCCCTACGTGGACCTTGACCAGTTCACCTACCACTTTGGCTTCCACAGCACCGCCGCGGCGCTTCACTGGCTCAGCGGGCTGCCGGCCCAGGCGGCCACCCTGTGGGCCGGGCAAGTGATCAACCTTCTGGCCGTGGTCGCCCTCTATCCCCTTGCCCATCGCATGGCCGCCGGCCTGAGCGACAGGAGCCGCCGTTGGGCAGGGATCGGCGCCGTGTTGTTCGCCGGCCTGTTGTGCCAGATGCCTATGGTCTACAGCAACTGGGGACGTTACACCCAACTGGCCGGCCAGGTTATCCTGCCGGCTGCTGCCTGGCTCACGTGGGAAGCCCTGGACGAGCCCAGGCTCGCCGGGCGCAGGGCAGCCCTCATCGCCCTCGTCGTCGGCGGCCTCGCCCTGACCCACTACCGCGTCCTGCTGTTTTATGGCTGCTTTGTCTTCGGGCTGCTCCTCGTGGCGCTGCGCGAGCGATCGGGCCGGAGGCTCGTGCGGGGCCTGGCCGGCGCCGGGGCAGGCACCCTGCTCCTGTTCTTGCCCTGGTTCTGGGCCACCTATGGCACGGTGGTGCAGCAAATGTTTGTCGTCCAGATCACCACTCCTCCCGACCAGGCCCACACTTTCATGCAGGAGTACAACCAGATCGGCGACCTGCGCACCTTTCTCGCGCCGCTGGCCTGGCTCATGTTGCTCGTCGGGCTGGGGCTGGGCCTGTGGGAGCGGCGGCGCGGCATGTTGTTGCTGGCCATCTGGTGGTTGCTTTTGTTGATCGTCGCCAACCCGGAGTTCTTTTCGCTGCCGGGCACGGGCATTATCTCCAACTTTGCCCTGTTCATTGCCGCCTATCTGCCCGCAGCCGTAGCGGCCGGCTACCTGGCCGCGCGCCTGGCAGATGTGGCCGGCCGCCGAGGCTGGATGCCGGTCCTGGTCGCGCTTCTGGCCCTGGGCCTGGGGTTGTTTGGCGCGACAGAGCGCCTGGTTGACCTGGATCCCAGGGCTCATGCTTTGGTCACCCGCCCAGACATTCGGGCAGCAGCCTGGATTCGCGATAACACGCCGCCCGAATCCCGGTTCCTCGTCAACTCGTTCTTTGCCTACGGGGGAACGTCGCCCGTGGGGTCCGACGGGGGCTGGTGGCTGCCCCTGCTGGCCGAGAGGCAGGTGACCGTGCCGCCCCTGGCCTACAGCGGCGAGGTGCCCCTGGAAGCCGGGGCGCGCCTGGGGGTCCAGGAGCTGAACGCCTGGGTGCATGAGAGCGCCCCCGACGACCCGGCCCTGTTGGCCCTGCTCCGGGCGGAAGGCGTGACCCACGTATACGTGGGCCAGCGCCAGGGACGGGTGAACTCCTCAGGCGAGAACGCCATCAACCCCCACCTGCTCGCCGAGAGCGCGAGCTACCGGTTGGTCTATCAGCAGGATCGAGTGTGGATTTTCGAGGTCCTTGATCCACCGCCCGCGAGGGGTGGCCTGTGAGCCGGGAGAGGTCTTGAAACCGCGCGTCCTGTACGTAGCCGGGCGAGAGATGGGCTACATGCGCAACCGGGTGCTGCTCCAGGCACTCCGGTCCTGCGCCGACGTGACGGTGCTGAGGCCGCGCGTGCCAACCACGACGGGGCGCACGGCTGCCAGCCTCGCCTCCTTCGTGGCCCGCCGGCCGGACTACGATGCCCTCTTCGTGGGGTTTTACGGGCAGATGCTGGGGGTCGCCCTGGCCCGCATGCAGCGAAAGCCCATCATCCTCGACGCCTACGTCTCGACCTTTGACACATTGTGCCACGACCGGCGGTGGTTCGGTCCGGGCTCGGTGCCCGGGCGCCTGGCATTCTGGCTGGACCGGCAGAGCTGCCTCGCTGCCTCGCGGGTGGTGACCGATACGCGAGCCCATGCCCGCTATTTTGCCGAGACGTTTGACCTGCCGGCCGCCAAGCTCCAGGCGCTGTACGTGGGCTGCGACGAGACCCTGTTTCACCCCATCGACGCCCCGGCGCGGCATGGAGGCCGGATCGAGGTCTTTACCTATGGCGCCTTCCTGGCCCTGCATGGCACCGAGGTGGTGGTGGAGGCGGCTTCCCGGTTGCGGCACAGGGCCGACCTCCACTGGAGCATCGGCGGCCACGGGCCACGCTTCAAGCAGGTACGCCAGATCGTGGCTCAAGCCGGGCTTCGAAACGTCGACCTGGTGGGCTGGGTCCCCCTTTCCGCGCTGCCGGCCCACATCGCACGCGCATCCATCTGCCTGGGCGGGCATTTTTCGCGGGTGCCCAAGGCCGCGCGGGTGGTCTCGACCAAGACGTTCCAGTTCCTGGCCATGGCACGGCCGACCATCGTGGGCGACAACGAGGCCGTGAACGAGATTCTGACCCACGGCGATCAGGCGTGGCTGGTCCCCATGGGCGACGCCGAGGCGCTGGCCGGTGCGGTGGAAATCCTGGCCGGCGACGCCGGGCTGCGGGAGCGCCTCGCCGCCGGCGGCCGCCGGGTCTTTGAGGAGCGTTTGTCCACCGCCTGCCTGGCGGGGCAGGTGGCAACCGTCCTCGAGGAGGCCTTGTGCACGTCTGTCTCGTGACCCTGGACTTTCCGCCCTTTCGTGGGTCCGGGCTGACCATCTATGCCGAGAAGCTGGTGCAGGGACTGGTGGCCTGCGGCCACCGGGTAACCGTCCTTGCCGCCCGGCGCCCGGAGAGCGAGCGGGCGGAGGCCGTCGACCTGCCGCCCGAGGTAAAAGTGCTCCGGTTCGACGTGGGCCGCGCCGATTGGATCGCCCTGGGATGGCAGGCCGCTCGATTCCTCAAGGGGCGCAGCCACGAGTTCGACCTGGTGCACTTTGCCGACGTGCACTTTGCCTACGCCTACCCCCTGCCCTTCCTGGCCAGTGGCGTCCAGACGTTTCGCCAGAGGCTGTCGAGCCACGACGGGCGGGCCTACCACGTCAACCGGCGAAACCTGGCCTTTCGCACCCTGTACTACAGCGCGGCGCGCCGGTTCATGGAGCGGCCCGCCGTGCGGCGGGCGCAGCACATGGTCATGATCAGCGACACGACGCGACAGGCGTTCGCTTCCGAGTATGGGCTGGCGCCCGGGCGCACGTCGGTCGTCTATATCGGTATCGACGTGGACCGTTTCTCGCGAATCCCGGACCAGGATGCGGCTCGCCAGGCGCTGGACTTGACGACGGACCTACCCGTCCTGTTGTACGTCGGCTTTTCGACGCCACGGAAGGGGGTCGAGTACCTGGCCCAGGCCCTGGGGCGGATGCGCTCGCCGGCCCAGTTGGTCATGGTCGGCAAGTGGGAAAAGGGCTACCAGGAGCGCTTTCTGGCAGCCCTCGGCGCCGAGCAGCACCGGGTACGCATCGCGGGCTATGTGCCCGACGCCGAGCTGCTCGCCTATTACGCCGCGGCCGACGTCTTTGTTCTGCCCAGCCTTCTCGAAGGTTTCGGCATCCCGCTGGTGGAGGCCATGGCCGCCGGCGTGCCGGTGGTGACCACCAGCGGCAGTGCCGCCGAAGAGATCGCGGGCGATGCGGGGTTTATCGTTCCCCGGGCCGACAGCTCAGCCCTGGCCGAGGGGCTGGACCACCTTCTCGCCCGACCGGAGCTACGTGAGCAGATGAAGCGGGCCGGCCAGGCACGGGCCCGCTCCCTGTTTGACCAGCGTCGCATGGCGACCGATATGGACGCGCTGTATCACAGGGTCCTGGCTGAGAAGCCCTAGCCATGTTTGTCGTCACCCTGAACTGGAACCTCGAAGACGACACGGCAGCCTGCGTCGAGTCGCTCCAGGCCGCCGGCGTGCCCCTGGAGCGGATCGTGGTTGTCGACAACGGCTCCCGGGCCGGTGCGGTCGAGGCGCTGGCCGCCCGGTGTGGCCCCGCGCTGCCTCTGCTGCGCAACGACCGCAACCTGGGGTTTGCCGCCGGCATGAACGTCGGCCTCCGCCATGCCCTGGCGCAGGGTGCCCGCTCGGTCCTGGTGCTGAACAATGACACCATCGTCGCACCCACCATGGTTCAAACGCTCCTGGAGGCTGACGAGCAACTGGGCCGGCCCGGCATCCTGGGCCCGGCGATCTACCATTTCGACGACCCGGAGCGGCTGTGGAAGCTGGGGGACAAGAGGCATCGCTGGCTGCCCATGCCCCGGCCGATGTCGCTGCCCGCGGACATGGCCCCCCTGGCCGTGGATTACGTGACCGGCTGCGCCATGTTGGTCCGGCGGGAAGTGTTTGAAACCGTTGGCCTGCTCGACGAGCGTTACTACATGTATTTCGAAGATGCCGACTTTTGCCGGCGGGCGCGAGACGCCGGCTTTGCCGTGTGGAGCGTGCCCCGCGCCCCGATGTGGCACAAGGTGTCCCTTACCGCCCGGCGCGACCGGCCTTTCAACCGCTACCACCAGGCCCTGGGCCAGGTGCGGTTCTACCGCGAGCACGCGCACGGCCCGTGGCGCCCGCTGCGCGAAGCCTACATCGGCGTCAAGGTGCTCAAGGCGACGGCGCAGGACCTGTGGCATGGCGATTGGAGCCTGATAGGAGCCACCCTCAGGGGCACCATGGACGGCTACAAGGAAGGGTGGCCACGGGCCGGAGGACACTCCCGGCCTGGAGTGTCCCGTGAACAGTGATTTGTCGACCAGCCTGAAGTATGCTATAGTGACGAATTGCCAGCAAATAGGGAAGCTGCAAAGTTGCCCGTTTCAAGTGTTTGAGGAGAGTGGTCATGCCCGCTTTGGCGTGGCGGAGAACAAACCGTGCAGGTTGCATCCCCCAGACCCGGCCCGGCGCGCGGCCACACGTCCTTCGCGGCGAGGCCCCGGGAGTTCGGCGCACTGCCTGGACAGGAGACCCGCGTGCTGACTGACCGCCAGCGGCTTTTCTGGTTTCACCTGCGCGAGTTTGCCCGCTGTTCCACTCCGCGCCGCCTGGCCAACCTTGCCCTGGTCAAGGTTCAGCGGCGGCTGAGGCTTGAGCGGGCGTGGGCGATGCCGGCCAGCTATTTCATTGATCCCATCAACATCTGCAACCTGCACTGCCCCCTGTGCCCCACCGGCCGCGGGCTTTTGGCCCGTCCCCGCGGCCGAATGGCGCTGCAGGATATGCGCCGCATCGTCGATCAGATCGCTCCCTACGCCTATCGAATCGAGCTGTACAATTGGGGCGAACCGCTGTTGCACCCCCACATCGTGGACATGATCCGCTACGCGAGCGACAAACGGATCGCAGTTGGCCTGAGCTCTAACCTGAACCGGCTCGAGCCCGAGACGGCCCGCCACCTGGTAGAATCGGGATTGAGCCAGCTTGTGGTATCCATCGACGGGTCGAGCCAGGAGACGTACGCGGCCTATCGCCGCGGGGGACAGCTCGACCGGGTCCTGGCCAACCTGCGCCTGTTGATCGAGACCCGGCGCCAGGCAGGCAGCCACAGGCCGTTCGTGATCTGGCGCATGTTGGTTGGCAAACACAACGAGCATGACGTCGAGGCGGTGCGACAACTGGCCCGCGAAATGGGCGCCGATGGTTTTGCCACCGACGCGCTCTTTGTGAACACACGCAACCCGGAGCAAGTCCAGGAGTGGTTGCCCACTGACGCGCAGTACCGCGCGGCCAGCTATCGGCAAGAGCAGCCTCAGAACCAGTGGGCGTGTGACGAGCTATGGGAAAGCATGGTCGTCAACTGGGATGGCGGCGTGGCGCCGTGCTGCTGGCTGCACGATCCCCGGTTCGATTTTGGGAATGCCATCACCCATACCGTTCGAGAGGTGTGGAATGGCCCGTATTATGTCAGCGCACGGCGGGCCCTCGGCCGGCGAAAGATTGGGCCGGGCGACGTAGAGACGGTCTGTCACCGCTGCGCGGGCCATCCGGACTATTTGGTACGCTAAAGGCCATGATCGACATCTCCTGCCCGCTCTGTGATTCAGAAAAGTGGACGCCGGTCGGTGTGCTGCGGGATCGCCTGTTGGGCATCGACGGCGAGTTCCGGCTGGTACGCTGCCTGGAGTGCAGCATGCACTACTTGAACCCCCAGCCGACCCAGGCCGAGCTGGCGCGCTATTACCCCGAGGACTATGATCCCTTTGCCCTGCCGGCTCCCGACCAGCTCTCCAGCTTGCAGCGGCAGAGCCTGCAGTATGGACTGCAGAAGCGGTGCCGGGAGGTGATGCGTCACAAGGAGGCGGGCAGCCTGCTGGAAGTGGGCTGCGCCACCGGCCTGTTCCTGGACGCCATGCGCGCCACCGGCAAGTGGCAGGTGCGCGGGGTGGACGTGTCGGAGCCGGCGGTACGCCGGGCACGCGAGCAGTTCGGCCTGGACGTGTATCACGGCACGTTGCACGAAGCAGGTCTGCCCACGTCGTCGTTCGACGCCGTGGCTATGTGGGACGTACTGGAGCATGTGCCGAACCCCAGGGAAACCGTGCGCGAAGTTCGCCGCGTGCTCAAGCCCGATGGGGTGTTTGTTTTCCGGGTCCCGGTGCTCGACGGTTGGGATCGCCGGCTCTTTGGCCCGTTGTGGCCCGGCTGGGACGCGCCCCGCCACCTGACCGTCTTTTCCAGGCACACGCTCGGCATTCTGCTGTCGACGGCGGGCCTGCGCGTGCTGCGCGTAGCGTGCACAGCGGGCAGCTATCACGCCTTTGCCCTTGGGCTGCGGTTCTGGGCCCGGGAGCGCCTGACCACTGCGGGGCAGGAGCGGCTGCGCCGCACCCTGGAAGCCCTGCCGATCCGCCTGGCCACGGCACCCTTTTTCTACCTGGTCGACCGCCTGGGCAGGAGCACGCTGCTGACCGTCGCGGCCGGATCCCAGGGCCAGGGATAGAGATGAATTGGGGGAAGCGATGAGAATCCTGTTTGTAGCTCCACCGTTGCCCAAGGCGAACACCACCGCCCAGCCGTTGGGTTTCGGCTACATGGCCTCTGTGCTGCGCGCCAATGGCTTCACGGATGTGGCCATCCTGGACGCCTGCTCGCTCATCATGAGCGTCGAGGATACGATCCAATACATCAAGGAATACGCTCCCGACGTGCTGGGCCTGACGACCATGACCGTCACGGTCAAGAACGCGCTCAAGATCGCCGCGGCGGCCCGCAGGCTGCTGCCGGGGGTCAAGATCGCCGTCGGTGGCGTCCACGCCACCGTCTGCCCCGATTGGGTAATCGCCGATCCGAACGTGGACGTGGTGGTGCGCAATGAAGGCGAATACTCGTTTCTGGAGATCGTCAAGCGCTGGGCAGAGGGCGAGGCGCTCGACGGGGTGCCAGGGACGACGATCAAGGTCGATGGCCAGGTGATCCACCACGAGCAGGCACCGCGTATCCGAAACCTGGACGAGCTGCCTTTCCCGGCGCGCGACCTGATGCCCATGCACGTCTACCGGGCAAATCTGGCGTTTCCACCAACCATCCGCACCAGGACCACCCTGTACAGCGCGCGGGGCTGCCCCTACAACTGCTCCTTCTGCTCCACCGCGGCCGTGTGGGGCGGGCATTTTTGCGCCATGCGGAGCGCCAGCAGCGTCCTGGACGAGATCGAGGAGGTGATCGACCGCTTCGGAGTGTACGGCTTCGAGTTTGTCGACGAGCTGACCACGCTGCGCAAGGAGCGGTTGGTCGACTTTTGCCAGGGGATCCACGACCGGGGCCTGCACAAGATGCGCTGGGTATGCTCATCCACCGTGCGGCAGATGGATTACGAGACGGCGCGGATGATGAAAGAGGCCGGCTGCTCGATGGTTTACATGGGGGTCGAGTCGGGCTCACCCGAGATCCTGAAGACCTTGAACAAGCAGATCACTGTCGAGCAGGTGGTGGAAGCCTTTGACGCCACGCGCAGGGCGGGTCTGCGGCGCTCGGCCTGCTTCATGATCGGCGCGCCGGGCGAGACCGCCGCCACCGTCGACGAGACCATCGCCCTGGCGAAGCGGATCAAGCCCGAGCGGATTGCCCTCAACGTGGTGACCCCCTATCCGGGCACCGAGTTCTACGAGAAGTACGTGGACAAGAGCGTCGAGCTGGACTGGGATCAGGCCTTCAGCTCGGATCCGGACAAGCCAGAGGAGGCGACGATCTTTTACAACCTGAGCGGCCTGCCCGACGAGGAGCTGCAGGCCCTGTGGCGCAAGGTGCGCCGCTCGGTCGAGCTGTCGCCGCGGAACTTGCTGAATGTGAGGATGATGGTGAACCGCCTCACGAACCGGCGCAACTGGCGCCACCTGTGGAACAACTTCAAGGGGGCGATCCGGATCGCCCTGGATCGATAGCGACGGAGGCAGCGTGCAGGACACGGGCAACGGCTCCCCGGCCGGAGAGAGCGAGCGCTTGCTGCGCGGCCTGGTCGAGCTGTGGGGGCCAGGGATTGCCACGGCGGGCGACAGCGCGCAGGACTATGACCATCTGCACGCCCAGGGCCACCTACGCCAGCGGGACTCGTTCTACAAGTGGCTCCTCAGCCTGCTCAATGTTCGGCCCGGACAGGCGCTGCTGGACATCTCTTGCGGCCAGGGTGCGCTCCTGTCCTTTGCCGCCCGGGCAGGGCTGCGGGCCACCGGGCTCGACCTGGCCCCCTCGGCCCTGGCAGCGGCCGCCCGGGTGGCGCCGGCCGGGTTATGCCTGGGAAACGCGGAGCGACTGCCCTTCCCCGCCGGCAGCTTTGACCTGGTGACCAACGTCGGCAGCGTGGAGCACTATTTCCGGCCGGCCGTGGCGGTCCAGGAGGCGGCCCGGGTGCTGCGGCCCGAGGGCCTGGCCCTGATCCTGCTGCCCAACACCTTTGGGCTGTTGGGCAACGTCCTGCACGTGTGGCGAACCGGCGAAGTGTTCGACGATGGGCAGCCCCTCCAGCGTTACGGCACCCACGGGCAGTGGCGCAGGCTGCTGGAGCTGAATGGCCTGGCCGTGCAGCGCACGGTCAAGTACGAGCGAGAATGGCCCAGGACCTGGCCCGATCTGGCCTTTTACGCCCGGCGGCCGCACAAGCTGATCCGTGCCGCCCTGTCGGCGGTGATCCCCACCAATCTGGCAAGCTTCTTGATCTACCTGTGTCGGAAAGAGCGATGACGGGCGTCCAGCGGTTTTTGGCCGCCAGGTTGACCTGGCGGCGGGTTGTTTCGGTCGTTCTCCTGGTCCTATCGGTAGCCTTTTTGGCTTACAAGGCCTGGGATAGCTGGGAGGCGCTGCGCGGTTACAGTTGGAGTCTGCGGGCCATCTACTTGTTGCCCTCCTTCGGCCTGTTTCTCGTCCAGTTTGTCGTGGTGACCTGGGGCTGGCAGATCATCATGGATCGTCTCGCCCCGCCGGTGCCCTTTTTTCACCACCTGAAGATCTATGGCTACACGAACCTGATGCGCCGCATCCCGGCCGGCTTGCTCTGGCTGGTCGCCGGACGCATGAGCGCCTACAAGGACCGGAACATGACGACCCGCGTCCTGGCTCTCGGCAGTTTTTTCGAGATGCTGATGGTTATCCTGTCGGGTCTGCCGCTGGCAGCGGCAGCCGCGGCCGGCCTCGGGCTCTTGACCTGGGAAGCCGGGCTCGCCCTGGTCGCACTGGCACTGGCCCTCGAGCTGGTCGCCATCCATCCGGCCGTCCTCGGCAAGCTGGCGAGCCTGGTCAAGCATCACGAGCTGCGGGCCAACCTGCGTTACCGGGACACCCTGCTCTGGGCTGCGGTCTATACCCTGATCTGGTGTATCAGCGGCACGGGGCTTTATCTGGTGGGCTGCCTCTTTGGCAGCCTGCCCGCCGGGGCATGGCCCAAGATCGCGGGGGTGTGGGTCCTGTCCACGTTGCTGGCCTATCTCACCCTTTTTAGCCCCAGCGGCCTGGGGGTAAAGGAGGTATCCCTCACCGTGCTGCTGAGCCTGTTCCTGAACGACCCACTGCCGCTGCTGATTGCACTGGGCATCCGCGTCGTCTGGACAGTATACGACCTCGCCGTGGGCGTCGTGGCCTGGCTGGCATAACAGGGGCACTCTTTCGTGACCGGGAAGTGAGACGGCGGCCCGCACATGGAACACTTGGTCATGCACACCCTGGGACAACTCGCCCTCCTGGCGTTTTTCTTGATGGGCGCCTACGGGGCCGGGCTCGTGGTCCTGCGGCTGTTGGGGCCCGGGCTGGTGACCGGGGTAGAGCGCTGGCTGTTTGGCCAGGCGCTTGGCCTGGGCGTCCTGTCGCTTCTTACCCTGGGTCTTGGTGCGCTGGGTCTGTACCAGCCGATGGTCGCCTGGCTGGTTCTAGGGGCAGGCGCCGTTCTGACCTTGACAGACCTCGTCCGCCGGCGACCCTGGCGCACGCTGGCTGTGCCCCGAGGCATCGGCCTGACGATCGACAGGCTGGTTCTCCTGGGCCTGGGCCTCGTCGTGCTGCTGGCATTGGGTTTCACGCTGTTCGCCAATGCCCTGGTGCCGCCTGTCAGCTATGACGCGGTGGCCTATCACCTGGCGATACCAAAGATGTATGTCGCCGCCGGGCGCCTGGTCTATATCCCCTTCATCGTCTATTCCAACTGGCCCCTGGGCAACGAAATGCTCTTTGTCCTCTCCCTGCTCCTTGGTTCCGAGTTTCTGCCGCAGCTCCTCACCTGGAGTTTTGCGATCCTCATCGCCGTTGGGCTGGTGACCTTCGGGCGCCGGCGGCTGTCGCCTCGGAGCGGACCCATCGCCGCCGCGATTTTCTTGAGCCTCCCCATGCTGTTGAGGCTGGCGGGCACGGGCCTCATCGAAGTCCCTCTTGCTGGCTACAGTTTTCTGGCATTCTATGCCCTCGGGCGCTGGCGCGAGTCGGGCACAAGCCGCTGGCTGGTTATCTCTGCCCTGTTGAGCGGTTGTGCCGCGGGCAGCAAGCTCAACGGCGCGGGCGTCGCCATCGTCCTGGGCGCGATAGCCTTCCTCCTCGAATCCGTGGCGCGCCGTCCGGGACGTGGTCTGCGAGCGTTCGCCGGCTACGGCGCCGTCAGTTTCCTGGTCGCGTTCCCCTGGTACCTCAAATCGTGGCTCATGACGGGCAATCCGCTCTGGCCATTCCTGTATCCTCTGCTGGGCGGACGGGATTGGGATGCCCTGGGCGTAGACTATCTCCTGGGTTATATCCGCACAACCAACCTGGCACCGACAGTCTGGAATTGGCTCACCGGCTTCTGGCGCCTGACGACGGACGGCCTTCAGTTTGGCAGTTTCCTGCTGGGCCCCTACCTTCTTGGGCTTGCCCCGTTGGTTGTCCTTGAGGCTGTCCTCGAACGGAACAGGCGCTTGCTTCTCGGCACGATGGCCCTGTTCAGCCTCGGCCTGTACTCCATCTGGTTCTTGCTGACGCATCAGACACGCTTTCTGATGTGGGCTATCCCGGTTCTGTCGCTGCTGGCCGCCGAGGGCGTGGCCTGGGTCTGCAGCCGGGCAAGGCCCGGGTGGATCGGCCGGCTGCTCCAGGTCCTACTCCTGGCCTGGCTGCTGGCCGGTGCCTGGTTTACGGATGCCGACCGCCGTCACGAGTGGTCCCTCGCCCGGACCTACCTGGCGGGTAGGGCAAGCCGTGGGGAGTATTTGACGAGTGTCTCGGACGACTACCCTGCCTTTGCCTACGCCAACCAGCACCTCCCTCAGGATGCAGTAGTCCTCCTGGCGCCCTTCGAGTCGCGTGGATTCTATCTCGACCGCTCCTACATCTGGGCAAATCCCATCGGCCAGCGGCTGATCAAGATGGAGCAGATTCCTGATGTCGCCGCCTTTGCCGGCACGTTGCGCCGCATGGGTGTCACCCATATTCTCTTCAACACGCGCATCGTCGTGACGGACATCCGCCATTGGGCGAACATCGATGGACTGCTCCGCGGGATCGTAGACACAGAAGGCCACCTGCTCTTCAGCAGTGCCGAATCCTCCCTCTATGAACTGCGGTCTGACAGGTAACAAGGCCCCAGATCGGCCAATAACCCATATGGGTGATGCCCGTTTTGGGGCTGCAGTGGCCTGACAGACCGTTTCCATGCCAGGATAGTTCGAAGGAGTTATTGACTTCCGGGTGAAGAGGGGATAGAATAGGGCTGCGAACGGGCAAGCCATGCCTGACGCAAGACAACTCAGGTGTACGAAAGGAGGAGAGCCAGCACCAAGAGAGTGAGATCCCGGCCAGCACTTGGCCTCAGTAGACGTAGAAGAGCCAGACCTGAGAAAGAGTTCCAAGAAGGGAGACTGTCCGATGAAAAAGCTAAGCATCCTCTTGATCGTAGCCCTACTGTCGGCGATGTTTGTCCTGCCGGCTGCGGCACAGAGCATTACCTGGACGAGCGGTTTTCAGGTTCAGAACCTGAGCGGGACCGACGCCAGCATCTTTATTTATTACTATAACCAGGACGGCACCGAAGCCATCCCGCCCGTGTCCGACACGATCCCGGCCATGGGCTCCAAGACCTACTTCCCGATCCATGCCGCTGACGGGTTCAACGGCTCCGTGGTCGTAGAGTCGACCGAGCCGGTGGTGGCCATCGCCAACACCCTGGGCAACTCGCCCCAGTACATGGCCTCCACGGAGAGCTTTGACGCCGGTGCCACGTCGGTGAACCTGCCCCTCATCATGCGCGGAAACGCCGGGTACTACACCTGGTTCAACGTGCAGAACGCGGGCACGACCGATGCCACGGTGACCGTGGAGTACATTCCTGCCGAAGGAAGTGCTTACACCGAACCCGCCGTCGTTATCAAGCCGGGCGCGTCGCACACGTTCAACCAGCGTGACATCGATGCCCTGGGCGCCAAGTTCGTCGGCTCGGCCATCGTCAGCAGCGACGTACCGGTGGTGGCGACCGTCATGCAGGTCGGCGAGACCTTCCAGAACATGATGGGCTACAACGGCTTTACCGGGGGCTCGACCACGGTGAGCATGCCCCTCATCATGGCCAATAACAGCGGCTTCTACACCGGCTTCCAGGTGCAGAATGTCGGCAGCCAGGCGGCCACCGTCACGGTCGACTACGGAGCCAACATTGGTGGCTCATTCGACCCGACGAATGAGACGGCCACCCTTAACCCTGGTGAGTCGACGACGTTCCTCCAGAACGCGGGCCAGTTCGCAACGCCCAAGTACGTGGGTTCGGCGACCATCTCCAGCGACCAGCCGGTGGTTGCCATCGTCAACCAGGTTATGATGAGCGGGGTCGTCCTCGGCACGGCTTACAACGGCTTTGATCCCGGTGCGGCCACCAATTCGGTCAGCGCACCCCTGATCATGGCCAATAACAATGGGTTCTACACCGGCATCCAGGTGATGAACGTGGGCGGCGCCCCGGTCAGCATCACCCTGGACTATGGTCCCAACACCGCCGGCACGTACAATCCTCCGAACGAGACTGCCACGATCCAGCCCGGCGACTCGTACAACTCGATCCAGAACGCCGGTGCCTGGGCAGGCAACAAGTACGTCGGCTCCCTGGCGGTGTCGGCTCCTGACGGCAGCCAGATCGTGATGATTGTGAACGAGTTCCTGGCCAGCGCCTCGGACACGTTCATGACCTACAACGGGTTCAACTACTAGACGGATGCGACCCACTCTGTAGCTGACGTCTACTAGGGCTGGGGGGGCCATCAGTGTTACTGATGGCCCCCCATTGCATGGAGATCGAGCGAAAATGAGACTGCTTTATCGTAGCACGTTGTTGCTGATGATCCTGGGACTGTTTGTCCTGGGTGCCTGCGGACAGGAGGTCGCCACAGCTCCGGCCAGCGAAACCGGCGAGGTCGCCACTTCCCCCGCCGCCGGGACCGAGCCCGTCAGTCCTTTGCCTACACCCA
Organism: Anaerolineaceae bacterium; assembly: GCA_012514775.1. The sequence goes on from JAAYZQ010000239.1 coordinate 18,713, forward strand.
CGACGGAGGCCCTCGGCGAACCGACGGCCGAGGCAATGCCGGTGGCGACGCCGAATCTCACGCCCAGTCCCGGCACGGGCATTGTGCTTGGAATGCTGACCATTGGTGGAGAGGTGGCCCAGGGGGAGACCCTATACCTGGCGCCTGTGATGGTCACTGGGGACGAGATCAGCGTCGCGGGCCTGGACACCAACACGGCCCCACGGACTGAAACCGATGCCGCAGGAGCCTTTGCGTTCACAGATGTACCCCCTGAGACCTACGCCCTGGCGGTCATTGGCCCCGTCGGGCCGGTGATCGTACCCGGGCCGGACAGCGACGAAATCACCGTCGAGGTTCGGGCCGGGGAAGCAGCCGATCTGGGCACTATAGCCGCCCCCCCGTTCCACTAGTTCGTCAATAGGGACGTGAGCAGAGTGCCTGGTAGACTCTGGCTGGCGGCCAGCGTCCTCTTGGTCTTGTTTCTGGCCGGCCTCTTACAAAGCGCTGTCCTGGCCGCCCAGGATCCGATTCCCGAGCCGAAAGCACCCCTTCCGGCGCTCCCTGACGACGTCGCAAGCCGGGTCGAGCCTGGCCTGCTGAAACGCGTGTTGAGTGCAGGACCGGGCGAGGAGCACCGCTTCATCGTCGAGCTCAAGGATCAGGCAAACTTGACTTTGCTGCGTGGGCAGGTTGCTGGCCCCGAACAGGTAGTAGGCCTCCTGCAGGCCAACGCAGCGCGAAGCCAGGCGGGCGTTCTCTCTTTCCTGGCAACCGAGTCGGCCACCGGCCGGGTGAGCAATGTACGCTCCTTCTGGATCTTTAACGGGCTGGTCGTAACAAGCAGCACCGAGACTCTTCTCGCCCTGGCCGGGCGGCCCGACGTGGCCATGATCCGCGAGGACCGCTGGCGCCGGTGGGTCGACGCCACGTTCGAGCCCGCGGACCTGAGAGCCCAGTCCGATGCGCTCCCCTGGAATGTGTTGCGCATCGGCGCCGACCGCGTCTGGCACACACTGGCCATAAGCGGCACGGGCGTGACTGTGGCGATCATGGACACGGGCGTGGATTGGCAGCACCCAGCCCTGCAGGCGCAATACCGCGGTTACAAGCCGGGCGGCCTCACCATCCACCAGGGCAACTGGTCGTGCACCACCACCGAGGGGGCCCTCTACCCCGTCGACGGATACGGGCATGGGACGCACGTGGCCGGCACCGCGCTGGGGCGTGCCGTCGGAGACGGCCAGGCCATTGGCGTGGCGCCCGGCGCGCAGTGGATCGCGGTCAAGATGCTGAACGATAGCGGGTACGGCTACGATAGCTGGATCCACGCCGCTTTCGAGTGGCTCCTGGCCCCAGACGGCAATCCCACCCTGGCGCCCGACGTGGTGAACGCCTCGTGGGGCAACGAAATTGGCGAGCTGGAAGTCTTTCGTGCCGACATCCAGGCCCTGCGAGCCGCGGGTATTGTCCCGGTGTTTGCCGCCGGAAACGCCGGCCCAGGAGCAGGGACGGTGGGCAGCCCGGCCAGCCTGGCGGAAGCCATCGCCGTGGGCGCCAGCGGGGATCTGGACCAGGTCTTGCCCTTCAGTGGCCGCGGCCCGTCGTTCTGGGCCGAGGTCAAGCCCGAGGTAGTCGCGCCAGGAATCGACATTCTCTCGAGCCTGCCGGGCGGAGCGTACGCCAGTGCCTATGGCACCTCTATGGCCACACCCCACGTCTCGGGGCTGGCCGCGCTCCTCCTCCAGGCCGATGGAGGGTTGAGCGTGGACGCAGTCGAGGCACTGGTCACGGCCACGGCCTTGCCCCTGGGTGACGTTGTGCCCAACAACGACAGTGGCTGGGGGCGTGTCGACGCCTACCGTGCCGTGGCCACGGCCCTGCACGCCGGCACTATCGCCGGACAGGTGCGCAGCGCAAGCGATCAACGGCCGCTTCCCGATGCCCAGATCTCGGCATACGACGAGGAGGGCCAGAGACGAGCGGTGGCCCGGTCTGATGCCGGGGGCCTCTACAGCGTGGCGCTGCCGGCCGGGGTCTACCGGGTGAGCGGCGCAGCCTTTGGCTTTGACGCCCAGGCCATGCCGGGCGTTCTCGTGGAGGCCAATGCCACGGTCACGGTCGACTTGACCCTGGCACCGCTGCCCCTGGGCACCCTGGAAGGAGAGGTGCGCAACGCCGAGACGAATGAGCCGCTGAGCATCCAGATCCTGGTGCGTGGGACGCCGGCCAGTGCCCGGAGCGACGCCGCAACCGGCCACTATCGCCTCGACCTGCCGGCGGGGATCTATGCCCTGGAGGCCCGTCAGAACGGGTACCGGCGCCTGGTGGATGAAGGCCTGGTCGTCCAGGCCGGCCAATCGGCACGCCACGACCTGCTCCTGACCCCGGCTCCCACGCTGCTCCTTGTCGACAGCGGCTGGTGGTACTATGATAGCCACGGGCGCACCCTGGCCCAGGCGCTTGAGGACAGCAATTACGTCCATGACCTGTGGCAGGTGCGCGCCTACGAAGACGCGCCAGCCCTGGACGATCTGCTGCCCTACGACGCCGTTGTTTGGTCCTCGCCCCAGGACTCGCCGGCTTTGATCAACGCCGGCGACACCATCAGCAACTATTTGGGCGTAGGGGGACGCCTCCTCCTGACCGGGCAGGACGTGGGCTTCTGGGAGAGTGGCACGAGCGGCTTTATCTGGCACGAGTATTATGGCCGCCTGCTGCAGGCCGGGTTCCAGTCGGATGATGCCGGGCAGGGAGACGTGATGGGAACGCCCGGCAGTGTCCTGGATGGCGTGGTTTTACCCTTGAATGGCCCGGACAGCGACCGCAACCAGGTGACGCCCGACTCGATCCGGGTCCTCGACACCCGCATAGCTTTGCTGTCCGGCCGGTACGTGGATGACGGGGGCGCGGCACTCCAGGCGGAAGGATGCCACTCGTACCGGGTCGTCTATCTGGCGGCCGGCCTGGAGGGCATGGGAGACAGGGCCAGCCGCGCGGCGGTGGTTCAGCGTGCCCTGGATTGGCTCGACAGGCCAGGCCTGGCAACGGGCGTCGATCTGTTTCCAGATCGCCAGGAACAGGCGTGGACCGAGGGCCCCTACCTCACCTACCTGGTGACGGTGCGCAACATGGGCCAGACAACGGACCGCTTTTCCCTGGAGCTGTCCCCCTCCTCCTGGGCCACGTCCGTGTGGGATTCGAGCTTTCAGAGACAGATCGCTTTGACACCGGACCTTGAGGCGTGCGAGTGGTTCACCGCCGGCGTCAAGGTCGAAGTGCCGGCCGGCATCTCCTGGAACGCCAGCGATACAGTTACACTCACCGCCCGCAGCCTGGCCGACCCCTCGCAGTCCGATGAGGTCACGCTGGTGAGCAAGGCACCCGCGCCCGTGCTGCTGGTCAACGATCAGCGCTGGTACGACGTATCCGGTGCCTTTCGCCAGGCGCTGGAGGCCAATAGGATGCCCTACGATCTCTGGGAAGTGCAACCGACGGTAGGCCCGGCCGTCACCAACCTGCCATCCCTCGAGCAATTACAACACTACCGCCTTTTGTTGTGGTACACCGGTTACGATTGGTACTCGACCCTCGACGTCGAGGAAGAAACACTGCTGGCCGGGTACCTCGACAGCGGGGGACGGTTGCTCTTTTCCAGCCAGGATTATTTGCAGACCAGGGGCCTGGAGTCTTTTGGACAGAATTACCTGGGGGTGGCCAGTGCCCAGCAGGAGCTGACGGCGACGCTGGTGCTTGGCGCCGTGGACAGCCCGGTGGGGGCGGCCATGCCCGCCGTGCAGCTCGTCTATCCCTACGAGAACTGGAGCGATGCCCTGCGCGCCGCGGACCAGGCACAGCCGGCCTTCTGGGGGCAGCATGGGCAGCCGGTGGCGCTCAACCTGGCGCAAGGGCCGTGGAAAACGATCTACTTTGCCTTTTCCCTGGAGGCGCTGCCCGCGGCCGACATGGCCCGGGTGCTGGGCCGCGCCGTGGGCTGGCTCTCGCCCCTGGGGGATTCGAGTTTAGAGGTGGATCGAAGAACAGCCGGCCAGGGCCAGGAGCTGGCCTACACCCTCCACGTCCGGAACACGGGGCTGGCCCTGCTCACGAGCGTTAGCCTGTCCAACACCCTGCCCCTGTCCACCTCGTACGTGGCCGGCAGCCTGGAGGGGCCGGCCAGCTACGACCCGGCCGGCAGGCGCGTTACCTGGCAGGGAAGCCTGGCGCCCGGCCAGGATGTCGTGATCCGCTATCGCGTGCAACTGCACAGCCCCCTGCCGGAGGGGGCGGTGATCCACAACCGCGCCTGGCTGGCCGACGAGAGCGAGCTGTGGCTCGAGCGCGGGGCCAGCAGCCGCGTCGAAGCACCGGACCTGTCGGCGTCGACTCTGGCTGTGGAGCCGGCCAAAGGCCTTCCCGGGCAGGTGTTGACCTTCTCGTTTGCGTTGCGCAACGACGGGGTGAGGGTTGCCCAGGCCCGCCTGGTGGCGCCCTTTCCGCCCGGCGCTGCGTACCGGCCGGGCTCGGCCCTGGCTAGTAGCGGCACGATAAGCGAGGCGGCCAATGCGCTGGTGTGGAGTGGCAGCATCCAGCCGGGAGGCAGCGCGGCGGTCACGCTGCCGCTGGCAGCCCTGCCTGAGGCCGCGACCCGCTATCTGCCCTTGCGCTCCAGCCTGGAGGATGGTGCGGGTGGAGTCGAGACCCTGGAGGCCTATGCCTGGATCAAGGCCATCATGTTCATGCCGGTGATGTTCGAGGAGAACTAGGCGCGCACAAGCGGATGCCCGCGCCAACCCCCGCCGTTACTTTGCCTCACCCGCCCCGCCATGCTATAATAGCCGTACAGAGATTCGCAAAGAGGCGGAACGTCGATGCGAAATGTGACTGGGCACACAGAGAACCCGCCCAGGCAGGAGTTGGGAGCCAGCAACGCCGCTCGGCCTTGAGCCGATAAAGCGGTGATACCTGGCTCCATGCTATTTTTACCGGCTTGTACCACAGGAGGGGGACTTGAAACTGCACGAGTACCAATCGAAGCGCGTTTTCGCGCGATACGGCGTGCCCATTCCCCAGGGTGACGTGGCGACCACACCCGAAGAGGCTCGCCGCATCGCAGCCCGCCTGGGAAAGCGCGTGGTCATCAAGTCGCAGGTGCTGGTTGGCGGTCGCGGCAAGGCCGGCGGCATTCGCCTGGCAAACAATCCCGATGAAGCCGAGGACATTGCCGACCAGATCCTGGGGATGAACATCAAGGGCTTGACGGTCAAGAAGGTCCTGATCGACGAGGCCGCAGCCATAGCCACCGAGATCTATTTGGGGGTCGTCATCGATCGTGCGCAACACCGGCCGGTGATGATGGCCTCCTCTGAAGGAGGGGTCGAGATCGAGGAGGTTGCCCGCGTCACACCCGAGCGCATCTTTCGCATCAGCATCGACCCATCCCTCGGCTTGCAGCAGTACCAGGGGCGCGAGCTGGCCTTTTCCATCGGGCTGCCCAAGGACCTCGTTTCGTCTTTCGTCAAGATTGCCCAGGGCCTGTATCAGACCTTCTTGGACTGCGACGCCTCCCTGGCCGAGATCAACCCCCTGGTGGTCACGGGTGAAGGCAAACTGCTGGCCGTCGATGGCAAGATCCTGCTGGACGACAATGCTCTCTTCCGCCACTTTGAGCTCGCCGAGATGAGGGACGCCGACGAGGAATCGCCCGAGGAACAGGAAGCGCGCCGCCACGGGCTAAGCTATGTGAAGCTCGACGGCGAGATTGGCTGCATGGTCAACGGCGCCGGCCTGGCCATGGCCACCATGGACATCATCAAGCTCTATGGCGGCGAGCCGGCAAACTTTCTTGACATCGGCGGCGGCGCCCAGGCCGACAAGGTCGCGGCGGCCCTGCGCATTATCCTTTCCGACCCCAACGTCAAGGCAGTCCTGTTCAACATCTTTGGTGGCATCACCCGCTGCGACGAGGTGGCCAAGGGCATCCTGGAGGCTCTGAACAGCTTTCAGACCGACGTGCCCATGGTCGCGCGCCTGGTGGGCACCAACGAAGAGGAAGGCCGGCGCATCCTGGCCGAAGCGCACATGATGACCGCCGCCACACTGGCAGAAGCCGCCGAAAAAGCCGTTGCCTCGGCCCACGGGAGGGCGTCGAAATGAGCATCCTGGTTGACAAAGACACGCGATTGGTCGTGCAGGGCATCACCGGCCGGGAAGGCGAGTTCCACACGCGGCAGATGCTGGAGTATGGCACCAAGGTGGTCGCCGGGGTCACGCCCGGCAAGGGCGGCGGCTGGGTGGCCGGAGTGCCGGTTTTTGACACGGTGCGCGAAGCCGTGGAAGCGACGGGCGCCAACGCCTCAATCTCTTATGTGCCCGCCCGCTTTGCGTCCGACTCGATCCTGGAAGCAGCCGATGCGGGCATCGGGGTCATTGTCTGCATCACCGAAGGCATTCCCGTCCTGGACATGATCCGGGTGCGGGCGCACCTGGATTGTCTGCCCACGCGCCTCATCGGGCCCAACTGCCCCGGGATCATCACCCCGAACGAGGCCAAGGTGGGCATCATGCCCGGCCACATCCACCGGCCTGGCCCCGTCGGCGTGGTCTCGCGCAGCGGCACGTTGACTTACGAGGTGGTGTATGCCCTCTCGGAGCGGGGCATGGGCCAATCGACGGCCATCGGTATTGGCGGAGATCCCATCATCGGCACTGACTTTATTGACGTTCTGAAGCTCTTCGAAGAGGATCCGCAGACGAGCCAGGTGGTCCTCATTGGCGAGATCGGAGGAACTGACGAACAGCGAGCGGCCGAGTTTATTGCCCGCCACATGAGCAAGCCGGTCACTGCCTTTATCGCCGGGCAGACGGCACCCCCCGGCAAACGTATGGGCCATGCCGGAGCCATCATTGAGGGCGGCGAAGGCACGGCCGCCGAAAAGATCACTGCCTTTGAAAACGTCGGCGTCCGCGTAGCGCGCCATCCTGGCGAGATTGCAGATCTGGTCGCCGGAAGAGCCTGAGAAAGCGGTCGCCGAAGTGGATTCGAAGTGGAATCGAGGAGGGACTGTGACATATTGGAGACAACCCCTGGATCGCAGTCGCGTCCGGGTCCCCCAGGGCATCGTCCACATCATCGAGGAACGATGCAAAGGATGCGGCTTTTGTGTCGAGTTCTGCCCGCGGCACGTCCTGGTCATGTCCCAGCAGACCAACGCCAAGGGCTACCACCCCCCAGAGCTTGTCGATGATTCCGGGTGCGTGAACTGCGGCCTCTGCGCGCTGATCTGTCCCGACTTTGCCATCTATGTCGAGGACGGCGGCATGCACGCCCCGGAACACGTGGAGCCTGTCCACAGGATCGAGGTGAAGGAATGAGCGAACCCAAAGGCCTGTTGACCGGCGCACACTTTATGCTCGGCGATCACGCCGCCGCCGAAGGAGCCCTGCTGGCCGGCTGCCGTTTCTTTGCCGGCTATCCAATCACCCCCGCCACCGAGATCGCGGAACGCATGTCGGTCCGGATGCCCCAGGTGGGCGGCGTTTACATCCAGATGGAAGACGAGCTGGCCTCCATGAACGCCATCCTGGGCGGCTCCTGGGCCGGCGTCAAGTCGATGACGGCCACCAGCGGCCCTGGCTTTTCGCTCATGATGGAGAACCTGGGCCTGGGCATGATGCTAGAGACGCCCTGCGTCCTGGTCAACGTCCAACGCGGCGGGCCGTCCACCGGTTTGCCAACGCTGGTGGGCCAGCAGGACATGATGCAGGCGCGCTGGGGCTCCCACGGCGACTACGAGATCATTGCCCTGTGCCCCACGTCGCCCCAGGAGTTCTTTGACCTGACCGTCCACGCCTTTAACCTCTCGGAGAGATACCGGCTGCCGGTGTTGGTCATGGCCGACGCCGAGGTGGGGCACATGACCGAAAAGGTCGTGATCCCGCACCCGGACGAGATCGAGATCGTGGAGCGCCCCCAGGTCCGCAGGGGAGACATCGAGCCCGATCATTTCCGTATCTTTCGCGACCGCTCCGGGAGCGACGACAACGGCTACATCTCGCCCATGGTGGCGGCGGGCGAGGGCTATCGCATCCACGTCACCGGCCTGACACACGACGAGCGGGGCTACCCGGCAATGAACGCCGAGGCCCAGGAATGGAACATCGAGCGGCTGGTGAACAAGATCCGCATGCACCGCGACGACATCATCAAGGTGGAGGGTCAGAACCTTGAGGACGCCGAAGTGGTCGTCGTGTCCTACGGTATCTCGGCCCGAACGTCTCTGTGGCCCATCGAGCAGGCACGCAATGAAGACATCCGCGTGGGCTACCTGCGCCTCATCACTGCCTGGCCCTTCCCCGACGAGATCATCCGCAAGCTGGCCAAGCAGGTGCGCGCCTTTGTCGTGCCCGAGATCAACATGGGACAGATGGTGCGCGAGGTGGAACGCTGTGCCTGTGGCCAGGCCCTGGTGCTGGGCGCCAACCGCCCCGGGGGCGACATCCTGGAAGCGGACCTGGTGCTGAACACCATCCGCCGGGCAGCGGGCCGGGAGGTCGAGATGGAAGCAAGGCCACGCAGGGCCATAAGTCTCCTGGGTGGGGCCGAGGAGGAATAGAGCATGCGCGAAGAAGAGATGCATCGCAGTGAACGCCTGAAACACCTGGGCTACGAGCCCCCGGATCAGAGTGATTGGGTCACCGGCCTGCACCCCATGGATGCACTGCTCCGCGGCGAGCGGCTGCCCCACATCTGGTGCCAGGGCTGCGGGCTGGGAACGGCACTGACCACCTTTATCAGCGCCCTCCAATGGCTGGAAAAGAACCGGGGCTGGGATATGGACAAGGTGGCCGTCGTCTCGGGCATCGGCTGCACGGGACGCATCGCCGGCTACGTGCGGCTCGACTCGTTCCACACGACCCACGGCCGGGCCCTGCCCTTTGCCACCGGGCTCAAGCTGGCCAACCCCGAACTCAAGGTCGTCGTCCTTTCAGGCGACGGCGACATCGCCGGCATCGGCGGCAATCACCTCATCCACGCCGCGCGGCGCAACCTGAACATCACGATCATCTGTGTCAACAATTTCAACTATGGTATGACGGGCGGCCAGGTGAGCGCCACCACACCCCACGAGGCTCGGGCCGTGACCAGCCAGTATGGCAACTTTGAGTATCCCTTCAACCTGCCCTACCTGGCCGCGGCCAGCGGCGCGTCGTTTGTGGCCCGCTGGACGGTGCTTCACGCGCGCCGGCTGGAATGGACGCTGCGCGAGGCACTCCAGCATCCGGGCTTTGGCTTCGTAGAGGTCATTGCTCCCTGCTCCACGGCCTATGCCCGCTGGAACCGCGAAGGCACCGGCCTGGACCCGGAGCAACTGCGCCGCCGCGGTCTGGAAGTTATGAAACACTACCAGAATGTGGGCCGTATCAGCCACGGCACCCATCCCAAGGACGCCGGTGTGGTAGTGGACGGCAACGGCCTCATCACCGAGATCGTGGAAGGCAAGTTCGTCGAGGACCGCAAGCCCGACCTGCAGTCGGCCCTCGATACGCTCCTGGTGAAGGGCGAAAAGTGGTGGCAGGCCGAGAAAAAGACCATCGACGACAGGCCGAACCTACCCAAGCGGACGGAGCCGCTGCCGCGAACCGAGGTGCAACTGGGCGGGTTTGGCGGCCAGGGCATCATCAGCGCCGGCAAGATCATCGGCCAGGCGGGGGCCATCTACGATGGGCTGGAGGTCTGTTTCACCCAGAGCTATGGCCCCGAGGCCCGGGGCGGCGCCGCCGGATCGCAGGTGGTCCTTTCCACAGATCCGATCCACCATCCACACCTCATCCAGCCGACGAGCATGATCATTATGTCCCAGAGCGCCTATGACAAGTACCTGCCAACCCTTGCGCCGGGCGGCATCCTGCTGGTGGATGATGGGCTCGTGTCAATGCCCGCCGAACACCGCACGGACATCGGTACCTATGGCATGCCCGCCACCCGGATTGCCGAAGAGCTGGGCAACAACCGCGCGGCCAACACCGTCATGCTCGGGTTCTGGACGGCGGCCATCGGCGCGGTTAGCGAAGCAGCCATGCGTCAGGCAGTTGCCGAGTCGGTCCCGTCAAAGACCGTCGAGGTGAACATGAAGGCCTTTGACATCGGCTTCCAGCGAGGATTGGAAGTAGCAGCCAGGGACAAGTAGCAGATAGCTGGCCTGCTGCTCCTACATGAGGAGGGACGAGTTGAGCAAAGGCGCTTTGATCATTGGCGGGAGCGCAGCCGGTATTCAGGCGGCCTTCGACCTGGCCGATTCGGGGATCCCGGTCCACCTGGTTGAGCCTGCCCCCTTTCTGGATGGCGGCCTGGCCGGCGGCGACGCTCCCCCGCAGTTGGTAAATGCGCGCCTGTTGGAGCTGGCGAAACACGCCAACGTCACCACCTGGACGGCCACCCGCGTGCAGCGGGTGGAGAGACAGGCGGGACGCTGGTGCCTGGAGCTGGTCCGGCAGCCGCGTTACGTCGACCTGACCAAGTGCACGGCCTGCGGCGACTGTGTCGAGGTCTGCCCGGTGACCGTTCCCGGTACGGGCCGCAAGGCCATCTATCTACAATCAGGCACGCAGCTCGGCTGCGCCGCCATCGACAAGGACGGGACGGCTCCCTGCTCCGCTGCCTGCCCGGGCGGCATTCACGTCCAGGGCTACGTGGCGCTGGCCGCCCAGGGGCGGTTCCAGGAGGCCATCGACCTCATCCGCGAGGCCATCCCTTTCCCGGGGATCTGTGGCCGGATTTGTACCCACCCGTGCGAGCTGAACTGCCGCCGCGCCGAGCTGGATCAGGCGGTGGCCATCCGTCCCCTCAAGCGCTTCCTGGCCGACTGGGAGCTGCGGGAGGGACAGTCCAGCCAGGCGGCGCCCATCGCCGCGAGCGATGTGCCCGGGGTCACGCCCAGGGCGCAGCGCGTGGCTGTCGTGGGCGCCGGGCCGGCGGGCATGACCGTCGCCGACCGGCTGGCCAGGCAGGGCTACGGTGTCACCGTCTTTGACAGGCTGCCGGTCATCGGCGGCATGATGGCCGTGGGCATCCCTGAATACCGCCTGCCGCGGGACATCATCGCCAACGAGTATCGCCGCATCCAGGATCTGGGCATCGAGCTTTGCCTCAACACGACCATCGGTGCCGGCGGCGACCACAGCCTCGACGATCTCTTTGCCCGCGGCTACGACGCCGTGTGCCTGGCCATCGGCGCCCACCGCAGCCACTCCCTGCGCATACCCGGCGAGGAGCTGGACGGAGTGGTGCACGGCATCGAGCTTCTGAAAATCGTCAGCCTTTCGCAGCAGGTGGAGAGCTCTGAATACCACGCCTCCCTGGCCAGAATCCTGCGCAAGGGAGCCGCCACCCGCGTGGCGGTCCTGGGCGGTGGCAACACGGCCATGGACGTCTCGCGCTCTCTGCGGCGCCTGGGCGTCCAGGACGTGCGCATTCTCTACCGCCGGACGCGGGCCGAGATGCCGGCAACCCCGGAAGAGGTCCACGACGCCGAGGAAGAAGGGGTGACCATCGAGTTCCTGGTCGCGCCCAAGCGGGTCGTAGGCGACGAGCAGACAGGGGTTGTCGGGTTAGAGTGCCAGCGCATGGAGCTGGGCGAGCCCGACGCCAGCGGCCGGCGGCGGCCGGTGCCCATCCCGGGCAGCGAGCATATCCTGGACCTGGACCTCATCGTGCTGGCCATTGGCCAGGCGCCCGACATGGATGGCCTGGGCGAGGGTCACGGGCTGGCCATCACCCGTGCGGAGCGCATCGAGCTGTGCGGCGGGGGCTTTTCCACAAACCGGCCCGGCATCTTTGCCGCCGGCGACGCGGTCACCCAGGACAAGATGGCGGTCATCGAGGCCATCGGCATGGGCAAAAAGGCCGCGGCCGAGATCGACGCCTACCTGCGTGGCCTCCAGGTATCCGAGGCCCGGCCGGCCGTCGAGGAGCGGCCCATCGCCCGGCGAGAGCTGGCCCCGGAGGAGCGACAGCCCAAGCCGCGCCTGGCGGTGCCCATGATCCCCATGGAGGAGCGCCTGGGCAGCTATGCCGAGGTCGAGACGGGGTACACGGCCGAGCAAGCCATTGCCGAGGCAGGGCGCTGCCTGGCCTGTGGCCCATGCAGCGAATGCCTGGCCTGCGTCCGGGCTTGCAAGCCGGGCGCCATCGTGCACGAGGAAATGCCCCAGACCGTGCCGCTGGAGGTGGGCGCCATCATCTATGCCGCCGACGCCTACGGCTTTGGTGGGCTGCCCCTGGCCGAAGGACCCGGCTGCTACCGCGCCTCGCCCGAGAGCCCACTTCTGGGCTCGGCGGCGGCTGCGCGGGCCATGGCCGACCTCTTTGGTCAGCGCCAGGCGACCCTGGCCCAAACCGCCCCGGCTGCGCCCGAGGGTGCGGCACGCTTCGGCGTGTTCGTCTGCCAGTGCGGCGGCGAGATCTCGGAAACGGTGAACACCGACCTGGTGCGCGACCGGGCGGCGGCCTGGCCCGGCGTAGTCCACAGCCAGGTGCTCCCCTTCTCCTGTTCCCCCGAGGCCGCGGCGACCATCAAGGCCCAGGTAGAGGCCATGGGCCTGAACCGGGTGGTGCTGGCCGCCTGTTCCTGCTGCGCCATCGACCAGGTTTGTTTTAGCTGCACCTATCAGCGGGTGCGCTGCAAGGACAACCTGGGCATCTTTGGGCGAGACGAGGGTCCGGCGACCTACGAGTTTGTGAACATCCGCGAGCAGTGCGCCTGGGCTCACCCCGGCGATCCTCCCGCCGCCACGAGCAAGGCTACGGCCCTGGTGGCCGCGGCGGTGGCCCGCGTCCGCCTCGCCGGCCGTGGACCGGTGGAGCTGCCCCTGGCCGAAAAGAGCGCCCTGGTCCTGGGGAGCGGGGCCGCCGCCCGTGCCTGCCAGCGGGCCCTGGAAGAGCAGGGAATCAATGTCAGCCGCCTGGACGGCCCCTATGCCGGTGGCCTCGAGGAGGGCCCGGTCCTGGAAGTCCAGCGCCGCGGAGGCCGCTTCGTGGTCAACCACCACTCGGGTACGCGGCAAGGCGTGGCCCTGGTCCTGGCCCCCGGCGATGGTGGCGAGATGGAGCGCCTGCTGGCCGCTTGCGCTGACGGGCAGGAGGGCCTCCGGCCGCGGATCGACGCCCGCGGCGGAGGGGTAGAGACGCACCGGCCCGGGATCATGGTCTGCGACCCCCTGGGCGAGGCCGCCATCGTCGGGCCTGCCGCCGCGGCGCGGGTGGCCGCCTGGCTGGCCAGTGACGCGGCGCGCCCGCGGCCCACGGCCGCCAGGGTAGACCCCGCACGCTGCCGCGCCTGCGCCACCTGCGTGGCCGTCTGCGAGTTTGGCGCTCCACAGATGGTGGGGCAAGACCCGCAGCGCACGTCCTGGATCGATCCGGCCATCTGCACCGGCTGCGGCACCTGCGTGGCCCACTGCCCCTCGGGCGCCATCAGCGGTGGCTACTCGACGGACGCGCAGTTGGAGGCCATGCTGGAGCAGTTGATGGGAGGCTGTGGCGCCGCAGGGGAGCGAGGTGGAGAGTGAAGGATATGCAAGATCTCAAAGTTGTGGTCCTGACCTGCAACTGGAACGCATACAGCGCCCTGGAGACAGCGGGAGCCGAGCGACGGGAGTATTCTCCCGTGGTTCACTCCATGAAGGTCATGTGCCTGGGCCAGATCAGCCCGGGCACCGTCCTCAAGGCCTTTGAGAAGGGAGCGGATGGCGTGCTTCTCCTGGGCTGCCCACCGGGCGAGTGCCACTTCGAGTTTGGCAACCGCCGGGCCGAAGAGCTGTTTGCCGAAACGCAACGCATGGCCGCGCTGCTTGGCTATGGCGAGCACCAACTGAAGCTGGATTGGCTCGGCGCCGGCCAGGGAGAGGCGTTTCACGACAAGGTACAGGACTTTATCAGGGGGCTGAGCGCACCCGAACAGGGATCGAATGGGGATCGGGAACAATGATGGATCAACTGCGGGACGCTATCGATAGGAACCGAGCCTGGTATTGCATGGAATGTGGAAAATGCAGCGCCGTGTGCCCCATCACGCGCTGGGAAGGGCGCAACTATACCAGCCCTCGGATCCTGGTGGAAAAAGCCATCGAGGGCCGCCATGACGAGCTCCTGGACGACCTGCTCTTCTGGTCGTGCCTCACCTGCAAGCGCTGCAGCGAGCTGTGCCCCTCCGACGTCCACTTCTCCGAGTTCATCCGCGACGCCCGCGCCGTGGCCCGCGAGGACGGCCGCCAGGGCGAGTGCACCCACGGCGAGGCCATCCAGACCTGGGGCCGGATGATGGCCCGGCCCGAGCTGCGCCAGAACCGATTGGGCTGGTTGAACGATGACCTCCACGTATCCGACAGCTCGGACACCATCTACTTTGCCGGCTGCCTGCCCTACTACGACGCCCTCTTTGCCGACCTCGGCGTGGAAGGAGTGCGCATCGCGCAGGCGGCGGTCAAGATTCTGAACCACCTGGGCATCCAGCCGCAGGTGCTGGCCGACGAGCGGTGCTGCGGCCACGATCAGCTCTGGGAGGGCGACGTGGCGACCTTTCGCGCCCTGGCAGGCCTCAACCTGGAGCTGTTCAAGGCCAGCGGAGCCAAACGGGTCGTGACCACCTGCCCCGAGTGCGCCCGCACCCTCAAGCTCGACTACCCACAGCTCGTCGGGGCCCATGGGCTGGAGGTTCTGCACCTGGCCGAGCTCATGGCCGAGCACGGCCTGCAGGCCGATCACCAGGGTGAGGCGCGGCGCGCCACCTACCAGGACCCCTGCCGGCTGGGCAGGCACCTGGGGGTGTACGACGCCCCCCGCACAGTGATGGACGGCCTGGGGCTCGACCTGGTGGAGATGGAGCGCACGCGCAACGCCAGCGAGTGCTGCGGCACGAGCTGTTGGACCGCCTGCGGCCAGGTGAGCAAGAACATCCAGGTGGAGCGCCTGCAACAGGCACAAGCCACGGGAGCCGACCTGCTCGTCACCGCCTGTATCAAGTGCCAGATCCATTTCAGATGCGCCCAGCAGGACCCGGCCATGGCGAAAGAACTTGCCATCGAGGTCCGCGACCTGGCGACCCTGGTGGCGGAAGCGTTGTAGAGGCAGCGGGGTATGGCAGAGGCGGACGCGGAACGCGACACGGTGACGCTCGCGCAGGGGAGCACGGAGGCCAACGGCCCCCGTGTCGAGAGCGCGCGCGGGGCGGACCCGGGCCACGCCGAGCGGCTGGCCCGGATGACTGCCCAGTTCCGCGCCCTGCACGATATCGACGTGGCACTCACCTCCAGCCTGCAACTGGATCGAGTGCTCAACCTCATCCTGGAAAAGGCGGTGCACCTGGTGGACGCCGAGCACGGCTCGCTGCGCCTGCTGAACCCCGAGACAGGCGAGCTGGAGCTGAAGGCCTTCCTGGGCGAGGGCTGGACGCCCGAGGTGCGCGCCTCTCGCTTCCCCTTGGGCCATGGCATCACCGGCTGGGCCGTGCAGAACCGCCGCTCCTACCTGTGCTCCGATGCCAAACACGATCCGCAATACGTCGTCCTCTTTGATGACATGCGGTCCAGCGTCGCCGTGCCCCTCGCCAGTGGCCTTGCCCAGGCTGAGGGGGGCGAGGAGGTTCTCGGCGTCCTGCTCCTGGAGAGCGCCCGATTGGCGGCCTTTGACGACGAGGACGTGGAGCTGTTGGAGGCCCTGGCGCAGGAAGCGGTCATTGCCATTCAGAACGCCACCCAGCACCAGAAGCTCCAGGCCGTGCACCAGGCCCTCCAGGGCGAACAAGCCCGGAGGGTGGCGGCCGAACGGTGGGCAGTCATGGGGCAGGCAGCCACGGCCCTGGCGCACCGCATCAACAATTTGATCGGCATTGTGCCGGCCAGCGCCGGCGAGATCCGCAACTGCGTGGCCAGGCTTGACGTGCCCCCGGAAGAGCGGGCCTGGATCGAGGACAACCTGCAGCGCATCGAGCGAAACGCCCAGTTTATCCTGAAAATGGCCAATGCCCTGTTTAGACCCTTCCAGGAGACAGGCCCCCGGGTGCAGCTCGACGTCAACCGGGTGTTGAACGAAGCGCTCAAGATGGCCAGCCTGCCGCCCGACGTCCAGTTGGCTCGCGAGCTGGACCCGGAACTCCCGACCGTGGAGAGCAACCTGCTGCTCCTCGATATCTTTCTCGAGCTGATCACCAACGCGCTGCGTGCCCTATTGGACCGCCCTGAAAAGTGCCTGGCGGTGCGCAGCCGGCGGGTAGAGGACCAAGGCGAATCCTGGGTCGTGGTCGAAATCGCGGACACAGGCACCGGCATCTCCCCGGAGGACATGGCCGAGATCTGGAAGATGTTCAAGCCGACGGCCGAGGGCCTGGGCTTTGGCCTGTGGTGGGTGCGAACCTTTATCGAGCAGCAAGGAGGGACCATCGACTGCCGCAGCGAGCCGGGCACCGGGACCACCTTCGCCATTCGCCTGCCGGGCTTTCGTCGCGGCGGGCAAGACGATGACCAAAAGGAGAGGGAATGCGAGGCAAGATTCTGATCGTCGAGGATTTCGCCGATTGGCGCGATCTGCTGAAGGGCATCCTCCAGCGCGAGGGACACGAGATCGAGGCGGTGGGCACCGCACAGGCGGCCCGCCAGTACCTGGCCGAGACCTCGGGTCTTGACCTGGCCATCCTCGACATTCGCCTGGTAGAGACCGACGAGAGCAACGAAGAGGGCATGCGCCTCCTGGCCGAGATCCGCCGCGATCATCCCTTCACCTGTGTGATCATGATCAGCGGGCATGGAACGATGGAGCTGCAACGCAAGGCCTTCCGCGAGTTCCACGCCTTTGACTTTTTCCGCAAGGAGCAGTTTGCGTCAGAAGAGTTTCGCAAGACTGTCCGCGAAGCAGTGGAGGAGGCGACCCGCAACCGGCGGGCGGCAAAGGACAAGGACTATATCCGCGGCCATCGCTTCGAGCAGTGGCAGCGCGATCAGGGACAATAGGTAGAGAGAAGGAGGACACATTGCCTGCAGATAATTTGCGCATCGGCGTGTTCGTGTGCGACTGCGGATCGAACATTGCCGGGGCGGTGGACACCGAAGCGGTGCGCGAGTACGCTGGCACCTTGCCCAACGTGGTTGCGGCCATCCGCAACAAGTACACCTGCGCTGACCCCGGCCAGCAAGAGATCCAGCGGGCCATCTACGAGCACAATCTCAACCGCGTGGTGGTCGCTTCGTGCTCGCCGGCCTCCTACGAGCCCATCTTCCGGCAGTGCATCCAGGGAGCGGGACTGAACCCCTACCTCCTGGAGATGGCCAACATCCGAGAGCACTGCTCGTGGGTGACGCCCGGCGACCGCGCCGCGGCCACGCGCAAGGCCAAGGACATTGTGAAGGTGGCCGTCTCGCGCGCCCGGTGGCTCTATCCCCAGGACGAGGAGCAGATTTCGGTCACCGACGCTGCCCTCGTCGTCGGCGGTGGGGTGGCAGGCATTCAGGCGGCCCTCGACCTGGCCGACGCCGGCCATCCTGTCTACCTGGTGGAGAAAAAGCCCTCCATCGGTGGCATTATGGCCCAACTGGACAAGGTCTACCCGGATATAGAATGTAGCATATGAATTCTGGGGCCCAAAATGATGGATGTCGGTCGACATCCCAAAATCAAGCTCCTGACCTATTCCGAGGTAGAGGACGTTTCCGGTTACGTTGGCAACTTCAAGGTGCGCGTACGCAAGAAGGCCCGCTACGTCAACGAGGATGAGTGCACCTCCTGCGGCGACTGTGCGGTTGTGTGTCCCGTGGTCGTGCCCGACGAGTTCCAGATGGGACTCGGCACCCGCAAGGCGATCCACATTCCCTTCCCCCAGGCCGTACCGTCGTCCTACATCGTGTCGGGCGACGAGTGCCTGGGGCAAAACCCCATTGCCTGCGGCAAGTGCATCGAGGCCTGCGAGAAAAAGTGCATCGACTTTGATATGCAGGACGAGATCCTGAGCCTGGAGGTGGGCAGTGTCATCGTCGCCACCGGGATGAACGTCTACGATCCGGCCGGCCTGGACGAGTACGGCTACACCCACTATCCCAACGTGGTGACCAGCATGGAGTTGGAGCGGCTGGTCAGCACCGGGGGGCCGCTGGAGGGCCATTTTGGCCGGCCCAGCGACCTGGAGCGTCCCAGGCGGTTGGGGTTTGTCCAGTGCGTCGGCTCCCGTACCCAGGACCCGGAGCGGGGCAATCCCTACTGCTCCAACATCTGCTGCATGAACACCGTCAAGGCCGCCCAGTACATCAAGGACAACTATCCCGACACCGACATCACGGTCTTTTACATGGACCTGCGCGCCTTTGGCAAGGGCTTCGAAGAGCTGTTGATGCGCAGCAAGAGCAACGGCGTGCGCTACATCCGGGGCATCCCGGGCGAGGTCCGCGAAGACCCGGCCACCAGCAACCTGCACGTGACCGTGGAGAATACCATGGCCAACCGCCTGGAGACCCACGAGGTGGACATGCTGGTGCTCTCGGTGGGCGCCACGCCGGCCACGGAAACCGAGGCGATCCGCCAGATGGTCAGCCTGTCGCGGGCGCCGAGCGGCTTCCTGAAAGAGGCCCATCCCAAGCTCCGGCCGGTGGATACCCCGACGAAGGGCATCTTTATCGCCGGTGCGGCCGAGAGTCCCAAGGACGTGCGCGAAAGTGTCACCCAGGCCAGCGCCGCGGCCTCGCGGGCTTCGATTCTGCTGAACAAGTCCAAATTCGCCGTCGAGGCCATCACCGCCGTCGTGGACGAGGACCTGTGCAAGATGTGCGGCCAATGCGCCGACGTCTGCCCCTTTGGCGCCATCCAGTGGGAGAAAAAGTCGCCGGCGCGCGTAACCAGCGCTGCCTGCGCCGGCTGTGGCACCTGCGCCGCCGAGTGCAAGTTCTCGGCCATCCAGATGAGGCACTTTAACGACCAGGCGATCTATGCCCAACTCGACGCCATCCTGGAAGAGGATCCACAGGACAAGGTGGTCACCTTTGCCTGCAACTGGTGCTCCTATGCCGGCGCCGATACGGCCGGCGTGGGCCGCATGGCCTACCCGCCCAACGCGCGCATCATCCGCACCATGTGCTCGGGACGGGCGAACCCCGAGTTCGTGTGGTACGCCTTCAAGAAGGGTGCGCCTGTGGTGCTGATTTCCGGCTGCCACTATGTCGACTGCCACTACATCGACGCCAACAGGAGCACGGTCCGGCGCCTGGATGGGCTGTGGGACGGCCTGGAGAAAGCCGGCCTGCGCCCCGAGCGCCTGCTCCTGGAATGGTGCTCGGCCGCCGAGGGAGCCCGCTGGCAGACGATCATGAAGGAAGCCGAGAAAAAGCGCCAGTCGGTTGCTGCCGAAGAGATCGAGCAAACTCGCAGCCTGTTGGCCCAGGCCCGGGTGCCCGGGCCGCGCAACCCGAAAGAGTCGGACGAGAAGCAGGACGCCGAGTTTGCCTGCGTGCGCTGCGGGCACCACTGGCAGGGCTACTACAGCGCCAACATGGAAAGGATCTGCCCCGAATGCCGGTCCAACAGCGTGCGCTGGCTCAAGCGCGCCAGGTAAGAATGGAAGGATGACCGATCCGTGGCGCCAGGGCACCCGCCTGGCGCCACTTCTTTCCGGGATGCGAGCGACCGCGCGCCCGCGGGGTTAAGGAGAGTTGGCCTATGAGCGACCTGGTCCTTGAGAATCTGGTAACCACCACCTACCTTGGCGGCGACAAAGTGCGCATCACCGCCGGCGATCGCAGCTTTGAAGCCGACCAGCGTACAAACACCGGCCGCCCGGGCTCGGGCTTTTGCCCCCTGGAGCTGGTGGCCGCCGCCCTGGGCTCTTGAATGGTCCTCACCATGGCGGCGGTCGCCGCCAGCAAGGGGATCGCGGTTACGCGGCTGGGCGCCAGCGTGCAGGGCGTGACGGAATTTGTGGGAATGGGGGCCAACACCCGGTTCATCACAAACCTCGACCTGGGCGAGGGGCTTTCGTCGCGGGAGCGGGCCATCCTTTACAACTCGGCCCGCCGCTGCGAGGTGCACAAGATGCTCCGCGGCAACATCGAGTTCCAGGACAACCTGGCCGACGCGCCAGGGTCAACAGCGTAGGGAGGCGAACAATGGGCTATTTCACGCTAGACGAGCTGCCGGTGACCGACATGCTGCCCGGCGTCAAGCGCCGCGCCGCGTACCTGGAAGGGGTCATGCTCACCTTTTTCGACTTTGAGCCACGGGCCGTCATTCCCGGGCACCACCATCCCCACCAGCAGATCACCTGGGTCGTGTCGGGCAGCCTGACCTTTGAGCTGGACGGAGAAAAGCGCGTGCTGCGGGCCGGCGACGGCGTCCTGATCCCACCCGAGGTGCCCCACAGCGCGGTCATCCTCGACGAGCCATGTCGCGTCATCGACGCCTGGCACCCGGTACGCGAGGATTACCGCTAGCGAACGATACGCCTCGGCACCGTTACCTTTCCGTGGAAGCAGGGAGGTGCGGCTCGCCGGCAACCATCTCTCCGTGGGGCCACACGCTGGCGGCCAGGGCCTCGGCCATCGTGCCCGCCATGCGAACCGGCACGCCCAGTTCGGCTTCGATGTCCGAGATGTGCATCTCGTCCAGGGTTGTGCCGGGCGGCGCCGCGCCCCCGCCGTACCGCCCGGTAAACATCGCCCGGGGCAGCAACGCCACCTCGCCCAGGGGCTCCGGGCCCCGTCGCAGGGCGGCGGCCACGTCCTGCCCGGTCAACAGGCCGGAAACGGTGGTCACCGGGCCAAAGAACTCGTTCACCACGGGCACCAGGCGCCAATTCGCCCCGGCCAGCTCGTTGAGCTCGTCCACGATGTCGCGCAGCACGGGGGCAATGAGCGTGCCGCAGGCCAGCGTCGCCGGCCGGAGCTGCCGGCCGGGCAAGTTCCCCTTGAGCGCCTGCCACTCGTCCAGCAGACGCCGTACCATACCCACGCCGTTCTCCACCTGGGGAAAACCATCGTAGGCACGGGCAGGAGGCACCTCGAGGCCGGCCACCAGGTACCACTCGTCGGACGGGTAGACTAAGGCCGAGCCCCAACGCTTGCGGTTTGCCTCGCGCCAGGGCTGCACCTGGCCCAGCAAGGCTCGCGACTCGGCGGCCGTGTACGTGCGGCAGCGGCCCGGGTGATACCGGGTCAACCCCACCGGCACCACACCGACCGAGGCCACCGGGCGGCCGCGGAGCCCCTCCAGGTCGCGGACGGTGCGCTCCAGGTGCTCGCCATCGTTCAGGCCCGGCACCAGGACCACCTGCGTGTGCACCTCGATGTTCAGCCCGGCCAGGCGCCGGAGCTGATCCAGGACGTCGGGGGCGGCTTTGCGCGACAGGAACCGGCGCCGCAGCTCCGGGTCGGTGGCATGCACCGATACGTAAAGAGGGCTCAGACGCTGTTCCTCCAGCCGGTCCCAGTCCTCGTCAGTCAGGTTGGTCAGCGTCACGAAATGCCCAAAGAGAAAAGAATAGCGATAGTCGTCGTCCTTGATGTACAGCGACTTGCGCATGCCGGGGGCGTTCTGCTTGACAAAGCAAAAGTCGCAATTGTTGGCGCAGCGCCGGATATCGACGTCGAAGGTGGGACGGACGAAGGAAAGGCCCAGCTCCTCGCCGTACTCCCGCTCGCCCTCGAACAGCCATTCCTCGCCATCGCGCTCCACGGCGAGCTCCAGGAACTCTTCGGCGCCATAGAACTGGACGTCAATGACGTCCCTCACGGGCTGGCCGTTGATGGCCAGCAGGACGTCGCCGGGCCGGAGCCCCAGCTCCTCGCCCACGCTGCCCGGTGCGACCGATTCGATCACGCCACGTGGTTTCGACACCCTCACCTCAAAGAAGCTGTTTCTTTCTGCCAAGGGGCAAAAAATGCCCGGGAAATTTCCCGGGCATCCTTGCCCTCGAATTCCACATCTCCCTCAGCGCTTGGGCCCGCTGTTCGCCAGGGCCAACACCCGCTCCAGCACCTGCTCGACGGAAAGAAAGGTGGTGTCGACGACGACCGCGTCTTCCGCGGGTTGCAGGGGAGCCAGGGCGCGACTGCTGTCGATCTCGTCGCGCCGCCGCACCGCCGCCAGCACATCGGCCAGCACGGCCGGCTCGCCGCGCGCCAGGATCTCTCGATAACGCCGTCCTGCACGCTCCTCCAGGGTAGCGTCCAGGTAGATTTTCAGATCGGCTTTGGGCAGGACGACGGTGCCAATGTCCCTGCCGACCATGACGATGCGCCCCTGCCAGCCCATGCGGCGCTGTTCCTCGGTAAGGGCCTCCCGGACGCCCGCATAGGCCGACACCGGCGAAACGCCATGGTCCACCTCCGGTCTCCGGATGTCCCACGTCACGTCCTGCCCATCCACGAGGACCGTGCACTGGCGGCCGTCGTCGATGGTGGGCCGCAGGACGTCGATGCGCAGCGTCCTCGCCAGCCCGGTCACGGCCTCTTCGTCTTCGATAGGGATGTGCCGGACCAGTGCTGCCCAGGTGACTGCCCGGTACATGACGCCGGTATCCAGGTAGACATAGCCCAGCTCCTCGGCCAGCAGCCGGCCGATGGTGCTCTTGCCCGAAGCCGCCGGGCCGTCGATGGCGATGACGGACATTGCCTTCAAGAATGGTGCCTCCTTGCTCCCGTTGTATGATACATCATCGCCCTTTGCGGCGCTTTCGAGCAGGACTGGCCGTTTTCTGCGCCCGCATCTTTAGCGCGGCCAGGCTGCCGATCTCCTTGGCCGTCAGGTAACGCCACTGCCCCACGTCCAGCATGCCCAGGTCCAGCGGCCCCAGGCGCGTTCGCGTCAGCTCGATCACGGGATGCCCCAACGTCTCGGCCACGCGCCGGATCTGGCGCTTGCGGCCCTCGCGCATGGTCACCCGCAGCAGCGTCGTGTCCTTCCGGGCGCCAAGGACCTCCACGCGGGCCGGAGCTGTTTTCTTGCCGTCCAAAAGCATTCCCTGTCGCCAGATCTCCAGCGTCTCCTCCGAGAGGCGGCCGTTGACCACCACGCGATACACCTTATCGTGGCCGTACCGGGGATGAGTGAGGAGGTTGGCCAGCTCGCCATCGTCCGTGAGGAGGATCAGGCCCTCGCTGGCAGCATCCAGGCGACCCACAGGATACAGCCGGGCCGGCACCGACACCAGGTCTCCCAGGGCCTGGCGCCCGCGCGAATCCTGCATGGTCGACAGGACGCCTCGCGGCTTGTTGAGCACGATGTACACGTGCTCCCGGGCGAGTTGGATCCGCCGGCCGTCTACGCGCACCTGGTCGCGCGCCGGATTAACCTTGGTGCCCAGTTGGGTGACGACACGCCCGTTGACCGTAACCCTACCTTCGCGTATCAGCTCTTCCGACTGGCGCCGCGAGGCTACTCCGGCCTGGGCCAAAAACTTCTGTAAACGTTCTAAATGATCTTCTGACATGACCTCTGGTTGCAGACCCGCTCAGGCCCCCCCCGGCTGCCCCAACACCCGCGATAGGTCCTTCCGCGCATCCCAGTATCCCAGCTCCATCAGGTGGCGGTGATACTCTGCCTGGTAATGAGTCATCAGGCCTACGGTTAGATAGCGGTCCGGGGCCACGATCTCCAGCCACTTCAGGCCCGGATATTGCCCCGTCTCGCACTCGAGCTTGTACAACAGGTAATCCCGCCACACCGTTTCCGTCAGCATGGCATCCAGGGCGGGCTCAAAGGCGTTCCACAGCTCCTGGACGACCACCAGGAGCTGCTCGTCGAGATCGGTCACGTAGCCCGGGCGCGTGCTGCTGCGCACCGGGCGCTCTGGCCAGGGGACCATGGTGACGACCACGATCTCGGTCCCGTCCAGCTCCAGGGCCTTGCGGAAAGGGGTGTTGGCCAGGGTGCCGCCATCCCAGTACGGCACACCGTCGATCTGGAAAGGGCCGTACCACAGGGGGATGCTAAAGCTGGCAAGTATATGCTCCAGTCGCAGGCCCCCGTCGCTTCGATTGGTAAAAAACTCCAGCCGCGTCGTGTTGGCGTTGACCGCCGTCACGTGCACCTCAAAGGGTGCGTCGTGAGCGTTGATCACCTCTGGCCGGAACCAGGGCCGATCTCGCCACTTCTTGGAGCAGCCAAGGAGGGTCTCTGGCCAGGGGGTCAGGTCAAAGACGTGATCCCGGCGATAAAGCACGTTGTCGAGGATTACGTCGTCGATGCGCATCTTCTGTACATCCCCGGAAGTGAGGTCCATCCAGCGCTCGCGCAGACCGGCGACAGTGATCCCCGAGCCCAGGGCGGCGGCGTTGACGGCCCCCACCGACGAGCCGATGATCACATCGGGCTTCCAGTCCACCTCCTCCAGGTATTGGAGCACCCCCAGGTGGTAAGCGCCTCGACCTCCTCCACCGGAAAGGACCAGTATCCGCTTGTCTGTTTTGGCGTCCATGCCTCACCCCCGGTTCCCTCGTGGAGTGTCCTTGCGAGTTTAGCATACTTTGGGCCGGCCGTCAATTTGCAGTGCGCCCTCCAAGGAACCGAGTACGTACCTCGCCTACCCGTTCGCCAGAGAGGTGAGATCAGACGGCGTCGATGGCCAACCCCTCAAGACGAGACGGGTTCCACCATTCGCCAGGGTTGGTATCTGCCCAGACCAAACGGGGAACTGCGGCCTGCGCAAACCGTTCGCGTCTGCGCAGGCCGCTTTCAGAACGTCACTGCCCCCTGACGATCAGGGGGATATAGATGCTGTGAATCCAGTCGTCCAGCTTCAGAACAAACCCATCTCCGTCCAGGTTGCCGCTGTGGGGATGAAGGGGGGTGATGCCGCCGTCGCCCGGCCAGGTGGACTCGGAAGTGCCTGTGGTGAAAAGGGTGTGGTTATTGTCCACGGCCATGCCGAAGCCATAGTCGTGGGTGTCAGCGTCCCCGTAAAAGGTGTGTCGCCGATAACGGCCGCTGCTGTCCAGTTTCAGGACCACAATGTCGGCGCCACCTGTACCACTATAGGGATGGCTGGGGCTCGCCCCGTCGTCTCCCAGCCAGGACGCGGCGGATGAGCCCGAGACATAGATGCTGCCATCGGCCTTTATGCCGACGCTGCTGCCCACGTCGCTGGCCGTGGACCCATAGAACGTGTTCCACTGGCGCTGCCCATTGCCGCTTAACTGCAGGACGGCGATGTCGGTTTCGCCAGCATGGGGGTTGAGGGGTGCGCCCCACGTATTGGCGGACTGCCCCACGACGGCCAGGCTGCCTGCACGCCAGGCGATGCCGTTGCCCAGGTCATCGGTGCCGTCGGCCCCGGCAAAGGTGTGCCACTGATACGCTCCGTTCGCGCTCAGTTTGAGAATGGCGATGTCGGTGCTGTATCCTTCTCCACCGCTGAAGGGGCTCAACGGAGCTGCGCCGCCGTCCCCCAGCCAGGGGTAGGTTGCCGTGCCGGTCACGTACACGTTGGATGCCGAGTCCGTCGCGACGCCGTAGCCAGCCTCATCGCCGGCCCCGACGTCCCCTCCATAGTACGTGTGCCACTGATAGGCGCCGTTGCCATCGAGTTTCAGAACCACCAGGTGACCGGTGTCGGCGGCAGAGTGAAGGGGCGTGCCCCACTCGAAGGCCGAGTAGCCGGTGATCAGCAGGTTTCCAGCGCCATCCAGCGCAATGGCATTGGCCCGCCCCGGCTGATAGAAGGTATGCCACTGGTAGGCGCCGGTCGAATCCAGCTTGAGCACAACCATGTTCTCGGTGCCGGTGTGGGGGTTCAGCGGGCCGGCGTCGCCGGGACCTTGCCAGGTCCTGTCCGAATACCCCGCGACGTACACGTTACCGGCAGCATCCACAGCAATGCCCAAAGCCTCGTCGTCGCCATCTTCGGACTCGGTAGGGCTTGCTCCGTAAAAGGTGTGCCATTGATAGGCCCCCAGGCCATTCAATTTGATCACAACCACGTCATACCCGCCACTATGCTCGTGCAGCGGACTGCCCCAGGTCCGGCTAACGTGGCCTGCCACGTAGACGTTGCCGGCACCATCCACGCCAACCGCGCGGAGCTGGCCGACAGAGTCGGCGACGCCATAGAAGGTGTGCCATTGGTAGCCGAGACCGAGTGCTGCGGCGGTGCGGGGGATAGAGGGCGCGGCACCCCCTGCCACTTGCGCCTGGACGGGAGAGGTCCCCCCAAGTGGAACCAACGGAAGAATCAAGACCGAGACAACGACAACTGCCACAACGACCCCGGAATGTTTCATGACGAGCCTCCTTTGTCTTCCTTTTTGTGAGCTACAACATCTGGCATTTGTGGCGTTGCGACCAACGGCTCGGAGAGAGGCGAGGACTCGGATCAGACAGGCGGAGAACAGGTCAAGAAAGATTGTGAGATTGCCTCATACAAGCCCCGTAACGCCCAGTATTATGCACGACAAATCTTATGTTGTCAAATGGTTAGGGCCAAGGGTGAGCCGAAGCCGGTCATCGCGGGCGGACAGGTTTCTGCCATGTGCGGGGCACGGCTCGCGGAGGGATTGCGTGTTGCGCCTGCGCCGGATCTCTGCTACAATGGCCGCGAGATTCGTCAAAGCAATGGCCGGGGGAGGTCGAACATGCAGGCAATTGCTCTTAACGCACTGGACCAGGCTGTGGCACGTGGCGCGGATTATGCCGACGTGCGCGTCGTCGAGCGGCGCGTGGAGGACTTGTGGGTCAAGAACGGCCGGCCCGAGCGGATCGGCACCGCCGAGGACCTGGGATTGAGCGTGCGCGTCCTCTACCACGGAGCCTGGGGCCTGGCGGCGACGAGCGACCTGGGAGGGGATTCCCTGGCGGCTGCCGCGGCCCGCGCGCTCGAGATCGCCACGGCCAGCGCCCGGGTACAGAGCGGCGCCACCTGGCTGCCCCCACGCCCGGGGGAGGTGGGCGCCTATGCCACCGAGATGGAGCAAGATCCCTTTGCCGTGCCCCTGGAGGAGCGCCTGGCCCTGTTGGCCGGCTGCTGCGAGGCGATGCAGCAGCGGCCCTCAGTCCGCGTGGCCCAGGCGCACATGAGCCTCTTTCGCGAGAAAAAGTGGTTCGTCTCCAGCGAGGGCAGCAAGCTGGAGCAGCTCATCGTCGAGAACGGCGGCCGTATCATGGCCACTGCCGTGGGCGACGACGGCGTCTTCCAGCGGCGCAGCTTTGAAAACCACGCCCAGGGCGGCTACGAATTCCTCCTCTCCCTGGACCTGCCGGCCCAGGCGGAGCGCTGTGCCGCCGAGGCGGAGGCCCTCCTGACTGCCCCCGTCTGCCCCAGCGGCCCGCGCACGGTGATCCTGGGCAGCTCGATCCTGGCACTCCAGGTCCACGAAAGCTGCGGTCACCCCGTTGAGCTGGACCGGGCCCTGGGCAGCGAGGCTTCCTACGCGGGCACGAGCTTTATGACCGTGGACCAGCTTGGGTTGCTCCAATACGGCTCGCCCGTCGTCAACATCACCGCCGACGCCACCCTGCCCGGCGGCCTGGGCACCTTTGGCTGGGACGACGAGGGCACGCCCGCCGAGGCCTTTCCCGTCATCCGCGAGGGGCGTTTCGTCAACTATCTCACCTCGCGGGAGACGGCCTGGTGGCTGGCCCACAACCACGCGCCGACCTGCCCGGTGCCGCCGCTGCCCTTTAGCAACGGCACCATGCGCGCCGACGGCTGGGGCCACTTGCCCCTCATCCGCATGACCAACATCAGCCTGGAGCCCGGCGAACGCACCTGGGACGAGCTCCTGGCCGACAGCGACGGGGCCCTGTTCCTGGACACGCCCAAGAGCTGGAGCCTGGACGACAAGCGCCTGAACTTTCATTTTGGGACCGAGGCGGCCTACGAGATCGAGGGCGGCCGCCTGGGGCGCATGCTGCGCGATGCCAGCTACACCGACCGCACGCCTCGTTTCTGGAACAGTTGCGATGCGGTGTGTGACGGGGATAGGTGGCAGTTGTGGGGCTTGCCCAGTTGCGCCAAGGGCGAGCCAATGCAGATTGCCCACGTGGCCCACGGTGCGGCCCCGGCCCGCTTCCGCGAGGTCCAGGTCCGGGGCGGGGGATAGGATCAGGCCAGCCGCC
Organism: Anaerolineaceae bacterium; assembly: GCA_012514775.1. Next base: position 46,773 of record JAAYZQ010000239.1, read on the forward strand.
GACCGCAGACGGTGCGCTGCCCGCAGCCACGGCAGCGGCCCGGCTCGTGGTGGTTGGGCTCCACGTCGCCGGCCCACAGGTCGGCGCGGATGGCGTCCAGGGTCGCCAGCAGGCGCGCCCGCAACGCCGGGGTATACTCGATCTCGAAAGCGCGGTCGTCGTACTTGATGATGCCGTGGGGCGGGCGGCAGTGCTCCTGCTCTTCCACCAACAGGCAATAGGCCGCCAACTGGAGGACGTGGGCAACGTAGGGTGCCGCCGGTGCCACCCCCGACTTGACCTCGACGGGGATAACGCCCTCCCGGCCGGTGACCAGGTAGTCGGGCCGGCCCGTCAGGCGGTACTGGTTGGAAAACATGGGCCGCTCGCAGCGGTTCCAGGCCCCGGTGTCCACGTAGACCAGTCGGCCGGCGGGCAGGCCGGCCTGTCGCCGCTGCCCCCTTGCCCTCCACAAGAGCCACAGGCCGGCGCCGGCCAGGGCGAGAGCCAGGAGGAAGAGCCAGCCCACGGGCTTAGCCCGTCAGTGCCACAAACAGCGAGGCCAGGAGCGCCGCGCCGGCCAGGAGCAGTAGCGCCAGCGCTATCAGCCGCAGCAGGTGATAGCCCTCCACGGCCCGCCCGTGTGCCCGGTGTCGGGCCGTCCCCCGTTCCAGGGCCGCCACATTGGTGGAGCGGTGGCCCTTGACGCGGGCCAGCCACCAGGCACGGGCGCAGAAGGCGTACTGCCCCACCTCGCTGGCCCGAATCACGTCGTCGTCACGGCTCACGAGCACCTTCCATGCCGATGCGCGCCTCAAAGTCGCGCAGCGCCTGGCGCATCATCTCCTGGCGAATGGCCGTCGTCAGGTCTCCCCGGGTTCGCTCCACGACGCCGCGCAGCATGTCGGTGGTTCGGCGCAGGCCCGCGGTGATGGCATCCGGAAAGTCCATGGTCATCAACAGGGCATAGATGTCGTCCATGATGCTCATGATCTCTTCGGCGCGCTCCAGGCGGTTCTGCCGCATCAGCTCCAGGGCGTGGCGGCGCATCTCGCTGGCCGCCTCGGCCAGGCCCTTGAGATAGGCAGCCGCCTCGACGCCCAGCTCACCGGGAGAGGACAGGGCAGCACCCCGAATGAGGGCATAGACGGCCTCGGCTTCGACGTACTCCTTGAGAGCGTCTTGCGTGTAGCCGGCCTGATACAGGTCGGGATACGCCGCCAGGTCGGCCGACATCTCCCGGGCCGCTTCTCCGGCCGTGCGCAGCAGCTCCTGGGCCTCGTCAAAGTCAGCGCGATGCGTGGCGCGGATGGCATTGGCACAGTGGCGGATCAGGGTGCGGGAACGCTGCAGGGCGGCGTCGCGAACCGCGTTCTTGGCCTCGAACTCGGCGCGGATCTCTTCGACGATGGTTTCCAGTCGGTCCATGGTTTCCTCTCTACGTGGTGCGAGCGCCCCAGATCAGCCTGCCTCGCCGGCCAGGTCAAAATCGCGGACGCGCATGGCGGGCGCATAGTGCGCTGCGCTGGCCCACCAGTCCCGGTGCAGCTCGGCGGTGCTGCTCAGCGCCTCGATGTTGGAAAAGGTGTCGAGGACGCTCTGCGTGAAGCGCAGGTTGCGGAGCGCCCCGGCGATGCGCCCCTCCTTGATGAGAAAGGTGCCGTCCCGGGTGGTGCCTGTGGCCACCACCCGCTGCGGCTCCGGGCAGTGGGTGTAGTGGAAGCGGGTGATGAGCACGCCGTGCTCCACACCGGCGATGAGGTCCTCGCGGGCCACGTCGCCGGGGGCGACAAAGAGGTGGGTAGGCGCCGGCCAGGGGCTCCACCGCTCGAAAACCTGCGACATGGCGTGGCCCGTCGACGGGCGCCCTTCCCTGGCCGCCGAGCGCGAGTCGTGGGCCAGCCCGCGCAGGACGCCCGACGACACCAGCTCCAACCGCTCGGCGGGCACGCCCTCCCAGTCAAAAGGCTGGGCCAGCCCCCTGGGATCGGCGGCGTCGTCCCACAGGGTAAAATTCTCGCCGCAGACTGGCTGCCCCATCTTGCCCACGGCAAAGCTGCGGCCTTCGTGCACCGCCTGGGCGCTGAGGCCCAGGCGCGCCAGAAAGCGCAGCAGGTCAGCCACGGCAATCTCTTCCAGGACGGTGACATAGCGGCCCGGGGGCAGGAGTTGCGGATCGCGGTTCAGGGCGCACTTGGCCACCGCGCGGTCGGCAACCGCCCCCGCATCGATCTGGCCCACGTCACGGCTGATGGCGTCGGCGTAGCCGGTGAGCACGCCGATCCCTTGCCCGTGTCCCGCGTCGACCACGGTGCGCAGCGAGGCGAGGGTGAGGGGCGCATAGACGGCCACGCCCGCGGTGTTGGCGATGGCCAGCTCGCCCACCTCCGTCGCAAAGGCGCCGGTCGCCTGGAAGCCCAGGCGCGAGGCGGCGTCGACCACCACGCCCACGGCCTCTGCCCGCTGGCCGGCCGTCGTCCCCGCCGTCGCCTCGTAAAACGTGGCCGCCTCCCTCGGGGGCCGGCCGGCGGGCAAGCCGGGAAAGTCGGGGTCCGGCTCCTGCAGGCGGGCGATGGCCGCTGCCTGCTCGGCCACGCGGCGCTGGCCCTCCTCGTCCAGCACGTTGGTCGTGGCGGCGCCCACGCGCCCGTCCACGACGGCGCGCACAGCCAACCGGGCGTCCTTCCGTGCGACGTTCTGATGAATGCTGTTGTTGGCAAAACGGGTCAGGGCGTGGTCCTGAACAAAGAGGGTAGCCTCCGCCTGGTCTGCAGGGACCAGGGCCAGCACCCGGTAAAGAAGCTGCAATGCGCGATCTCGACCAACCATGGTATCTCCTCGCCCCGAGGGCTTTTCTCGATTGTACCTCATCTGCTGAAGGATGTCAACGCGCCTTGACGGCCACTGGGCTCTGTGCTAGAATGAATCGGTTTGGCCTCGGCCCGACCGGTTAGCACCAGACTTGGAGGCAAGACGACATGACGTTGGCTGAAGGGCCGGTATGCGAGACGCCCGGATGGGCGCGCGACGCCATATTCTATCAGATCTTTCCCGATCGCTTTGCCCAAAGCGATCGTGTAGCAAAACCATCAAACCTGGAGCCCTGGGACAGTCCCCCAACCATCTCCGGGTTCAAGGGCGGGGATCTCCTGGGTGTGGTGGAGCACCTGGACTACCTCCAGGACCTGGGGATCAACGCGCTCTACTTTAACCCCATTTTCCAGTCGGCGGCCAACCATCGCTACCACACCCATGACTATTACCAGGTCGACCCCATCCTGGGCGGCAACGCGGCGCTGCGCGTCCTCCTGGATGAGGCGCACCGCCGCGACATGCGCGTTATGCTGGATGGCGTTTTTAACCATGCCAGCCGCGGGTTCTTTCAGTTCAACCACCTCGTCGAGAACGGCCCTGCGTCGCCCTACGTGGATTGGTTCTACGTCAAGCAGTTTCCGCTGCGCCCCTACTTTGCGCCCAAGGGCCAACAGGGCTACGTTGCCTGGTGGGATCTGCCGGCCCTGCCAAAGCTCAAGGTCGAGACGCCCGCCGTGCGCGAGTTCCTGTGGGACGTGGCAACCTACTGGATCGACTTTGGCATCGACGGCTGGCGGTTGGACGTCATGGCCGAGATCGATGACGACGAGTTCTGGCGCGAGTTCCGCCGCCGAGTCAAGGCCGGCAATCCCGATGCCTACATCGTCGGCGAGATCTGGCACGACGCACGCCGCTGGCTCACGGGCGACCAGTGCGACGCCGTGATGAACTATCTGCTGTCCCGCGCCTGCCTAGGCTTTTTCGTAGGCGACAACCTGCTCCAGGCAGAGGTGGCGCGCTCGGGCTACCACAGCATCGCCACCCTGGACGCAGAAGAGTTCGCGGCCACCATCGAGGAAATCCTGGACCTCTATCCGCGGCCCATCACCGAGGTGCAGTTCAACCTGCTGGGCAGCCACGACACGCCCCGGTTCAAGACGCTGGCCCGCGGTGACGACTCGGCCTACCGCCTGTCGACGCTCTTTCAGATGACGTTCCCCGGCGCCCCAAGCATCTACTACGGCGACGAGATCGGCATGGAGGGCGGCCACGATCCCGGTTGCCGGGGAGCCTTTCCCTGGGATGAACGGCTCTGGGACAGGGAGCTGCGCGAGTACGTCAAGCGCTGCATCAGCCTTCGCAAGGACTACCCTGCCTTGCGCCGCGGCGACTTCTCGTGGCTGTTCAAGGGCCAGGGAGTGGTGGCCTACAGCCGTCGCCTGGGAGACGAGGTCGTAGTCGTCGCCATCAACACCAGGCTGCAGCCGGTGACTGTCGACGTGCCCCTGCAAAGCCTGGAAGAGGGCGCGCGCCTGCACAACCCCTGGCAGGATGGCGACGCGGAGGTGACCGTCAGCCGCGGTGCCTTGCCCGGCATGCGCGTTCCGGCGCGCTCTGGCGTGGTCCTGGCCCGCTCGCCCCGGTGAGGCCGGGGCGGCTCGTTACTTGTAGCGGTGGACCTCGAAGCGGAACATCTCCACCGGCTCGTCGGGATCGTTGATGCCGGCCTTGTGGCAGCGCGTCCAGTAGACTTGTTTCTCCACGGTGTCGATGCCTTCCAGGTCGGGCAATAGCAGGCCGCGCTTCCACGGCTCCTTTTTGGACTGCACGATCAGGCCGTAGCGCCTGGGGTCCAGCTCCGCCAGGGTCTGAACCGGCTCGGGCTTGTCCAGAATGTCTACCTTGATCTCCAGGTCGACCAGCTCGCTGGGGGTGATGGGCGAGAAACGGGGATCGCAGGTGGCGGCCGCGATGGCGTTCTCGATCACCTCCTCGGCCACCGTGCTGCACGTGGGCTGGATGGTGCCGATGCAGCCCCGCAATTGGCCGTATCGATGGATGCTGACAAAGGCCCCGGCTTCCCGCTGCATCTCGGGCAGCAGCTCGGCCGGCACAGGGATTCGCTTGCCTTCGCGCACGTAGGCCTGGATACTCCTGCGCGCCAGATCGACCAATGGATGCAATTCTACCACGAACTTGACCTCCCCGGCCTCACTACCACGGGACCGATTGTAAACTGGGACGCAGGCCAGGAACGCATTCCCTCAAAGCCGGCGTCCCTCCGTCCAGGACCTATAGCACTTCCCGGGCGATGACCAGCCGCTGAATTTCGCTGGTGCCCTCGCCGATGGTACACAGGCGCTGATCGCGGTAGATGCGTTCCACGGGGTACTCACGGCTGTACCCGTAGCCGCCATGAATCTGGATGGCCTTGAAACCTGCGCGCTCGGCCACTTCCGAAGCATAGAGCTTGGCCATGGCTGCTTCCCTGGTAAAGCGCCGGCCCGCATCTTTCAATGCCGCGGCGCGGTAGATCATCAACCGCGCGGCCTCGATCTCGGTCGCCATGTCGGCAATCATCCACTGGATGGCCTGGAATTTGCTAATAGGCTGCCCAAACTGCACCCGCTCCTTGGAGTAGCGAATGGCCTCGTCCAGCGCGGCCTGCGCCAGGCCCAGGGCCATGGCGCCAATACTGATGCGACCCGCGTCCAGGGTGATGAGCATCTGCCGAAAGCCATCCCCCTCCTTGCCCAGCAGGTTCTCGGCCGGCACCCGGCAATTCTCCAGCGACAGGGCCGAAGTCACCGAGCCCTTGAGGCCCATCTTGGGCTCGTTCTTGCCGGGAATAAAGCCAGGCATTCCCTGCTCCACGAGGAAGCAAGAGATGCCGCGCGTCCCGGCTGATGGGTCGGTCTTGGCCGTGCAGGTCACGACGTCGGCGATGGCGCCGGACGTGATCCACATCTTGCTGCCGTTCAGCACATAGCAGTCTCCGTCGCGCACCGCAACGGTCCGCGTCGCGCCGGCGTCGGAGCCGGCCTCCGGCTCGGTCAGGCCAAATGCCCCCAGTCCCTGGCCGCTGCACAGGCGGGGCAGCCATTTCTGCTTCTGCTCCTCCGTGCCAAAGCTGTAGATGGGTCCGCAACCGAGGGAAACGTGGGCCGCATAGATAAGGGCCGTGGAACCGCAGGCGCGGGCAATCTCTTCGACGGCGATGGCATAGCTGAGATAGTCGCCGCCTCCACCCCCGTACTCCTCCGGGTAGGGCAGGCCCAGCAGGCCCAGCTCGCCCATCTTTCGAATGTTGTCGGCGGGAAACTCTTCCGTCTTGTCCACCTCGGCGGCCCGGGGCGCGATCTCTTTTGTGGCGAGGTCGCGCACCATATCCCGTACCATGCGCTGTTCGTCTGTAAGCTGAAAGTCCATGGCCAGATGCCTCCTCCTGGTTCAATGCCGCGACGGCCGGTCGTTGGCCGCCGCCTGAATCAAATGGCTCGCCGCGCCTAACCCTCGATCTCGCCCACCAGCTTTGGCTCAGCCCAGGCAGCCCACGCCCAGCGATGATTGCCCAACCCGTCGGTCACAAACTGGATGCGCACCACGTCGCCGGGCACATTGGGCATGGGCAGCTCGTGCTCGCGCCACTTGACCGCGTGTTGGGTATCGCTCCATATCCGCCACTCGTTGCAAAAGACGCGAAAGGCGACGACGTTGCCCTCGGCCAGCTGCGACCCGTCGCGCAGGCCGGTGGCAAAGCACAGCCTCAGGTTTCGCACGTTGGCGGGCACGGGCACCTGGTACTCCACGTGCGACGAGCCGCGGACGGGCGGGTGCTGCCAGAGGGCCATGCGCTGGTCCCCGTCGCTGGTCGCCTCGCCGACCTGGACCTCCATGCCGGCGGGGTCCTGGTCGGCAGAGACGATGGCGCGCCGAAAATGCTCCACAAAGTCAAAGGTCCAGCGGCGGCCGGCCGGCGCCTCGACCGCCGCTCGCTGTTTCCAGGCCAGGTATTGGATGAACCGCTCCAGTTCGGCCAGGGTCTCGGCCGATAGCGTTTCCAGTTGCTCCACGATATCTTCCAGGCTTGCCATAGGCTCTTGACCCTTTCCTTGGAATGATTTCTCCACGCGGGCACCGGCGCTCACGATGCCCCCGGGCCGGGCTCCCCGCGGTCCTCCCCGTTCCACGCCAACATGCAGGCCGCCACCTCCTTCAGCAGCTTGGCAGCCGCCGCGGCCGTGACGCCCACCGGATCGCGAGCCGGGTTGAACTCGACGATGTCGGCCCCCAGGATGGGCACCTCCAGGCGATGGATGAGGCCCAGCAGCTCCCGGGTGGACAGCCCGCCCGGCTCGTGATGCGATACCCCGGGCACAAAGGCAGGGTCCAGAACGTCCAGGTCCACCGAGAGGTAAATGGGTCCCGTGAGGTCAGGCCGGAAGTCGGGCCGCCAGCCGCGCATGTCGTGCACCTCGACTCCAAAGCGAGCGGCCTGCTCCCGCTGGTGCGGGTTCATGCCACGGATGCCCACCTGTACCAGCCGGCGGGCCAGCCCCGCTTCCATGATGCGCGCAAAGGGACAGCCGTGGGAATAGCGGTCGCCGTCCAGCACGTCATAGAGGTCGGGGTGGGCGTCGAGGTGCAAGATCTCCAGGGGGCCGTGGACGGCGGCAAAGGCCTTGACCAGGGGATAGGTGAGGGCGTGGTCACCGCCCAGCGCGAGCAGGGACGCGCCCCGGGCCAGGACCTGCCCGACCGCCGACTCGATGGACCGAAAGGTGTCGGTGCCCTCAAAATCGAGGTCGCCCAGGTCGCGGAAGCGCGCCTCGCTGCCCAGGTCGACGCCGTTCTCGGCGCTCAGGTTCGAGGCGCCTGAATAGAGGACCTCCCGGATGCGCTGCGGGGCCAAAGCCGCGCCCCGGAGAAAGGACGAGTGTTCGTCGGAGGGCAGGCCCAACAGGGCGAGATCGCCGGGCCGCAACTGCTCCCAGGGCTCTGGCATCCTCTCCCTCACAACACCAACTCCATGACCACTTCGTCGTCGATGATCTTGCCGTTGCGGCGAAAGCCCAGCCGTTCGTAAAAGCCCTCGGGGCTCCCGGCCCCCTGGCCACAGCTCGTCTCCAGCACCGTGGCGTCCGGCCGGGTCCGAACATGGTCGATCAACAGCTCCAGGGCGCGCCGGCCAAAACCCTTGCCGTGGTGCGGCTCGGCGATCATGAAACGCCAGAGAAAGTACTCCTTCTCCTCGGGGCTGTCGTACAGCATGATGAACCCCACGGGCGTTTCGTCGGCATAGACCGCCCGGAACCAGGCGTGGGGTTCGAAATGGGCCTGGGCGATAGAGACCGCGTTCTGCGCCACCATGAACTTTTTGGGGGGTGTGAGCGTGTCGCTCAGACGGCAGATCTGGTACACGGTCTCGGACGTGATCTCGCGCAAGGTTACCTCGGCCTCCGGCCCGGGTCCGTCGCCGGTCCCGGCTTCGGATCGCCCCGGCGGACCGGCCAGCAGGTACTCGGCATAGCCCCGCACCCGCTCGCGCTGCTCGGGGCTCAGCTCCTGGAGCAGACCTTCCAGGGACCTCTCACTTTCCATGTGGCATCTCACCTCTGTATGGGTGTCGTGTGCTTGTAGGCGTGCCTTGCGGCAGACTGGCCACGGTGCTCGAGCGTCCGGCAAAGAGCTCGTCGCGGCCGGTGCGAGGCCTCGGGCATCAGGGGACGAGAAATGGTGTAGCCTATGCCCAGGATCGCGACTCTTCGCGACACAGATTGCCTCCTTGTGCATGGCCAGGCGACACTGGCAAGGAACAACACGTCACAGCGAGCCCTATTCTACACCAAAAGCCAACAATTGTAAACCTGGCGCACAACAAACAGGCGGAACGTCGCGTTCCGCCTGTTCCAACCGCCTTCTTGACCGGCCTACCGGGGCAGGCGCTCTTTCAGGATCTTTTCCAGGGTGGGCTGGCCGATGACCTGAAGCTCGTAGCGCACCCGCTCGGCGGGGCACTTGATCTTGACCAGGCGGCGCAGGTCGATGGGCGTGCCGATGATGACCAGGTCGCAGGGAGTGGAGTTGATGGTCTCTTCCAGATCCCGAATCTGCCGGTCGCCGTAGCCCATGGCGGGCAGTACGGCCCCGGTGGTCGGATACTTCTTGTAGGTATCGGCGATGGTGCCCACGGCATACGGCCGCGGATCGATGATCTCGCTGGCGCCAAAGCGCCGGGCAGCCACCACACCGGCGCCATAGGCCATCTCGCCGTGGGTCAGCGTCGGGCCGTCCTCCACGACCAGGACCTTCTTGCCGCGGATGGCGCTCGGATCGTCGAGAAAGATGGGTGAGGCCGCTTCGACGATGGTTGCCCCGGGATTCACCTTGCGCACGTTCTCGCGCACGAGGGCCACGTCGGCCAGGTCAGCCGTATCCACCTTGTTGATGACCACGACGTCGGCCATACGCACGTTGCTCTCGCCGGGATAGTAGGACAGCTCGTGGCCCGCCCGGTGGGGATCGGCCACGACAATGTGCAGGTCGGGCTTGTAGAAGGGCAGGTCGTTGTTGCCACCGTCCCAGACGACCACATCGGCCTCTTTTTCCGCCTCACGCAGGATGGCCTCGTAGTCCACCCCCGCATAGACGATCACGCCCCGGTCCAGGTGAGGCTCGTACTCTTCCCGCTCTTCGATGGTGCAGTTATGCCGGTCCAGGTCTTCGTGGGTGGCAAACCGCTGCACCTTTTGCGACACGAGGTCGCCATAGGGCATGGGGTGACGCACGGCGACGACCTTGTGTCCCATTTTCTGCAGCGAATCGCACACGTGGCGAGTCGTCTGGCTCTTGCCCGCGCCCGTGCGCACGGCGCAGACGGCCACCACCGGCTTGGTGCTCTCGAGCATCGTCTTCCCCGAGCCCATCAGCCGGAAATCGGGACCGGCCGCCAGCACCATGGAGGCCTTGTGCATCACGTACTCGTGGGATACGTCCGAGTAGGCAAAGACCACCTGGTCGATCCGAAGCCTGGCAATGAGGTCGAGCAGCTCCGCCTCGGGATAGATGGGGATGCCTTCCGGGTAGAGCGGCCCGGCAAGCTCGGGAGGATACACCCTTCCTTCGATGTTGGGGATCTGGGTGGCGGTAAAGGCCATCACCCTATAATCATCCCTGCCACGAAAGAACGTGTTGTAATTGTGGAAATCGCGCCCCGCCGCGCCCATGATCAATACACGGATGCCTGACATGCTGACGCCCTCCTTGTCATGATTATAGTTTTCGGCTGTATAATTCGGACGTATCGGGGTGAGACGCCCTCTTTTGAGTGGCGGGTGGCCGGCAACGTCAGCCGGCCACCCGGATCAAGCGAGCTTGGCCAGCAGGATCCCGATGGCGTACAGGACGATCAGCGGTCCCATGACCAGGGCCATGTTAAGCGGATCCACCGTGGGTGTAATGACCGCTGCCATGATGGCGATGACAATGATCGCATACTTGAAGTTCTTGGTAAGCGTCTGGGCATCCAGGATGCCCATCTTGGCCAGAAAGTAGACAAACAACGGCAACTCGAAAGACAGGCCGATCCAGAAGAGCAGCGACGTCACGAAAGTCATGTACTCGCCGATGGCCCAGTTCTGTTCGATGATGTCGGACATGAAACCCTGGAGAAAGGGAATGGCCGCCGGAAGCATGATATAGTACGCAAAGGCCACGCCGGTCACAAAACACAGGGTTGCCCCGGGCACAAGCACGAACAGGTAGCGCCGCTCGTGTTTGGTCAGGCCAGGCGCGATGAATCGGCCTACCTGGTAAACGATGAACGGCATGGCCAGGATGACACCGCACAGCAGGGCCACCTTCATATAGTTGCCCAGCGACTCGGTGGGTTTCAGGGCCTGGGGCAGCGAGTCGCCCATGGGCGCGATGAGAAAGAGCAGCACCTCGCGGGTGAAAAAGAAGCTAATGGCCGTCGTGATCATGAGGGCGATGAATGCCCTGAAGAGCCGGTTGCGCAGCTCTTTCAGGTGCTCCAGCAGGGGCATGACGGCCGCTTCGCCCTCGGGTGCGGTTGGCGGGCTCATCTCAGCACTAGTCATCGGTTCTCTCCCCTACGTCGCTCTCGACGATCTCGGCGCTCTCCACCACATCTGCGCTCTCGACGCTTTCGGCGCTCTCCACCACATCTGCGCTCTCGACGCTTTCGGCGCTCTCCGCGTTCTTGACGTCCTCGACGCTGTCGGCGCTCGCGATGGTCTCGGCGCTTGCGGTTTCCGCCTTTTTCCCATCGGACGGCTCTGCCGGCTCTGCCTTGGGCGGATTCATGACCTCGCGCGCCTCTTTCACCGCGGCCTGCATCGGATTCTGGATCACCTTCTTGGCCTGGGTTAGGCTCTTGCCCATCTGATCCAAATCATCCGTCAGGCTTTTCAGATCGCTGACCGTGTCGTCCAGGTCGGCCGCCTTTACCACCGAATCGACCATGTCCTTGGGAATGGTTCGTACCGACTCGACCGATTCGCGCAGCTCGCGCGTGGTCTGCTGCAGCGACATGAGCTCCGGTCCCAGGTCCTTGGTCAGGTTTTCGTACATTTGCCTGACGTCGCGCAGCGTCTTGGCCAGCTTTCGCCCCATCTCTGGCAGGCGCTCGGGCCCTACGACCAGGAGCGCCAGCAGGAGAATAACAATCAACTCTGTAATGCCAATATTGCTAAAAATGTTCATTGTCTACCAGCAATGCCTTCTTTGGCTACCAATGAGCCTAACACTCCGTTCACAAACCGCCCTGAACTGTCACTACCAAACTCTTTTGCCAGCTCCACCGCCTCGTTGATGGCCACCTTTGTGGGGGTGTCGTCACAGAACAGGATCTCGTACATGGCGATGCGCAG
>JAAYZQ010000240.1 GCA_012514775.1 Anaerolineaceae bacterium
CGTCCGGCGCAAGGTGCAGATCATCGAAGAGACGCTGCTCAGCTTTGGCGTGCCGGCCAAGGTGGTCGAGATCAACCAGGGGCCCACGGTGACCCAGTTCGGGCTGGACCCGGGCTATATCGAGCGGCGAGTGGCCGGCGGCGAGGTGCGACAGCAGCGGGTGCGGGTGGCCCGCATCGCGAACCTGGTCAACGACCTGGCCCTGGCCCTGTCCGCCGCGCCCCTCCGTATCGAGGCGCCCGTGCCCGGCCGGCCGGTGGTCGGGCTGGAGGTGCCCAACGAAAAGGTGTCGCTTGTCTCTCTGCGGCGCGTCATCGAGTCGCGCGAGTTCCAGGAGATCGACTCCCGGCTGGCCATCGCCCTGGGCGAGGACGTTTCGGGCCACCCGGCAGCCGTCGACCTGGCCCAGATGCCCCACCTGCTCATCGCCGGTGCCACGGGCTCGGGCAAGAGCGTGTGCATCAACGCCATCGTCTGTTGCCTGTTGTTCAACAACAGCCCGGCCGACCTGAAGATGCTCATGGTCGACCCGAAGATGGTAGAGCTGGTGGGCTACAATGACATCCCCCACCTGGTGGGCCCCGTCGTGGTCGACGTCGAACAGGTGGTGGGCGCCCTATCGTGGGTGACCCGCCAGATGGACGTGCGATACAAGCTCTTCCACCAGGCAGGGGTGCGCAACCTGGAGCAGTACAACCTGCGCGCCATCCGGCGCAAGGACGAGGAGCCGCTGCCCACCCTCGTCGTCATCGTCGACGAGCTGGCCGACCTGATGATGGTCGCGCCCGACGAGGTGGAGCGGCACATTACGCGGCTGGCCCAGATGGGCCGCGCCACGGGCATTCACCTCGTCATCGCCACCCAGCGCCCCAGCGTGGACGTGGTGACGGGGCTCATCAAGGCCAACTTTCCGGCCCGCATCAGCTTTGCCGTCACGAGCCAGGTGGACTCGCGGGTGATCCTGGACCAGGTCGGCGCCGAGAGCCTGCTGGGCCGGGGCGACATGCTGTTCATGGAGCCCCAGAGGGCCGCCCCCATCCGCCTGCAGGGTTGCTTTGTCTCCGACCAGGAGATCAACCGGCTGAGCGATTTCTGGCGCAAGGAGCAGGTAAGCGAGGAACAGCCGCACCTCTTCCCGCCCTGGGCAGGGCTGGCGGATGAGGAGGAAAGCGACGAATTGTTGGAGCAGGCCCTGGACCTGATCCAGGGCCGCAGCACCGTGTCGACGTCGTTCGTGCAGCGCCAGTTGCGCATCGGCTTCCCCAGGGCCGCGCGCCTCATGGAGCAGTTGGAGGAACAGGGATTCGTGGGCCCGGACCTGGGCGCGGGCCGCGGACGCAAGGTCCTCCGCGGAAGCGGGATCGATTTCGACGAGATCGACGAGCGTCTGCCCGGCCAGGAGCCGGGCTAAAAGCCTAGATCGAGCGAGGAGGGAAGCATGATGTCCGGAAGAGTGTTGTTGGCCTTGGTCATCGGGATCGTGCTGGCAATTGCCGGTCTCGCGCTGCTTGTTTGGCTTCTCTGGTGGCTCTGGACCCGCGACAAGCGGGAAGAGGAGCCTCCCGTCGTCGAATTCGAGCTGGAGCCCGAACCCGCCCACGAGCCGGGAGAAGAATGGGAAACGCCCAGGGTCTCGGCAGCCGTCGAGGAGGCGCCGCCCGTTACCCCAACGGTGGGTGGGCCGGAAGCCATATCCCCGGCGATTGGCGAGCCGACGCTGGAGCCCCCCGCCATGGATGAGCCCGATTTCGGGACCCTGTCCGTGGAGGAAGATCCGTTTTCGGTCCGGGCGGAGGACGTCACGGGCACCGGGCTCGAAGACCTGGGCGAGGATTTGATCGTGGAGGAGCCTGCGGCCAGAGGCCCGCTGCCTGGCGCCGCCGACGACCTGAAGCTTATCGAGGGCATCGGCCCCAAGATCGCAAGCGTCCTCCAGGAGGCGGGCGTCGGGACCTTTGCCGCCCTGGCCGCCGCCGACGCCGATCGGCTGCAGGACATCCTGCGGGAGGCCGACCCACGCCTGTTGCGCCTGGCGGATCCCGCGACCTGGCCGGAGCAGGCCAGGCTGGCTGCCGCGGGCGAGTGGGACGCCCTCACCGAGTTCCAGAGCACATTGAGGGGTGGGCGGCAGACCGGGAGCACCCTATAACAGAACCACAGAACGTGTATATCGCGCGCGCCTTTTCCAGGCGCGCCTGGACGGGCGCCGGCGGCCCGCCGCGAGGGCTGCCAGCCGGGGCAGTGGCACAGAAGCCATTCAATCGTATTCGTAGAGGATAGGTAGGAGGTCAAGTTGAGCGGACATTCGAAATGGGCGACCATCAAGCGCAAAAAGGCATCGGCCGACGCCAAGAGAGGCCAGGCGTTTACCAGGCTGGCCAAGGAGATCACCATCGCAGCTCGCGAGGGGCCCGATCCCGATGTCAATTTCCGGCTTCGCCTGGCGGTGGACAAGGCACGAGCAGAAAACATGCCCAAGGAAAACATCGAGCGTGCCATCCGCCGCGGCGCGGGTCTCGACAAGGACGCGGCAGCGCTGGAAGAGGTCATGTACGAGGGCTATGGTCCCCATGGGATCGCCTTTTTGGTGTCGGTGGTGACCGACAACCGCAACCGCTCGCTGGCCGACATCCGGCGGGCGTTTAACCGCGCGGGTGGTAGCATGGGCGCGGCCGGCAGCGTTGCCTGGCAGTTCGAGCAAAAGAGCTACTTTTCGCTCGAGACCGAGGGCAGGGACCACGACACGCTCTTTGACATCGCCGTGGAGAGCGGCGCCGACGACGTCGTGTTCAGCGACAACATGGTCGAGATCTATGCCGAGCCCAGCGATTTCCAGATCATCCGCGAAGGGCTGCAGCTTCGCGGGCTCAAGATCGACACGGCCGAGCTGACCATGGTCCCCAAGACCACGGTCAGCCTCGACGAGAAGCAAGCCTTCCAGAACATGACCCTGATCTCGAGCCTGGAGGAGATCGACGACGTCCAGGATGTGTATTCCAACCTGGACATCACGGACGAGTTGATGGCCAAGTACGAGGAACAGGAATAGTGCTCGTCCTGGGCATCGATCCCGGAACGGCCATCACCGGCTACGGACTGGTGCGCGAAACCGAGGAGGGGGGGCTGGTCCTGGTGGACTGTGGCGTCATCACCACGTCGCCGGACCAGCCTCTGCCGGCTCGCCTCCAAATAGTCTATCGCGGCCTGTCCGAGATCGCGCGGGAGCACCGGCCCGACGCCGCCGCCGTGGAAGAGCTGTTCTTCAGCCGCAACGCGCGCACGGCCCTCTCGGTGGGCCACGCCCGCGGCGTCACGCTGCTTGCCCTCGCCGACGCGGGTCTGCCCATCTACGAGTACAAGCCGCTCCAGGTCAAGCAGGCCATCGCCGGTTACGGCGGGGCCGACAAGCAGCAGGTGCAACAGATGGTCACCATGCTCCTCAACCTGGAGTCGGTGCCCCAGCCCGACGACGCGGCCGATGCCGTTGCCGTGGCCGTGTGCCACATCCACTCGGCGACCATGTCGGCCCTGCTCGACAGCGCCCAGCGCTAGGCAGGCCCGGCAGATCCAGAGGAGATGGGGAGAGAAAACAGCGAGGGCCAGAGATGATTGCCAGCCTGCGGGGCATCCTCAGCTTCACGAGCAAGGATTTCGTCGTCCTCGACGTGGGCGGCGTGGGGTTCCAGGTGTTTGTCCCACCTGCTGCCATCGGCGCCCTGGGTTCGACGGGAGACGAGATCCTCCTGTTCACCCATCTCCAGGTCCGCGAAAACGAGATGGCCCTCTACGGCTTTCGCACCGAAGAGGAGCTGGCCACGTTTCGCCTGGTGCAGACCGTGACGGGCATTGGCCCGCGAGTGGCCCTGGCGCTGCTCTCGGCCCTCACGCCCGAGCGCTTCCGGGCGGCCATTGCCCAGGAGGACGTGGCCGCCCTGGGCCACGTGCCGGGGATCGGGCCAAAGACGGCCCGCAAACTGGTGTTTGATCTCAAGGACAAGGTGGGAGAGCCGGCCGAGCTCGGCGTGCCGTCCCTGGCCGCCATCCAGGCCGATGCGGATCTCATTGCCGCCCTGACGAGCCTGGGCTACAGCGTGGCCGAGGCACAGGAAGCCATCCGCAACCTGCCCCGCGAGCCGCTGGCCCTGGAAGAAAAGGTGCGGTTAGCGCTGGCCTATTTCGCCTCGTAGGCCGGAATCAGGCGCCCGGGTCATCCGAGCGGTGGATGACCGTTTTTACCCGCTTCTTGAACGTGCTTCTGTCGAGGAGGATGCGCCGGCCGCACACCTGGCACTTCAGGCCGATGTCGGCGCCCACGCGCACCACGCGCCACTCGTAGCTGCCACAGGGGTGGGGCTTGCGCAGCCGCACCAGGTCGTCGATCTGAACTTCTTCCGGCACAGCTCATCTCCCTCCCGGGTCCGGCTCGTGCGTCGCGCCCGGTTCGTGCCCGGCCTGGAGTACCTGCCGCAACAGGTCCGGGCGGTTGGTGATGATTATGTCCACCCCCGCCTCGACCAACTGCCACATCCGGCCCGGGTCGTCCACCGTCCAGGTGTGTACCCGGTAGCCGCGCTTGCGGGCCCACCGAACATAGCCGGCGTCCACCATCTTCCACTCCGGGTGCATGGCGTCGGGGCGCACCAGGTGGCGCAGCCACGGCCGGTTCAGGAAAAAGGGCAAGCCCTCGCAGTAGAGCATGCCCACGGGGATCCAGGGGTTCAGCCGGCGCACCCGCCACAGGGCAAGGGGGTTGAAGGACGAGATGACCACCCGATCCGCCAGGTGGTTCTCCTCCACCAGGCGCACCACGGCCAGGGCCAGGCCGTCGTCCCGCCTGTTTTCGGTCTTGAGCTCGATGTTGATCAGCAGGCGCTGGCCCACCGCATCGACGACCTCTTGCAGGGTCGGGATTCTTTGCCCGGCAAAGTCCGGGTCGAACCAGGAACCGGCGTCCAACGCCTTCAGCTCGGCCAGGGTCTTTTCGCGGACTGGCCCGTGGCCGTCCGTCGTGGCGTCCACCGCCAGGTCGTGGATGACCACCAGCTCGCCGTCTCGCGTGAGCTGCACGTCCAGCTCGACGCCATCGGCGCCCAGCTCCTGGGCCAGCAGGAAGGCGGCCAGCGTGTTGGCCGGAGCCTCGTGGCTGGCGCCCCGATGGGCCAGGTTCAGTGGACGGTCAAGGTAGAACGACATTTCTCACGCCCCGGTTCACAACCCTTGCCGGGCCGCGTCTTGCGCCGTCAGGCCGTGGCCTCGCGCGGCCGGCCGATGAGCTTCCCGGTCTCCCAGACGACGAGGAGGGGCACGGCGGTAAAGATGGAAGAATAGGTGCCCGACAGCAGGCCGACCAGCAGCACGGCGATGAACTGCTTCATCGTCGCCCCACCCAGGAGCAGCAGCGCGACGAGCACAAAGATGGCGTTGAGCTGCGTGGCCAGCGAGCGGTGGATGGTCTCCAGGAGGCTGCGGTTGACCACGGTCTCGAAAGATTCGCCGCGCCGCTTGGGAATGTTTTCCCTGATGCGGTCGAACACCACGATGGTGTCCTGCACGCTAAAGCCAATGACCGTCAGCAGGGCCGTGAGGAACAGGGCATCGGCCTGCCAGTTGAGGGTCAGGCTGGCGATGGAAAAGAGCCCAAGGGTGACCAGGATGTCGTGGAGCATGGCCGAGATGGCGCACACGCCATAGCGCACGGCATTGGGCACCTTGCGGAAAGAAAAGATGATGAACAACAGGATAAAGAGGGCGGCCACCCCGACGGCGATGCCCGCGGCCCGGGTAACCTCAGCGCCGACGGCCGGACCGACCGACTCGAACCGCAGCTCTTCCATGGGGCCAAAGCGGTTGACCAGCTCGTTTTCCAGCGCATCCTTGGTCTCTGGATCCAGCGGCTTGGTGCGGATCAATACGGTCCGGTCGCCCGTGCTCTGCACGGTGGTATCGGGAAAGTCCCGGTCCACGAACACGTCGCGCACTTCGCCTGGCAAGAGCTCCTGCTCGAACTGCAATTCCAGCAGGGCGCCGCCCGTGAAGTCGATCCCAAGCTTGATGGGCGAGCCAAACGTGGCGATGGAATATCCCATGGCGATGAGGCCGGGGATAATGATCAATGCCGACAGCAAAAAGTACCAATGTCGTTTGTCTACGATTCCAAACATGGCGAAACCTCCCTCACCTGCCCGGCTAGGCGCCCAACAGGACGCGGCTCTCTTCGAGCTTCTCACCGGCCCACTGCAGGGCCAGGCGCATAAAGGTCCGGGTCACGGTGATGGCCGTGAACATATTGATAACCACACCCAGGGCCAGGGTAACGGCAAAGCCCTTGACCGTGCCCGCGCCAAAGGTCGAGCCAAAGTAGAACAGGATGGCGCAGGTGATGAGCGTCGAGATATTCGAGTCGCGGATGGAGGTCCACGCCCGGCTGAAGCCCGCCTCCATGGCCGAGGCCAGGCTGCGCCCGGCACGCAGCTCCTCCTTCATCCGTTCGAACACGAGAATGTTGGCGTCGACGGCCATGCCCGTGGAGAGGATAAAGCCGGTGATGGCCGGCAGGGTCAGGGTGACGCCCATGAAGCCGGCGGCCATCAGGCCAAAGGTCACCACGAGGAGGACACCGCCCAGGGCCAGGGGCCAGACGTCCCGTCGGTCGAGCAAGTAGCTGATGATCAACAGCAGGCTGATAACTAGCAGGATGGGCCAGCCCACCTTGTAGACGGCCAGGTTGAGGAGGCCGTAGAGGATCAGGGCCAGGTCGGCCAGGAGCCCCGGCAACCGGTAGTAGATGAGCATGAACAGCAGGACGATGCCCAGCCCGACGATCCCGGCCTGCATGCTGCGCTGCACCGAGTCCTGGCCCAGGGTCGGGCCGATGGTGCGCGTGGTTTCAACGCGGAGGGGAACGGGCAGCGAGCCGTAGCGAAGCTGGATGACCAACTGCTGGGCGCTTTCCAGGGTAAAGCTGCCCCGGATCACGGCGCGCCCCTCGGGGATGGCCGTCTCGATGACGGGGCTGGAGATCACTTCCTTATCCAGGACGATGGCCAGGTAGGTGTTGATGTTCTCCGCGGTATAGGTCTCAAAGATCTGGGCGCCCTCGTCGGTCATCTCCAGGCCGATGAGGAACTCGCCCGTCTGCTCGTCGCGCTGCACGTAGGCCGACTGCAGGTGCTGGCCCGTGAGCACGGTCGCAAACACGGTGTCGGTGACCACCGGCCGGTCGTCGGGCGGCTCGGTCGTCTCTTCGCCCGCGGCAGCGTCTCCCGTCTCCTCTTCCGTGGGCGCAACCGCCTCCGCGGGAGGCTCGATCTCGAGGGTGGAGGTGGGGGTGCCCGTGGCGGGCGTCTCGCCATCCGTGCTGTGGGTTTCGGCGCCCTGCGAGGCGAGCTGCGGATAGGTGGTCTGGACCACGGTCATGGGCGGCAGGTAGCGGGTGCCGGCGTCGACGAACTCGAGGAGGCCGGTCTCGCGAATGGTGGCGATGGCCTCGTCTGGATCCTGGATGCCGGGCAGCTCGACGATGATCCGCTGCTCACCCTGGGTCTGGACCAGGGGCTCCACGACGCCCAGGGCGTTGACGCGGTTCTCGATGATGGACGCCGCCACGCTGAGGGCACCCGGCTCCAGATCCGCACTCGACTCTACGTCAGCCTGGAGCAGGACCTGCAAACCACCTTGTAGATCCAGGCCCTGGCGAATCCGAAAGTCCTGTTGCAGGGGCCCAATGTGCAATCCGGGGCTGTTGGGCAGGTCCACGTACACGGCAATGATCGCCAGGATGAGGATTGCGATCATGAGGACATTATTTCTCGTTCTCATATCTCTTCTGCGCTTCCTCCAATGGTTCGCTCGCAGGCTCGAGTTCTTGCAAACGAACGGATTATACTTCATGGGTGGTCATCTGTCAAACCCACTTGACAGATACGTGAAAGTCGGATATAATTTCGCCCAACACCGGGTGAGCCGGGCATCTGTTGCCAGGCTCGCCCCGACCGATAACGACATAGGCAAGACAAAGCGACGAGCAGGAGGAGTAGGCGGACGGGCCCTGGTGAACGACTGGGCAGAGAGGGGGGTCACCGGCTGCAAGCCCCCTACAGTAGCCATCCGCCGAAGGTCGCCTGGGAGCTGGCTGGTTGAAGGTCCAGTGCCGCGTAGATCAGCACGGGCAGGCCCGTTAACGCCTTAGAGTGAGCGGTCGGCGAAAGACCGGGCTGGTGGCTGCAGGCCGGAGCCGAGCGCTAAGCAGGGTGGTACCGCGAGAGGTGTCCCTTTCGTCCTTGTCGGCGAAAGGGTTTTTTTATGTGTATCACCTCAATCATTCGGGGTAGGGGCAGGTCTTGCGCCTGCCCGGGGCGACCGCAAGGGTTCGCCCCTACATTCGGGGTAGGGGCAGGTCTTGCGCCTGCCCGGGGCGACAGCAAGGGTTCGCCCCTACAGTGCGAGAAGAGTAATGAGCTGGTGGGAGACGTACTTTGGAGATCTATACCTGCGGCTGTTCGCCACAAAGGTGACGCCGGAAGGGACCGATCAGGAGGTGGCCGGGGTCCTGGCGCTCCTCGATCCCAGGCCTGGCGCCCGCATCCTGGACCTGGGCTGCGGCCAGGGCCGCCACGCCGTGATCCTGGCGCGCCTGGGCTACAGCGTCGCCGGCCTCGATCGCTCGGCAGTTCTCCTGGGCCGGGCGCGGGAGGCCGCCCGGGAAGCCAAGGCCGCGTGGGTCCTGGGCGACATGCGCTTCCTGCCCTTCGGGCAAGAGTTCGATGCCTGCGTCAGCCTGTTCACCAGCTTCGGATACTTTGACGAGGCCGAAAACGAGGGGGTGCTGCACCAGATCTGTGGCATCCTGCGTCCGGGTGGCGCCCTGTTCCTGGACCTGCCGAACCGCGACCGCCAGACGCACGACGGCGATCCTGGTCCGGCGTCGTCGCAGAGGCACGGCGAGGCAACCATCTTGGAAGAGACGCACTTTGACCCGGTGACCAGCCGCTGTACGACCACGTACACGTGGCTGGAGGGCGGGCAGGCCGAGAGCATCACCCACTCGGTGCGCCACTACGCCGCACCCGAAATAACGGCCATGCTGCGGC
Organism: Anaerolineaceae bacterium; assembly: GCA_012514775.1. Next base: position 9,090 of record JAAYZQ010000240.1, read on the forward strand.
GTGCAGACCTGGAGCCCCTGGCTCTCTATGGCGACGTGGACGGCAGCCCCTATACTGCCGGAAGCAAGCGACTGATCGTCGTGGCCAGGAAAGGAGGTGGTGACGATGGACGACGCTGACGTTAACGTCCAGAAAGCGTCTGTTGGCCTATCGGCCCAACCTCTTGGGAAAGGAACGAAAATGAACCAAAGGACAACTACAGACATGGACAAAACCTACGATCCTGACACCACCGAGCGTCGCTTGTACGAGTGGTGGGAGTCGAAGGGGTACTTCAGGCCCGAGACTCTCCTGGCAACAGGGCTGGCCCGGGCCGATGGCCCGGCGTGGTGCATCACCATGCCGCCGCCCAACGTCACCGGCGCGCTGCACCTGGGCCACGCCATGACCGCCGCCGTCGAGGACCTGATGACGCGCTACTATCGCATGCAGGGCTACGAGGCGCTCTACCTGCCGGGCAGCGACCACGCCGGCATCGCCACCCAGAACGTGGTGGAGCGTGAGCTTGCCCGGCAGGGCATCACGCGCCAGGACCTGGGGCGCGAGCGGTTCGTGGAAAAGGTCTGGGAGTGGAAGGACATCTATCACGCGCGCATCACCCAGCAGCACAAGCGCCTGGGCGTGAGCTGTGATTGGGAGCGGGAGCGCTTTACCCTGGACAACGGCCTGAGCCGGGCGGTGCGCACCGCCTTTGTGCGCCTCTATGAGAAGGGGCTCATCTATCGCGGCGCCTACCTGGTGAACTGGTGCCCGCGCTGCGAAAGCGCCATCTCGGACCTGGAGGCCATCCCCCAGGAGCACGACGACCACCTGTGGACCATACGCTACCCCATCGTGAACGACGACTGGCAGGGACCCGAGCACCCGTGGGGCAGCGGACGCTGGGCCGAGGGCGCCACCGAGTTCATCGAGATGGCCACCGCCCGGCCGGAGACCATCATGGGCGACGTGGCAGTGGCGACCCACAAGGGGCACGAGCGCTTTGCGCGCCTCATCGGCCGCACGGCGGTCCTGCCCATCATGGGCCGGCCCATCCCCATCCTGGCCGACGAGTTCGTCGATCCGGAGTTTGGGACGGGGGCGGTCAAGATCACGCCCGCCCACGACCCCGACGACTACGAGGTGGGGCTCCGCCACGGGCTGGAGGCCATCACGGTCCTGACCGACACGGCCACGATGAACGAGCTGGCGGGCCCCTACGAGGGCATGGACCGCTACGAGGCCCGCGACGCCGTGGTCCGCGACTTTGAGAAGGAGGGGCTGCTGGTCAAGGTGGAGCCCTATCACCACAGCGTCGACCACTGCCAGCGCTGCGATACCGTGGTCGAGCCGCGCATCAGCACCCAGTGGTTCCTGAACGTGAAGCCGCTGGCCGAGGCGGCCATCGACGCCGTGCGCCGGGGCGAGACGACCATCATCCCTGAACGGGAGGAGCGCCGCTTTTACAACTGGATGGAAAACATCCGCCCGTGGTGCATCAGCCGCCAGCTCTGGTGGGGCCACCGCATCCCGGTCTGGTACTGCGACAACTGCGGCCAGCAGACGTGCCAGATGGAGGACCCGACCCGCTGCGCCCACTGCGGCAGCGACCAGATCGGCCAGGACCCGGACGTCCTGGACACCTGGTTCAGCTCCGGGCTGTGGCCCTTTAGCACACTGGGCTGGCCCGACGACACCCACGACATGCGGCGCTTTTACCCGACCGACATGCGCGAGACCGGCTATGACATCCTGTTCTTCTGGGTGGCGCGCGAGATGATGCTGGGCATCGAGATGACGGGCCAGGCGCCCTACAAGACGGTCTACCTGCACGGGCTGGTCAGGAACGAAACGGGCAAAAAGATCAGCAAGTCCATGGAGAACATCGAGGAGTATGACCCGCTAAAGCTCATCGACCGCATCGGCGCCGACGCCCTGCGCTACACGCTCCTCACCAGCTCCACGCCGGGCAGCGACATGAACCTGGACCCGCGGCGCCTGGAGGGGGCGCGGAACTTTACCAACAAGATCTGGAACGCGGCCCGCTTTGTCATCTCTAACCTGCAATCCGCGCCGGCTGCCGGGCAGGCGGGACCGGCCGAGCTGCCAGACCGCTGGATCGTGTCGCGGCTCAACCGGGTCATCGGCGAGGTGACCGCCCTTTTTGACAGCTTCCAGTATGGGGAAGCCGGGCGGCGCATCAACGACTTTTTGTGGAACGAGTTCTGCGACTGGTATATCGAGGCCTGCAAGATCCGCCTCTACGGCGACGACCCCGCGGCCCGGGCCAGGGCGCAGGCCACCCTGGTGCGCGTCCTGGACGGCGGCCTGCGGCTGCTGCATCCCTACATGCCCTTTGTCACCGAAGAGATCTGGCAGTACCTGAAGGCGGCCTGGCCAGAGGGCGAGGGGTGGCCCGAAGCCCTCATCATCGCCCCCTGGCCCGAATCCGCCGAGGGCGAGATCGACGAGGAGGCCGAGGGCGGTATGGC
>JAAYZQ010000241.1 GCA_012514775.1 Anaerolineaceae bacterium
TCCTGGAAGAGTACACCGTCGACTACCTGGACCAGATGAGCCACCTCGTCGCTACCGGGGCCATCATCTCTTATTCCCTCTACACCTTCTCGGCCGACAATCTACCGGACAACCACGCCATGATGCTCACCATTCCCTTTGTGATCTATGGCATCTTTCGCTACCAATACCTGATCCACGTCAAGGGGCAGGGCGGGGCGCCAGAGATGATGGTCTATACCGATCTGCCGTTCCTGGTCAACGGCCTGCTGTTTGCCCTGCTGGTGGTGCTCATCATGTATGGCGGCTTTCCTACCTAGAATCCATGGGCTCGGCGTGCCGAGTTTCCTACAAGGCAACCCAAATGAAAAACGGGGATGAGGTCGGTGCCTCATCCCCGTTCTGATCCATCGTGGGCTCGGGCTAGAGCCGCTCCTTCGGCCCGACGGCCAGGGCCACCAGGCCGGCGATGACCTTCGGATAAAAGTCGGTGGACTTTTGCGGCATCTTTTCGCCCTTGTCGGAGCAGGCCTTGACTTCCGACATGCGGGTCGGGTTCAGGATAAACAGGCACTGAGCCCGGCCTTCGTCCACCTGCTGCAGCGCCAGGTCCAGGTCGCGATGGTAGTCCAGGTTCTCCTTGGCCTCGACCCGGGCCTTGTCGATGCCCATCACCCGCTCGATGAGTAGCTCGTGCAGGATGCTCACGTCCAACATGCGCCACTCTTCGGCGCGATCGGGCACCACCTTGGCCATGATCTGCGGGTCGGCCAGCCGGAGGAGGTAGTAGCGGCCGTCATAGAACCCGATGCGCCGGTCGGCCGGCGTGGCCTGGGCCATGGCCTCGGCCAACGCCTCGCGGCTCGCCACGGGCGTCACCTCGAAGTAGGCCTGGGCGTCGGCCAGGACCTGCTCCACGGACTTTTGCCGGTAGTCGTGGATCTCCCGGTGCGTGGGCAGGATGGTCAGCCCGGGGTCGTCCATGCTCACCAGCGTAGTCATGCAGTAGTTAAAGGCCGCATTGGCGGGTGCATCGGGGTGCTTCTGCCGCATTTCGTCCCGGAAGTTGATGGCCGTCTCGTAGCGGTGGTGTCCGTCGGCGATGATCAGTCCCCGCTTGGGCCCCATCTCGGCCACCACCTGGGCCACCACGTCCTCGTCGTCGACCACCCACACCTGCTGGCGAACGTCGGCCTCGAACAGCTCGCAGAGGTCAATGTCCGGTTCGCGGCCGGCGATGGCGGTCTCTAGTATGGCGTTGATGCGGTTCTGCGGATCGGGATAGAGCATAAAGATCTGCCCGAAGTTGACCTCTGTGGCCCGCAGCAGGTTCAACCTGTCCACCTTGGGGCCCGAGAGAGTGCGCTCGTGGGGCAGGACAATGCCCTCTTCGAACCGGGCAAGCTCCAGGGCGGCGATGAAGGCCTTCCGCGTCAGGCTGGTGCCATCGGGATGTTTGAACGTCTGGTGGTAGACGTAAAAGGCGGGCTTGCTGCTGCGCTGCAGGTAGCCGGCGTCAAGCCATGCACTGCAGTAGTCGGCTGCCCGGCTGTAGACGTTCTCCCCATCGGGCGTATCTGTCTCGAGTTCCCGGCCCTTGATGATGCGCACGATACTGTAAGGGTGCCGGTCATAGTAACGATCTTGCAGATCGGTCCGGATGCGGTCGTACGGCTGGGTCACGACCAGGCTCAGGTCCTGGACCTTGTTTCGATTGTAACGAATTCCTCGAAAGGGTGCGATTTTGGCCATTACAAGCTCCATGCGCGGCTCGATGCCGCTCAGGCATTCCGCCTGTGGTATTCAATGAGAATGTCGGCGACTTCGCCGCCGACGCGTTCCTGTCCCTCGGTGGTGCTGGCTCCCACGTGGGGCGAGCCAATCACCTTCAAAAAGCCGCTCTTGTCCCTCAGTTCGAACAGCCGGGGATTCCCCGGATTCACCTTTTCGTCGGCAAACACGTCCAACGCCGCGCCGGCCACTTTGCCGCTGGCCAGGGCATCGTAGAGGGCGTCTTCGTCGATGGTCCCGCCGCGGCCGCACTGGACGATAAACACCCCGTCCTTGACCTTGGACAGCGTCTCGGCGTTCAGGATGTTGGCTGTCTCTGCCGTCCTGGGCACGTGCAGCGAGATATAGTCGCTCTCGGCCAGGAGCTGGTCGAGGCTCACCTGCCGGGCGAACGATACCTCGGTGGGGGTTCGCCGGAAAAAGATGACGTTCATGCCCAGCGCTGCCGCCTTCTCACCCAGCATCCGGCCGATGTTGCCAAAGCCGATGAGGCCCAGCGTCTTGCCCGCGATCTCGGTGCCGCCGAGCTGCTTCTTTTTCCACTCGCCGGCCGCCATGCTCATGGTCGCCTGGGGGATCTTGCGCGCCAGGGCCAGCATGTAGCCCAGGGCCAGCTCGGCAACCGAGTTCGAGCTGGCTTTTGGGGTGTTGCGCACGTCCACGCCCTTGCTCTTGGCGTGGGCCACGTCGATGTTGTCCACGCCGACCCCGCCGCGGACGATGACCTTCAGGTTCTTGCCCGCGTCAATGACCTCTTTGGGAACCTTGGTGCGGCTGCGGACTACCATGGCCTCGTACTGGCCGGCGTCGCGCAGCAACTCTTCGGCCGTGATGTCCGGCCGGTAATCGACCTCGAGACCCGCCTGGCGGAGCGTATCCACGGTAACGGGTGCCACGGAATCGCAGATCAGGACTTTCATCACCCACTCCCTTTTAACTGAAACAAAGGACGCCACCAGCGGGCGTCCTTCCCATTCTCGCCCTGCAGGTCTAGAGCCCCAGGATGTCGTTGATCTGATCCAACAGCCAGCGGATGTCGGCCACTTGATGGTCGCCCATGTGGCCGATGCGGAAGCATTTTTCCTTCAGGTCGCCGTACCCGTTCGAGATCATGGCACCGCGCTTGCCGAGCTCTTCGTTGAGGCTGGCCACGCTGATGCCGCGGGTGTTCTCTACGTTGGTTACCGTGTTGGACAGGTAGCGTTCGTCGCCATAGAGGCCAAAGTTGCTGCGCGCCCACTCCCGGACGATCTCGGCCATTTCGGTGTGGCGTGCAAAGCGTTCGTCGAGCCCTTCGGCCAGGATGTCGTCCATCTGCTGGTCGAGGGCCTGGATGAGGCTGATGGCCGGCGTGGCCGGCGTCTGGCTCGCCTCGTACTTCTTGTCCATCTGGTCCCAGGCAAAATAGTGGCCGCGATTGGGGACCTGTAGCGCCCGTTCCCGAGCCCGGTCGCTGACGGCGCAGACCGTCAGGCCGGGGGGCACGGCAAAGCACTTTTGCGTGCCCGCGAGGCAGACGTCCAGGCCCCAGGCGTCGACCTCGATCTTGACGCCGGCCATGCTGCTGACGGCATCCACCAGGATCAGCACGTCGGGGTACTTCTCGTGGATCATGGCGGCGGTGGCCTGCACGGGGTTCATGATGCCCGTGGAGGTCTCGTTGTGGGTGAGGGTGATGGCGTCGTAATCGCCCTTGGAGAGCGCCTCGTCCACCAGCTCGGGTGTTACGGCCTGGCCCATGGGCACTTCCAGCTTGTCGCACGGCACACCGTTGGCCTGGGTCATCTGGTGCCAGCGCTTGGAAAAGGCACCGCAAACGGTGTTGAGCATCCGCTTGGTGGACGCCTGCCGGACCGCCCCCTCCATGACGCCCGACGAGGAGGAGGCAAACAGGTAGACACGCTGGTTGGTGTAGAGTAGCTTCTGCAGCTTGGGGGTAATCTCGCTCTGCAGCTTGGAGTACTCCTTGCTCCTGTGACCCACCATGCCCACCGTCTGGGCCTGCAGAATCTCGTCCCGCACGTGAGTTGGCCCGGGAATAAAGAGCTTCTTGTACATATGTAACCTCCTTGTGAGATACTTGTGATGGCTAGCGGCTTGAAGCAGAGATGGGCGAGTCAACGGCCTCGCCCGCGAGCCGCCTGACCTGCGACCATTGTACCAACGTTCTCATAAAGGGGCAACTTCCGGTAGAGCCGTGGCTTGACGAAACGGTTTCACTCTGGTATGATCCAGGCCGCAGTGACCCGGGCCTTACTGCGGCGGGCACTCTCCGCCGCGTAGCCAGGCCGCCCGGGCCGAGAGCGACCACCGGAGGGGGTACAAGGTTCGTCGAATGGCGGTAAAGGCGTTCTTCACGAAGGACTTCTGGGCCAACGCGCCCATCCCCGAAGCCTTTGTCGCTGCCCTGTCCCTGGGCGGGGCCTTGCATGCCCTGGTGGCCCGCCCCATCGCCCGCGATGCCCGTGCCCCGCGCGCCGGTGGCGTGGCGCTCCTGCCCCTCGGATTGGGTCTCATCGCCTGGGCCATGGCTGCCGCGCGCCACATCCACATCGACCGGCCTACAGCCCTCGTTACTCATGGCCCTTACGCCCTCAGCCGCAATCCGATGTACGTCGGTTGGTGGCTGTCCGGCCTGGGGCTCTCGCTGCTGGCCAACTCGCGCTGGCTCCTGGGCGCCACGGCCGCGGCAGGGCTTTACCATCATCTTCATGACATACCATCGGAAGAAGAGTCGCTGCTCTCGCAGTTTGGAGAGGAGTACGAGTCGTACCGGCGGCGAACTCGCCGCTACCTGTAATGGAATCGTTGGCCTTTCCTCGAGGTGCGCCATGAAACCACCGCGCCGGCTGCTCGCGATCATATGCGCGCTGGCACTCTTGCTGGTGGCATCCGTGGCGCTTAATGTTTACCTTTACAGGCTGAGCTGGCAGTTTTATACGCAGCACAAGGGGAGCCGGCTGGACCCCCTCGGGCTGAGCCATTACAGCACAGAACCGGAGCAACAGATCTTGAGCGCTGATCGCAGGACCGTCGTCTTCTTTGGTGATTCTCGGGCGGCGAGCTGGCCCGCTCCAGAACTGTCCGAGTTCCACTTTGTCAACCGCGGCATCGCTGCCGAAACCTCTGTTCAAGCCCTTCACCGTTTCGACGACCACGTCAAGCCCCTGCGGCCCGACGTGGTCGTCATCCAGGTGGGCATCAACGATCTGAATTCGATCTCGGTTTTCCCCGATCGCAGAGAGGCCATCGTCGCCAACTGCCAGGAGAACATTCGGCAGATTGTCACCGGGTCGGGCGACCTCGGAGCCAGGGTCATTCTGACCACCATCTTTCCCACGGGGCCCGTGCCGCCGGAGTGGCTGCCGTTCTGGTCGGATGACGTCGCCGCGGCCATCAAGGAGGTCAACGCCTTTATCCACACCCTGGAGAAAGAGGGCGTCACCATTCTGGACTGCTATGCGCTCCTGGCGGATGATCATCGGAGCACGAGGCCCGAGTACAGCCAGGATCTGCTGCATCTCAACGCAGCCGGGTACCGGCGGCTCAATGCCGCACTGGTACCGCTGCTGCTGACTCTGGCGGCTGATTAGGCACATGGCGCACCTGTTCGCGCCTTCGATCACAAGGAGGGGTCAAGCAATGGCTGACAAGCGTCTCGACGACTGTCTTTCCACCCGTGGCGGGCATCTCTTTGTCGAGGAGTGCGACACGCTGGAGTTGCTCCAGGAGTTTGGATCTCCCCTCTTTCTCCTGTCGGAGGACCAGATCCGCCGCAACGTGCGGCGCTTCCAGGCAGGGTTCCAGGCGGGCTGGCCCGATGGCCCCGTCAAGATCCTGCCCGCGGCCAAGGCCAACTGGATTCCGGCCGCGCAGTGCATCCTGGCCAGCGAGGGTTGCGGCTGCGACGTCTATTCCTCGGGTGAGCTATCGGTGGCGCTGCAGGCCGGCTTTCCGCGTGAGCTCATCTCGGTCAATGGCGTGCCCAAAGATCGGGACCACATCTACCGCTCCGTCGCCGAAGGCGTGCGCCTGACCATCGACAGCGTCGAGGAGCTGGACGTCATCCACGCGGCGGCTACTGATCTGGGGCGGACCATCCGGGTGCGACTGCGGCTGAAGCCGGCCATCTCGGGCTTTGTACAGCACAGCGACTTTTCCGCCGAAGGGCTGGTGCCCACCGACGTGGCGGCCATGGTCTACAAGGGCGGCCTAGCCTTTGAAGACGTCGTGGCCCTGGGTCGGCGCATCCAGGAGATGGAGAACGTCGAGCTGGTAGGCATCCACGAGCATCATGGCCGGCACCATCCTTCCACCCGCTACTGGGATGAGCAGATGATTGCCTTTGCCCGGGAGCTGGGCCGGGTGTGCCAGGCGCTGGGCGGGTTCCAGCCAACAGAGATCGACATCGGCGGCGGCTTTGCCATCCCCCGAGATCCCTTTAACGCCGCCACCGACTATACCGAGCCGCTGCAGTTGGGTGCCCTCTTTGCCCTCTCCAAGGGCATGAAGCTGCTCGGCAGTGAGGCCCGCCACCGGATTATGGCTCGCCTCATCGACACCATCGTCTCCCATCCCAACCAGGATCAGGCCCCCAGCTTCGAGGACTATGCCGAGGCCTGCACCCGGACGCTGCGCCGCGAGCTGCCGCGGCAGGGCATCGAGACGCGGGGCCTGATGCTGCAGGTGGAGCCTGGCCGCGCCGTTCACGGCGACGCTGGCATCCACCTGACCACCGTCTGCGCCATCAAGGCCGTGCGCCAGCCCATCCGCTGGAAGCTGGTAGTTGTGGACAGCACCGAGTTCTGGTTCACCGGCGGGCGCTACGAGCACCACCTGCACGACTATCTCTTTGCCAACAAGACCGATGCTCCCCTGGTGGACAGGGCCGACATCGTCGGGCGGAGCTGCTATGGCGATCGCCTGATGCCCACGGTACCCATCCCCGAGGTGCAGGTGGGTGACGTCCTGGCCCTGCTCGACACCGGGGCCTACCAGGAAGTATCCATGAGCAATTTTAACGCCATTCCCCGGCCGGCTACGGTCCTGGTCACGGGGGGACGGGCCGCGGTGGTGCGGCGTCGCGAAACTGAAGAGGACGTCTTTCGCCGCGACGTGTTGCCGGAGCACCTGCAAGGAGGAGCGAGGACAGGATGAGCACACCCACCATCGAGCAGATCCGCCGCCACTACTCGGTTCGCCGCTACAAGCCCGACCCGGTGCCCCGTGACATGGTCGAGACCATCGTGGCTGCCGGGCAGCGCGCCTCCACGTCGTCTAACCTGCAGGCCTACAGCATCGTGGCCGTGACCGCAGCGGCCCGGCGGGCGGCCCTGGCGGAGCTGTGCGGTGACCAGGAGAGCATCCTCCAGGCGCCGGTGTTCCTTGCCTGGTGCGCCGACCTCAGCCGCCTGGATCGTATCTGCGAGATGCGGGGCTACGAGCAGGTGACGACAGGGGTGGAAAGCTTTCTCGTGGCCGCCGTCGACGCTGCCCTGGCCATGCAGAACGCGGCCCTGGCGGCCGAATCGCTGGGCTTGGGCATGTGCTACATCGGCGCCATCCGCAACCATCCCGCGGAGGTCATCGAGCTCCTGGAACTGCCGCGACTGGTCTTTCCCATCTCGGGCATGACCCTGGGCTGGCCGGCGGTGCGGCCGTTCGTCAAGCCCCGACTGCCGTTGGAGGCCGTGCTCCATTGGGAGTTCTACGACACCGCCGGCGAGGCGGAAGCCCTGGCCGCATACGACCAGGCAATGGTTGCCACCGGCATCTACCGCGGGCGCCAGGTGGCCGTCCCTGGCTGCGAAGGCGAGATGGAGGACTATGGTTGGACGGAGCACTCGGCGCGCCGTGTCTCCCAGCCGGTGCGCGTCCAACTGCGGCGCGTCTTGGCGGACCAGGGCTTTGCCCTGGAGTGAGCCCTAGGCATCCAAAGGCCGAACGACTGCGTGACGCTGGCTTTCGCCTCGCGCTAGCCGCCGGAGCCCAGCCTCTTGCCCAGCTCATAAGCGCGGGCCATGGTCGCCTTGTCCGAGCGGATGTCACCCGGCGCGTCGCCGCTGGCGTAGACAAAGCCGGCAATTTCGGCCCCCACGTAGCGCAACCCGTCCTGGAACGTGCGGAAGGCGTTGACGGCCCCCGAGATAAAGGGGTCCGCGTCGCCGTAGGTCATGACGATGGCGTACTTTTTTCCGCGCAGCAGGTAGCCGTTCTCGTCGACAAGGGCATAGCAGCGATCCATGAACAGCTTGGTCTGCGCCGAAACGGTGAACCAGTACACCGGGCTGGCGATGACGATGGCGTCGGCCTCCACCAGCTTGGGATAGAGGATTTGCATGTCGTCGTCCACGATGCAGCCGCGGTACGGTTCAGAATGGCAGGCGTCGCAGGCATCGCAGGGATTGATGTCCATGTGGTGAAGGTAAAAGCTCTCCACCTGTGCTCCAACCGAGCGCGCCCCCTCGGCCAACTCCTCGGCCAGTATGGCGCTGTTGCCCTCGCGGCGAGGGCTGCCCTTCACGATGACGATCTTGCTCATGGGACCTCCTTGTCGAGCTGTCCGGTCTTGGCCATTTCTCGGCGGCCATATTGTAGCACGGAACCCGCCACGGCGCGAACCGAGGCCCCCGGGTCGGCGCGAGGCCCCGCTCCTCCATGCGTGGAGGCGGCCCAGACCGGCGCGAATTGCACAAAAGCAAAACGGGTGTTATAATGCCCTTCGAGCCGTCAGGCTCGAAGGGAGGCTGCGATGCCAGGTCAAAGGACAATCATGGGAAACGTGGTCGGCCGCTACCTGCTGCCGGCCCTGGCCGCCGTCCTGCTGGCGGCCCTCGTCGCAGCGTGTGGACCCTGGTCCACGCCAACCCTGGCGCCCACCGCCTCGGCCAGCCCCAGCCCGCCGCCGGCGACGATCACGCCGCAGCACGGCTGGGAGCTGCCTGCCAACGAGGTTGTGTTCATCGACCATGAGGTTCTCGTCGAGGGTGAATGTGTTGAAGGCGACTGCCAACCGGGCCCCATGATCGACTTTCCGACCCACGGCTTTGACCCCGACAGCCGCTCTGTGCACAGCAGGCTGCCCCTGGAAGTGAACGACGAGCTGAAGGTGCTGTACGGCGACGGCACGAGCCTGCGCGGCGTCGCGGGCGGCGGCGCTGCCACCAGGCTGATAGCGGTCTTGGCCGTGCCGGCCGAGATGGAGGGCGTGCGCATCGTGCAGGTAGATCGCGATGGAACGGTGACCCTGGAGGTGGGGGGCGAGGTGCTGGTGCTGGCCCCCGACGAGATGTGGACCAACACCACCGAGGAGGTCCGGGAGCAAGGCGCCGGCCGGGCCCGGTTGATCACCACCGAGCAGATCTATAACTATGGCATCGTGGACAAGGCCAACATCCTGGCTCCCACGCCGCAGCCGTAGAGGGCCATCGCGGCTCTCGCCGGCGCCGGCCGTGCAACAAACCGACGTTTGATTTCTTTCTGATTTCTCCTCA
>JAAYZQ010000242.1 GCA_012514775.1 Anaerolineaceae bacterium
AGCTGCGGTTGAAAGCGGCGGCAAAGGTGACGTGGTGGCCGGCCAGCCCCTCCCGCCGGGCAGCGTCCAGCTCGTCGGGCCAGCCCGCCAGGAAGGCCTCGGCCGCCACGGGGCTGCGGTCGTACTCCCCGGCCAGCAGGGCGATGGCCAGGGGGTGGCCCTCGGTCTCGCGGGCAATGTCGGCCGCCAGCCGCCGGCCCGCCGGCTCCTCCTTCCTGGCCCTGGTGCTGTGCTTCAGGAACAGCTCGGCGGCCGGGTCGGTCCGCAGCCCGGGCAGGGGCTCCCGCCCGGGAAAGACCACCTCGCCCGGCAGGCCCGCCGGGTGCTCCCGGCTGGTGAGCAGCAGGCGGGCGCCACCCTCGGCCACCTGGTAGACCAGGCGGTGGACGCCGGCGGCTTCGTCCGCGGCGGCCCCGCGAGCCGCGCCCGGGAAGTGCCGGGCAAATTGCCCCGGGTTTGCCTTTCTGACCGCCGCCAGCAGCTCGGGGACCAGGGCGCGCGTCCGGCAGTGGGCCAGCAGCGCGTCGATGGCGTCGTCGAGGCTGAACCCGGAGCCAAAGGCGGGGAGCGCCCCCTGGAGGGCGGGCGTCTCCTGGCACAGGCGCCGCAGGCCCCGGTCGTCGACGAACGCCGCCCGCAGCAGGGCGCGCATGGCCGCCAGGTCCGTCCCCTCCGCCGCCGGGGGGCCGGCCTCCGCGCCGGCGTCGCGCGCCCCGGCCGCCAGGGCCTGGAGGACGCTCTCGTAGTTGTCCAGGAGCAGCAGCCCGTCCCAGTCGCGCAGGGCGGCCAGGATCGCCTGCGCCTGCGCGCCGGGGCCGGCGGCGGCCAGGCCCAGGGCCGCCTGCTCGCCCAGCAGGCCGCGCAGCAGGTCGCCGCGGAAGCGGGCGGCGTCCACCTCGCCGCCGGCAAAGCTCAGCCCCAGGACGCCCCGGGCCCAGCGCCAGGCAAAGCGCTCGGCAAAGGCCGCGGCCAGGGCCGTCTTGCCCACGCCCCCGGTGCCCACCACGGTCACGACTTTGGCTCCCCCGCTATAGAGCCGGGCCAGGGCGTGCAGCTCGCCGTTGCGGCCCAGGATGGGGCGCGGCGGCTGCACCTCCTGGGGCAGGCTGCAGGCGCCCGGCAGGCCCAGGCGGTGGACCTCGGGCCGGCCGCCGGCCAGGGGCAGGGGCGTCCAGCCGCCGCGGGCGGCATAGCCCACGGGCAGGCCGGCGACGTCCGGCCTGCGGCGCATGGCCAGGCGCGCCCGGCGGAGCGCCTCGCCGAGGGGATGCCCTCCCAGCAGCATGCGGTACACGTTTGCTGCCAGCTCGTCGCTCAGATCGTCGGGGAACAAGCCCTGCATGCCGATGGCGGCCGGAATCCCGTCCAGGACCAGCGCCCGGGCCAGGTTGGACTGGCCCTCGGAGGTGCGGCAGGCACTCAAGAGGACCAGGCGCAGCACACCCCGGGACGGCATGGCCATCAGGTCGCGGCCCGGCAACGGGTCCGATCCGCCGTCGGCGTCCTCGAGCAGCAGGACGGCCGTCTCCCCGGCATCACTGGTTACGACGACGTTGCCGTGGCAGGCCAGGTGTAGCACCGCCGGGCCGCGTTCCAGCGCTTTGAGCAGGGCGTCCTGCGTGGGCGCAATCCGGAATCCTCTCAGGGCCTTGCCGCCCTCCTGCAGTGCCCGGCGGATGGCCCGCAGCTCGTCCTCCAGCTTCAGGCGGTAGCCCTCGCGGGGCTGCCCCTGCCCGTCCACCAGGGGGTCGGCGGCCAGGGCGACGAACTGCAGCTCGCCGCCGTTGCCCGGCGGCGGGGCGTCACGGTCCACCAGGCGCAGCAGGCCGTAGCGGCAGGCCAGCAACTGCCGGCCGGGCAGGGCGGCGAACTCCCAGGGGACCGCTTCGGCCTCGGCGTCGCAGGCCAGGAGGAGCAGGCGGTCGGGGTCGTCGTCCAGCAGGGCCAGGAGCTTCTCTCCGCCCAGGGCCGCGGCCAGGGCGCGTCCCTCGTCGTAGGCGCCGGCCTGGAGGGCGGGCAGGGCGGGCAGCGCGGCCAGGGGCGTGGGCCCGGCCAGGGGCCGGCCGCCCGACAGGGCAAAGAGCTGCCCTGCCTCGTCGGTGTGCAGCGTGACCTCTACGGACATGGTCGCCTCCGGAGCGATGGGTGGCTGGCGGGGCCGGGCCTGGAAGGACACAAGGCGGCGGCCACACCGATCCGCATCGGGTGGCCGCCGGTCACGTCCTCTCCCTATGGTCGTGCCCCCGATGCACCGCGGTCAAAAAGCCCTGGCGAGAAGCGCCGCGCGAGGCTTGTCGCGATGCACTATACACCCATCGGGGCGGGGTGGCAAATTCGGGAGGTCCCGGCCGGAAACGACGAGATCCCGCGTACCGGGAGCGCCGGCAGCTTGCCGGCTGGCTGTGCTTCCGGCTGCACTTCTGGCTGCTCCGGGCGGATAACAAGCCGCCCTTGGCGCAGAATGCGGCGGGGCGCAAGGGGGTGAATCACTGAGGCACTGAGGGGGATGAGATCACTGAAGGGTAGCGCGCATCAGTGGGCTCAGTTCCTCTTCATCCTTTCAGTGATTCTACCCCGCGGCCCGCCGGCGAGCTGCCGGCGCTCCGGCGAGAAGGTTTGCCAGGCGTTGAAACGCCCGGCTGACACCGAAAACCCGTTGAAACGGGTTCGCACCACACGGGCTACGAACGCGTTTTTAACGCGTTTCTGGTCCCAGACGCCGGTTTCAACCGGCGGCGCAGCGGAGGCCTGAGCAGTTACCCCAAAGATTAAATCTCCGGAACCGCCCCCCGGCGCTTTCCCGGGCCGGCCAAAGTATGGTATAATCGAAGGGACTTCATGCACGGGAGCCCGCGGGGTGGATTTCGTTCACTTGCACGTCCATAGCGATTTTTCGTTGCTCGACGGCCTGGGCAAGGTGAAGGACCTCATCCAGGCGGCGGCGAGCATGGGCATGCCCGCACTGGCCCTCACCGACCACGGCGTCATGTTTGGCGTCCTCCACTTTTACCACGCGGCCCAGAAGGCGGGCATCAAGCCCATCGTCGGCTGCGAGATCTATGTGGCGCCCCGGGGCATGACCGACCGCGACCCGCAGCAGGACACCAGGCCGGCCCACCTGCTGCTCCTGGCCGAGAACCAGGCGGGCTACCACAACCTGATGCAGATCGCCACCGCGGCCCAGCTCGAGGGCTTTTACTACAAGCCCCGCGTCGACCGCCCTTTCCTGGCCGCCCACGCCGAGGGGCTCATCGCCCTCTCGTCGTGCGGCTCGGGCGAGGTGCCCCGCCACTTTCAGCACGGCCGCCCCGACAGGGCCGCCGAGGCCGCCGCCTGGTACCGGGACGTCTTTGGCCCGGACAACTTTTTCCTGGAGCTTCAGGAGCACGACCTGCCCGACATGGTGGCCGTGAACCGCGGCCTGGTGGAGCTGAGCCGCCAGACAGGCATCCCCCTGGTGGCCACCAACGACGTCCACTACGTGCGGCGCGACCAGGCCTACGCCCACGAGGTGCTCCTCAGCATCCAGACGGGCAAGACGATGACCTCCCCCGACCGCCTGCGCATGAACAACGACAGCTATTACCTGAAGAGCGCGGACGAGATGGCGGCCCTCTTTCCCGACCTGCCGGAGGCCCTGGGGAACACGCTCCTCATCGCCGAGCGCTGCAACGTGGACCTGGCGCCCAGCGGCTTTCACCTGCCCCGCCTGGACGTGCCCCAGGGCTACACGGCCGAGACCTACCTGCGGCACCTGACCGAGACCGGGCTGCAGCGCCTGTACGGCGAGGCCGCCGCGGGCGAGGCGGTCCGCAATCGCCTGGACCACGAGCTGCGTATCATCCACGACATGGGCTTTGACGTCTATTTCCTCATCGTCTGGGACCTGTGCCAGTTCGCCCGCGAGAAGGACATGTGGTGGAACGTGCGCGGCTCGGCGGCGGGCAGCATCGTGGCCTACGGGCTGGGCATCACCAACCTGGACCCCCTGGAGCACAATCTGATCTTTGAGCGGTTCCTGAACCCGGGCCGCGTGACCATGCCCGACATCGACCTGGACTTTCCCGACGACCGCCGCGAGGAGATGATCCGCTACACCGTGGAAAAGTATGGCGCCGACAAGGTGGCGCAGATCATCACCTTTGGCACCCTGGGCCCCAAGGCCGCCGTCCGCGACGTGGGACGCGCCCTGGACATTCCCCTGGGCGAGGTGGACAAGGTGGCGCGCCTGGTGCCCGGCGGTCCCGGCGCCAGGCTGGAGGAGGCCATCACCCAGGTGCCCGAGCTGCGGCAAATGTACGAGGGCATCGACTACGTCCGCACCCTGGTGGACACGGCCCTGGAGGTGGAGGGCGTCTCGCGCCACGCCAGCACCCACGCCGCCGGCGTGGTCATCACCGACAAGCCCCTGGTGGAGTACACGCCGCTCCACCGGCCGACGCGGGGCGCCGACGAGGGGCTGCCCGTCACCCAGTACACCATGGACGTGCTGGAGGACACGGGCCTGCTCAAGGTCGATTTCCTGGGGCTCAGCACCCTGACCATCATGCGCCGCGCCGTGGACCTGATCCGCGAGCGCCACGGCACGACCTTTACGCAGAACGACATTCCCCTGGACGACCCGGACACCTACCGCCTGCTGTCCAGCGGCGAGGTGACGGGCATCTTCCAGGTGGAATCGGCCGGCATGCGCCGCGTGCTGACCTCCATGCGCCCGACCAAATTCGACCACATCGTCGCCGTCCTGGCCCTCTACCGCCCGGGCCCCATGGAGTTCATCGACGACTATATCGCCGGGCTGCAGGGCAAGGAGCCGGAGTACATCCACCCGGCCCTGAAGCCCATCCTGGGCGAGACCTTTGGCATCTGCGTCTACCAGGAGCAGATCATCCGCATCCTGACCGACATCGGCGGCTACACGCCGGGCGAGGCCGACCTGGTGCGCAAGGCGGTCGGCAAAAAGATCCGGGAGCAGCTCGTCCTCCACCGCGAGAGCTTTGTGCGGGGCGCCCACGAGCACAGCGGCATGGACGAAGAGTCGGCCCACCGCATCTTTGACGCCTTCGAGTACTTTGCCCGCTACGGCTTTAACAAGGCCCACGCCTCCGACTATGCCATCATCACCGTGCAGACGGCCTATCTGAAGGCCCACTACCCGGTGGAGTACATGACGGCGCTGCTGACGGTGGAGCAGGGCAACACCGAAAAGGTGGGGCTGCTCATCGCCGAGGCGCGGCGCCTGGGCATCGAGGTGCTGCCGCCCTGCGTCAACAAGAGCGGCATCGGGTTTACCATCGAGGAGGATGAGGGCAAGGCGGCCATTCGCTACGGGCTGGGGGCCATCAAGAACGTGGGCGAGGGGCCGGTGGAGGCCATCCTGGAGGCCCGCCGCTCCGCGACTCCCGATGGTCGCCGAGAGGAGCCCTTTGCCGACGTCGACGACTTTTGCCAGCGGGTGGACCTGCGCCAGGTGAACCGCCGGGCGCTGGAGTGCCTGGTCAAGGCCGGCGCCCTGGCCGGCATGGGCACCCGCGCCCAGCTCCTGGCGGTCATGGACCGCATGATCAGCATCAGCCAGCAGGCCCACGGCGCCGCCCTGCAGTTCTCCATGTTCGACATGGATGCCTTTGCCGACACGGCCCGGCTGGCGGCCGACCTGCCCGACGTGCCCGACGTCTCGCGCCGCGAGGCCCTGAGCTGGGAGAAGGAGCTGGTGGGCGCCTACATCTCGGACCATCCCCTGTCGCGGGTGTGGGCCACCCTGGAGAACACCATCACCGTCCTCAGCGGCCAGGTGGACGAGACGATGAACGGCCAGAAGGTGACCATGGCCGGCATGCTCAGCTCGCTGCGGCGCATCATGACCAAGAAGGGCCAGCCCATGGCCTTTGCCCAGCTCGAGGATTTGCAGGGCACCATCGAGGTGGTCATCTTTCCCAGCCTGTGGGAAGAGACGGCCGAGATGTGGCAGCAGGAGCGCGTCCTCATCGTGCGGGG